>DATKWV010000119.1:0-6203 GCA_035529405.1 Sedimentisphaerales bacterium | reverse complement strand
AATAAACCGGCTGTATTTTGAATCGTAATGTTAAAAATTCTTCGAAAGGTGATTTATGAAAGACAAGGATTTCAATTTTAGCGATGTGCTGGGGTATGGCTGGCGTACTATGAAAGCGAACTTCTGGTTTTTCGCAGGGGTGGGTTTTCTCTGGGCGATAATCACCTACACGCCCGCTATTGCAAATGCACTTTTCCAGCGTTTGCCTTTTGGCGCACCGGCCCATGCTGGGTTCAATATCATTACTACAATTGCAGGGCAGATAATCAATATCATACTGTCAATAGGACTTATCAAAATCGCCCTGGCCTTCTGCGACGGGCAAAGACCCGCTGTCGGTACGTTATTTGCCGCTTGCGGCTGTTTCTGGAGGTATCTGGCCACGATGATTCTTTATTGTCTTATTGTCTTTGCCGGCCTTGTACTGCTTATTGTCCCCGGCCTTATCTGGGCGATAAAATTCAGCCTCGGTTTCTATTTCGTGGTCGATAAGGGTCTGGACCCTGTCGCGGCCCTGAAGGCAAGCAGCCGAACAACCATGGGTGTCAAGTGGCAGTTATTCGGCTTTGGTATTGTATGCGCTTTTATAAATATGTTGGGCCTGATTTGTCTGCTTGTCGGAATGTTTGCAACCTATCCGACTGTGCTGGTAGCATTTGCTCTTGTGTATCGGCAACTGCTGGCGCAGACGCCGGAATTAGCCGAGTTTGGTATTGCAGGTCCCGGCCCGCAAATCGAATCGGTCTCTTTGCCGGGCCAGCCGGAATAAGGATTGTATAAATGCAGTGTCCAAAATGCGGTTCTGAAAATCCTGACAATGCTCAACTTTGCAGTGTGTGCGCCTGTGTACTTAAAAACCATAGCGCCGAATCCAACAAGGCATACCCTCGAACCGACAGACTGGCTGTTATATCATTGGTCCTGAGTATTTTTGGTCTTTTTACGTTCCTGATAACCTCTGCGCTGTCAATAGCACTTGCCATAACAAGCCTTGTTAGAATTAGCAGACGCACGCCTGAACTTAAGGGCAGATGGCTTGCTGTTACGGCCATTGTAATTTCAGCGCTTACTGTGATGATATTTGTTGGTGTGGTTGTATTGTGGGGGGTGGATGCCGGCCCTATACCCAGCGACTACACAATCGCAGACCTGCGTTCGGCGCCGCCCGAATGTTCCGCCAGTTACGAACTTCTGAGCACCCTTGTTGAAGAACAGGAAGAACCCAGCGGTGCCCCTGCTATAGGATTGTCCGCACAGGATGTTAACACAATAGAAAAACTTCGCAAGGTGATTAGAGAAGCAGATTACGCAGAAATTACGCAGGCACTTGAAGAAAACTCCGACAATATTAATCTCGCCTGGGAAAACGCCAAAAGGGGCAGAAATGTTATTTCCGAGCTTGACACGTTTCCCGAAATAGCCGACCTGACGGAGCCCGACATCGACGCTGAAATGGGATTTTTGCGCAGCTTCAGACACTTGGCTTGTCTTTATGACGTATACGTATGTCTGCAAAGCCGGCAGACCGACAATCAAACCGCTGTTGATGAGTTAATCCAGGTAGATTCGGTATTCAGGAAGCTCAGCGTAAATGCACGTTCTACAGTCACAAAGCTTGTGTGCTTTGCATATTTGAACATGGGTATTACCACAGCGAACTTTATCGTTAATAATCCCCGGACTTCCCGGCAGACACTCGAGCTTTTAGCCGAACATTTTACACCTCTTGCTGCCGAGCAGATGTCTTTGCGAAATTCAAATATATGTGAGTACCTGATGGAAAAAAATATATTGGACACACAACTCGGCACGTGTAGAAAGTCTCCTGTACTCAAATACAATTCAACCCTGCGGCTGTGCAGGAATCGCTGTGACCGGTGGATTGCCCTTGAGCAAAAGTCGCAGGAGATCTCGACCGCAATGCTGTCGGTCTGGCCTTCGGGGTATCCTATGCCGCAGGTATCGCTTGATTCCAATTGCCGACTTCCGTGGTTTTATGAAGGTTATAATCCCATGGGCTCATTAGTGGCCACGATTCTGGTACCAGCGATGGAAAAAGTATTTGAGATAAAAACAAAGCTGCAAATCGAGGATGACCTTTTTCAGATTGTCCTTGCAAAAAAGCTTGGCGGCCAGTCGTCTTTGAAGGCACGGGCCTATAGTCACGAGTACATTATCGATATGGATAATAAGAAGATATTCAGTCCCGGCCCGGACGGCGAGCCTGACACCTGTGACGACATAAAACTGCCGATAAATCCCCAAACCTTCGAACTGTCATTACCCTAAATCCGGGATTTTTTAAGCCAGATTGCCGCTTGCCGCACGATATTCGATAAGTTTTTCTGCTATTCTGCAGGCTGCATCTCTATTCGCTATCGCCATACAGGCCTGCCTCATTTCATTGCGCTTATTGTCGTCTGTCATAAGCTCTGCCAGTTCCTCCCAAAGCCATTCTGCCCTGTCTTTCGTATCCGGCACATCATCCACTATCACCGCCGCCCCTGCATCGACAAGCCAGCCGGCATTTAAATACTGGTGCATGTCACGGTGATGCGGATAAGGCATACAGATACTCGGCGAACCCGCCGCCGCATACTCGGCTACGCTGACGGCCCCGCTTCTGCCTATTACCAAATCAGCGGCGCCAAGCAAATCGGCCATGTTGTCGCAATAGCTTAAAACCCTGTGAGTTATCCGTGCGTTGGCATATTTGGTGCGGACGTTTTCAAAGTCACCGTGTCCCGTCAAATGTACTATCTGCCAGCTTTCGGCAAAGTCATCTAATTTATCCAGCAGAGAACATACCGTCTGGTTAATTCTTTCTGCTCCGCTTGAAGCGCCGGTAACAAGCAGAATGTTTTTCTTTGCATCCAGACCAAGCTGCGCTATTGCCTTTTGCGGCTCAGGATTCGCAAAACCGGCTCGAAGGGGACAGCCGACAACACTGACCTTTTTTTTGGCGAAGTATCTTGCGGACTGTTCGAACTGAACAAAAACCTCATCGGCGAAAAAGGCTGCGGCTCTGTTGGCCTTGCCGGGGACAATATCGACATTGATAAGTTTTACCGGCGCTTTAAGTCTGTACCCGGCCAGGCACACCGGCGCAGCGACAAACCCGCCGATGCCGACCACAATGGGGTTTTCTGATTCGGCCATTATCTTTTTGGCGATGTGAAAGCTCTTGAAAAACACGATGCAAAAGCCGGTGACCCTGTCCGGCCGTGCCGAAAAAGCACGGGCCGGCAGTATGCTATAAGGAAAGCGTGTCGGTGCTAAAATGCGTGCATCTATTTGCCTTTGGCTGCAGAAAAAATGTATCTTTGCCCCCGGCTGGATTTTGATTATCTGTTCGGCCACTGCCAGGCCGGGGTAGATGTGTCCGCCGGTGCCGCCGCCTGCAAAAAAGAAAGTGTTGCCGGACATTATTGCAGCTCCCCAGGTGGTTGTTTGGTCGATTGCCTTGCGATATTCATAAGTATTCCCACAGCAGCAGCCGAAAGCAGCATACTTGTGCCGCCGGCACTGACAAACGGCAGCGGGATGCCCTTTGTCGGCAGCACAACGGTCACAACACCGATATTCACAGCAGCCTGCAGGGCGATTGTCAAAACAATGCCGCAGGCCAGTAACTGCCCGAACCGGTCGCCGCAGTGTTTGACAACCAGAATACCCATCCACACAAGCAGAATAAACAAAACTATTATGGCGGCGGTTCCGACAAAGCCCAGCTCTTCGCCGATAATGGCGAAGATAAAATCGGTGGTGTCTTCGGGCAAATGGCCGTACTTGCAGATGCCCCTGCCCAGGCCCTTGCCCCAGAAACCGCCTGAGCCGAGGGCTATAAGTGACTGGCTGGCCTGGTAGTTGGCGGAGTCGGCCCATTTGTCCGGATTTAAAAACGCGGTAATTCTCTGCATTCGGCGCGGTGAGTTCAAAAGAACAATGCAAAACGCCAATACCGCTGGCGGCAAAAGGGTGAGGACATGCCGGTATTTTGCGCCGGCAACAAGCAGTATCAGCACAGCCAGAACAGCTACAAACCCGGCAGTTCCAAAATCCTCGGTGACAATCAGCGCTGCCACAACAGCAATAATAAGGCAGGCAGGTACGAACCTTTTCCAATATAACTGTATTGTGGAACTGAACTTGTCACAGAATGCGGCAAGGAAAAAAACCAACGACCATTTTGCAAGCTCGGAAGGCTGAAAACTCAACTCAGCAGGCCCCAACGGAACGCGAAGCCATCTGCGGGCACGGTTTATCTCGGTGCCGAACCGGGGAAATAAGACAATTATAAGCAGCAGCACACTAAGGACTAACAAATAAAAGGCGGGCGATTTCAGAAGGCTGGTATTGAAAGCAAGCCTGCGATAATTCAAAAATGAAAAAAAATACATAACCGCAACGGCAATCGGGAAAAAGAGAATCTGCCGCAGGGCTGGAGAGTTATAAAAGCTGCGAAAGTCCAGGTCGTAAGCGACGTTGGCACTTGCTGAGAAGACAAAGACAGTGCCGGACGCCATTAGAATCATAACGACGGCTGCGATGTAACTGTCAATTCTGTTTGGTTTTGCTATTGTAACCATCCGGTCGGGCAGCGGTTAAGTACAGGTATAGCCCTGTTATACGGCTGAGTCGGTGCGGCACCTGGTTTATTTTCGGCTGTTTTGAGCGAATTACCACAAAAATTAGCCGGTTGTGTACCGAAGTCAATTACAGCAGCGTGCACACAACGGCTGGCCAGCAGACAACCGACAAAAATTCGGGCCTCTTTCAGGAGTCAAAGTCCGGTTTTGGCCTAAAAACGGCGATTTGCCCTCAATCAAAACCGTCCACCCTCAAAAAAACGCAAAAAAACACCCGAAAAATGATGGCAAAATGACAAAAAGGCGCGGATTTTGAGGCAAAACGACAAAAAAAACGCAATTTTGTACCTTTTTTTTCGCGCTATCAACGGAATTGATTGACGAAAAACCGTGACTCGGGGCTGGTGACTCGTCGCTCGTGATTCGTAAACGAAATCAGAAAACAGAAGTCGGAAGTCGGAGGACAGAAGACCCAGGACAAAAGACTCAAGACAGAAGGCACACGCGGCTAAACAGCATCGGCCAGGGCGGCGGAGGGGCTGAGGGAAACCTGGTATTATAAGGGCGAAAATTTGCCCGGAAACAGGGGCACACACTTGATATGGAAACAAGATTGTCATAATATAACGGCATTGAAAGGTAAAAAGAACGGGCGGGTCCGTTCTTTGGGGGGATAACCGTATATGAACTCGACGAACAATTTCAGACAAATAAGAACAAGGTATAACAAGCTCGATGGGCAAGGTATCCCCAAGAAGAGATAAAAAAAAGTTTTCGCGCGAGGTCGGGCTGGAGATAGCAGCGCTGTGCGGGGAACATTTTCTCAAGCTAAAACACCTGCATTACGGGTATTGGAGCAACGGGCTTGAAGCAGATATAAGCAATCTGAAGACGGCGCAGGAAAATTACACGGAATTTCTGATTTCACAGGTTCCCAACAACGTAAAAAAGGTGCTGGACGTCGGGTGCGGTACAGGCCAGATGTCCAGAAAGCTGGTCGATATGGGATACCAGGCGGACTGTGTGTGTCCGAGCGCATTTTTCGCCCGGAACGTGCGTGAACTGCTTGGAAGCGGCAGTGAGGTTTTCGAGTGCAACTACGAACAGCTTCAAACAGAACGTCGATATGACCTGGTTCTGTTCGCGGAAAGTTTCCAGTATATCAAACCGCACAAAGCACTCGAAAAAACAGCGGGCCTCTTGAATGGCGGGGGCTATCTGCTAATCTGTGACATTTTCAGGAACGATACGCTGGAACACAGCACTATGTCGGGAGGGCATTCGCTGAGGCAGTTTTACGAGACGGTCGGCCAATATGATTTTGGTGCGGTTAAAGACCTCGATATCACCGAAGAAACCGCACCAAACATAGATATCGAGAACCATATTCTTAAAGAGGTCGTAAGGCCGGCCATGAGCCTGGTGCAACAACTTCTGGAAAACAGGTATCCCCTTGCATCGAAGATTCTGCAATGGCGGTACAAAAAGAAAATAGACAGCCTTTACACCAAGTATTTCAGCGGGTACAGAACGGGGGAGAATTTCAAGAAATTCAAATCTTACCGTGTTCTGCTTTATAAAAAGAGCAATTCAGGTTAGACCGCCCGGCGGCGG
>DATKWV010000118.1:0-24234 GCA_035529405.1 Sedimentisphaerales bacterium | reverse complement strand
TCAAAGCAGCCGTTCGATGGCAGCGGTAAGGTCTTTTTTACTTGTTAAGCCCACCCATTTATTCTGTACCTGGCCATCCTTAAACAGAATCACGGTTGGTATTGCCGATATGCTGAACTCCATTGCACTGTCACGGGCCTGGTCGGTGTTAAGCTTGCAGATTTTGGCTTTATCGGCGTATTCGTCCGCAATGTCCGCCAAAACAGGGCTCATCATCTTGCAGGGGCCGCACCATGGCGCCCAAAAATCAACAAGTACCGGTACATCGGATTTGTGAACAATCTCATCGAACGTGGCATCGGTCAGTTCTGTTATGTTACCTGCCATTTTTTAACCCTTTCCAAACTGCCTGGTTAAAGCAAACAATATGTTAGGCACCCATACGGAACCTGTCAAATACTAATCCATTTTTTGGCTGCGAGGTTCGCCGTAAGTGTCCGGCCGTGGGTGTACATCTTCATTTTGTAAAGAGCAGGTTTTATTCTTGTTATCGGCATCAGCAATTGAAGCAGTCGGCTGAGTCTGAGAAATGTCGGGCACTTTGTCTTTACTTGTCTGAGCCGTACTGCGGATTTCGATGGGAATTTCGCTTTTTTTATGGCCATACTCCGGCTGCAGATTTTGTTCATCGTCGGCTGCGGCCCGTATGGCCTGCTGCACGGCCTGCTGGGCAGGTTCTTCTGTTAAAGCTCTCAGATACAGCTCGCCCAGCGCCTGGCCTTGTTCGACCCAGACCAGCTTTTCTCTTACCAGCTCAAGAAGCGCCAGAAATAATCCTATCATCACAAGTTTATTGGTCGCCGATTCGAAAATGCGATGGAAAGTCATAGGGCCTTCGGTCTGCAGGCGGTGTAAAATCTCTATCTGGTACAGGTCAATAGGTGTATCGTCCCTGATGTCTGTGAAGGCCGTACCTGCGCCTGTAGCTTTGAGAATCGAATCAAAGGCTGCAAGCAAATCCCAGAGACTCACCTGGTCGATGTCAATTTCGTTTTTCTCGCCGGTTTTAAGCGGTTCGAGGGCATTTGCGGGCCGACTGTGGCGGAGACTGTGCTGGTCAACAACACTGCTGAGCAGATTGGCGGCGTCTTTGAACCTTTTGTATTCGAGCAGCTGGCGTATAAGCTCGCCGCGCGGGTCGGCCAAATCCTCGGCCTGTAACTGGTCGCCTTCCGCCTGCGGCAGCAGCATAGCTGACTTTATGTGCATCAGGGTCGCTGCCATAACCAGAAAATCACCCGCAAGGTCGATGTCAAGGCTCTTGAGCATATCCAGATAGTGCAGATACTGTTCGGTTATTCTGGCAATTGGTATGTCGTAGATGTCAACCTCTTCCTTGCGAACAAGGTATAAAAGCAGGTCCAGCGGCCCTGCGAAAACCTCAAGATTTACCTTGTATTCAGCCAAGTCAATTTCCACCCTTCGATTTGTGATTTGTGAATTTCATCTCATCACCACAACTGCGATTTCCCGCTTTAAATCGACAATCGACAATCGTAAATCGTAAATTACTCAGGCTCCCAGGCCCACGGCCTTTCTGGCTTTTTTAAGTGTTTGGGCAGCTACGGTCCTGGCCCGGCCGGCACCTTCGGCGAGCATTTGTCGCACATAGTCCGTATTCTTTTCCAGCTGGGCCCTTTTTTGTCTGAACGGCCTGAAATAATCTATAAGCAATTCAGCCAGTCTTTGTTTTGCCTGGCTGTAGGCCACACCTCCTGCGCGGTATTTATGTTCCCAGTCGGCTGCCTCATCGCGCGCGGCAACCAGCTTCAGCAGCGCAAAGACATTGCACTTATCCGGGTCCTTGGGCTTGTCCACCGCCACCGAATCGGTAACGATGCGCATAACCTTTTTTCTGATACTTTTTTCCGGTTCGAATATCTCGATTGTATTTTTATAGCTTTTGCTCATTTTTCGCCCGTCTGTACCGGGCACAACGGCAGTATGCTCGATAATACGTTCGGCGGGCACTGTGAAAACCTGGCCATAGCTGTTGTTGAATCGCCCTGCTATATCGCGTGTAATCTCGATGTGCTGTTTCTGATCGGCTCCGACCGGCACCAAATCAGCCTGATACAGCAGGATGTCGGCAGCCTGCAAAACCGGATAAGCGAACAGGCCGTGATTGGGGGTCATACCCGCAGCGACCTTGTCCTTGAAGCTTACGCACCGCTGCAACAGGCCCACCGGCGTCACACACGACAAAAGCCACGCAAGCTCGGTAACTTCCGGAACGTCCGACTGGCGCCAGAACACGGTTTTGTTTGTATCAAGCCCAAGGGCGATATAATCGATGGCAACGTCAAGAGTGTAACGGCCCAGGTCCGCAGCGGCAGGGTTGCTTGTGAGGGCGTGATAATCGGCAATAAAATAAAAACAGTCGTGCTCTGCCTGAAGCGCTAGGTGCTGAGAGGTTGCGCCAAAGTAGTTTCCTATGTGCAGCCGCCCGGACGGCTGGATACCTGAAAGAACCTTCAAAAGTTCACTCCTGACAAAAACAAACAAAAGAACTTCGCCAAATTACGTCAATTAACCCTAATTGTCAAGGATTTTGCCGACTGCTGCAGCCAGGGAAAAAACGGCGGAAATACTCCGACCAAATTGTTAGAATTATTCTTATGACCGAAGGCAAACCTGACATCAGAATAGGCACTTCCGGCTGGCATTACGGGCATTGGGCGGGCCTGTTTTATCCTGAGCAACTGCCGAAAAGCAAATGGTTCGCTTATTACGCCGGCCATTTCGACACGGTCGAAATCAATAACACTTTCTACCAGCTGCCAAAGCCGGTGTCACTGAAGAACTGGTACGCGCAGGCACCTGTGGATTTTGTCTATTCCGTGAAGGCCAATCGCTTTATCACTCACATCAGGAAGCTGAAGGAGCCGTCAGAGGCGGTCGGGCGGTTTTTTGAGCGAGTAGGTATATTGAAAGAGAAACTGGGCGTGGTTCTTTACCAACTGCCGCCGAGCTTGCACAAAGACCTTGGTCGGCTGGAGGCTTTTATTAACATTTTGCCGAAGGATGTACCGTGTGCGTTCGAATTCAGACACAAAAGCTGGTTCTCAAACGACACTTTCGCCCTCCTGGAAACATATGGGGCTGCATTTTGTATTCATGACCTTGGGGGTATTGACTGTCCTGCTGTGGTAACCGGTAAGATAATTTACATTCGCTTTCACGGCGCCGCAGGCAGATATCAGGGCAGTTACAGTCAAGCACAACTGAAAAACTGGGCCCGGTGGATAAAAGACCATACGGCGGGAATTGAAAAGGTATATGTTTATTTCAACAACGATTTCGAGGCTAAAGCCGTTGCCAATGCTAAAGCACTGAAATCGCAGTTTTAAGTGTGCCTGACCTTGTCAAAAAACGGGGTGGTTTTATTCTCGACACAGTGCGCGGCATATAAGTACATGGCGGCAGACCACGTCTGCCAGTCCCTGCCTTCCGGAGAACCGTTTTGGGCTTTGTGCCACTCATTGAAGCCGAACTTGACATTTGCACGCCGGGCGCGGCTGACAAGACTGGTAAGGCTAATGAGTCTTTTTTCAGCAAGCTGCTGTTTTCCGGCGGCTACCAGGGCCGCGATATAGAATCCGCAGACGAAAGGCCAGATTCCGCCGTTATGATATTCACCGGGCAGGTTGTACAGCTTGTATCTCGGCATCCAATCCGGGTCCTGCGGCCTTATATACGGGAACAGGTTCGGCGGCAGATTAACATCTGTCAGTTGCCGGTTTTTCCTTAAGTGCTCGCACTCTTTTTCCACCCAGGAAATTATCTGTTTGGCTCTGGAAGCCGGGGCTATTCCTGTTAGTATCGCCAGGCTGTTACCTAACAGGTCAAATCGCTCGCTTCGATATACCTTGTAGGACCATAAGGCATAATAGGGTTTGCGTTTCAAGAGGAGGCCTTCGTGCACGTGGCGCTGGGTTCTCTGGGCTGTTATGGCAAGTCTGCCCATTGCGTCTCGTAACCGGCAGGCTCGCTTGTTCTGGCCGAGCAGCCGCAGGTATGTATAAACAACGGTGTTTACGAACAGGCCGTAGCCCAAAACCCACTGTTCGTCGCGCCAGTCACTGGTGGGTAATTGCCCGACAAGGATATCGGAAGAACACTGGTATTCCATCCAAAGTACACTTTTTTGTATATGGGTTCTGAGAAAGTTTCTTTGACCTGTAGCCTGCCGGAAGATTGCCGCGGCCATCAGGAACAGGGCCGTACAGTCACTGGAGCCGCAGTCTCCGGGGTCGTGTACCAGCGAGGGTATCTGGCCCAGCGGGCTCTGGTTTTTAGCGGCCGTTTCAAGGACCCTGCGCAGGGATTTAATCAGCCGCTTGTTTCCGGAGACTAAAATGCCCAGCGATGCTATCATCAGGTCCCTGGTATAAGGTTCGGGATAACCCCATGCGGCCGTTCTGAATAATCCGTCATACGGGCCATTGGCATTGTACAGCAATACCTCGACAGCAGCGTGCTTTGCCTGCTCGATGACAGTCTTGTCCTGTTTTTTCATTTTACGATATTCCAAGTTTTTCTGATATAAGCCCAAGAAACCTTTTCGCCACAATCCGGTAATCAAAGTTTTCGACCACACGTTTCCTGCCGGCCTGGCCCATTTTTTCCCGCAATTGTGGGTTTGTCATCAAATCCATAAGGTAATTTGCTATGTCGTGTACACTGGCCCTGTAATCAACCGTCCTGGGTTTTTTGAAGACGAGGTGATGTCCTCTTTGATAGCCTGACTCATCGCCTAAGGTGGTTTCCCTCATTCTGATTTCCTGGGCCACCGATGCCAGGAAAGCATTTTGACCGTGCACCATCGTATCAAGCATCCCCATTGCCCTGATGCCAATGACCGGCTTGGCGCAGGATGCGGCTTCAACCTGTATCATTCCGAAACCTTCCAGTCGGGCGGGTGCTGTGTAAATGTCACACGCCGCCAGAAGATAAGGCATAAAGTTTCTTGAAATAACGTTCGTTGTATAGACAACGTTTTTTTCAATTCCCAGCTGTGTTGCTAATTGCAGGTCCATAAGGTTTTGCTGCTCTGTTCTTGGCTGCGGCCAAACCTTGCAGACATACTTCCAGTCCGGTGCTTTTGTATCGTTTATTGCCAGGGCCTGCATGACCTCTTGTGCGCCTTTGGAGGTAGCGTCTCCGCCCACCGTAAGAAGCATTATCTGGTCCGGCGCCACACCGAGGGCCTCACGGACGGCGGTGACTTTGGGGTCATTACTGTCTCGCGGTATAAAGGCGTCCGTATCGCAGCCGACCGGCAGCACTTCGATATTCCGGCCGCTCAGTCCGTCGCGCATATAAACTTTTTTAACCCATCGTGAGGTTACCAGAATAAGCGGCAGCGCCTCAAGCACTTCCTGATAATTACCCATGTAACCGTCGGCAACCAGCCAGGGAACAGGTTGTACGCCGTATCTCTGAGGGTGAAGGACAAGATGATGTGTATGGCCCCAATAGCCCACACCAACCACGATGTCGGGTTTAAACCATCTGTAGTACCATTCTTTTTCCTGAGCCGACTCGAAGTGTGCGGCGTGGGTTTCAATACCAATTTCGCGCAGGCCCCTGTTAAGCAAATCGCCCTGGGTGGCCAATCCGGCTGGCGAGGGCGGATAATCGTATAAAAGCAATATCTTCATTTTCCTTGTTCCTGTTCTTTGAATGGGTTAACGGGATTTTTATCCGATACGAACCGCTGAAAGGTTTCCTGACGCGGTGTTGTTTTAGCTTCAAAGCTGTCCGCGCCAAAACCATAAACCCTCGTAATGATTTCATACTTTTTTTCCCAGATACTTTGCGGCAGCGGCACGATTATATCGGCATTTGAAAGCGGTTTAGGTAAATAACTGCCGCCGCTGTCTTGGTAAGCAAAAGTCCATAGCTGGCCGGAAGATAACCTGCCGGTTTTCCATAAGGACAATACGGCTCGGGCAGTTTCGTTGTGCCTGAGATGACTGGTGTACTCTCCGGATAGACCGTGGGTAATAATAAGGTCGAACTTTTCACGCGGCAGTAAAGACAGCACCGTATTCTCAACCAGCAGCTCCGCCAAAGGTGTCTGTTGCGGGCCGTCGTCCAGGTCGGCCATTTGACCGCGGGCATTAAGTAATTCAAGCGCCTCAAAGAACCTCGGACAACGGTCGCTGTCGCAAGCACGAGATAATGTTACTATAGTCCATTTGCTGCCAGGGTGCATGAGAATTGTACCGCCGCACCACAGGGTCTCGTCATCAGGGTGTGCCACGATAACCGCACAATTATCGAAGTGCCATGCCGGGTCGTTTATTTTTTGTGAAGACATCTTTTCAGCCGTTAACAACCGGTTACGAACGGGTCAGCAATAAGACCACGTCGATAATAAACAATAAAACAATCGTAGTCTCCAGTAAAACCATCCAGAAATTCACCGAGTCCTGCTGGAGGAGCTGGTAAAGGTCGCCGAGGGTTTTAAGCTTTTCGCGCATGATACCGTGCCAGTCAGCCAGGTGAAAACGTCCGGACAGGTTTCTGTATATTCTTGCCAGGTGCCAGTCACCGAAAAACTTTGTTATGTTCAACAGCTCGTCACTCAGACGGGCCAGGTCCACCCGAATCTCCCGCAGGTTTTGCTGTATCTGCCGGCTGACGTGTCTGCTGCGTTTGGCTAAGTCACGGTATACTGCGTCTAAGGACGCATCCAGAAGGCGGTCGTAGGCTTCCAGCTCCACCAGCTGCACGTTGGCCAGTTCCATAATATGCAGGATATCATTCAGACTGTCCTGCTCACCGACGACCAGGGCGGCATCCCAGTCAACAACAACCAGATCGCTGTAATAGTATGTCAGATATTGCTGTGTTGACTCCGCCGCTTCCTGTGCCGACAGATGCGCGGCGTCCTGTTCCTGTGTCAAAAGGGCTGCCACCTGCGAGGTATTTTCCTTCAGCCAGTCCTCGGCGTGAATGCCGTAATTTCCTGCCTGCGGTAACTGGTACAGGCAGAAAACAGTATAATCTTCAGGTGGACCCAGATAAGGTACGGCCCGAACACAATAGGGCCTGAGTTGGTTTAAGGCCTGCTCGGCTAACTGGCTGGCCTCCTGCCGGACAGGACCGCTTACGAAATCAAGGTCATGGTAGGCGACCAAATCTTCAAGTTTATCAACGCCGAACGGCACACAGAACTGGATACTGACTGCGCCGATGTTGAAGATTTTTATACTTCGCCGAATTTCAACAGTTCCAGCCGAGCCCTCGCGCAATACAGGCGGCAAAACGACCATCTGCGGCCGGTAAAAGAACAACTGCTTTGGGCTGCGTTTGCTTGGACCAATGCAGTAGTCTTGTATAGGCTCACCGAGCAGTTCGGGCAGTTGCTGACGTTTCATATCGTATGCAAGGTCGAAGGCATAAATATATACGACCTGGCCGGTGTATAGCCGGGAGTTTGTCGGTTGAGGCGTTTGCATGTGAAAATCTCCTGATAATATTAGAGCAGTTCTTCAGCGCGCAAGAAAACCCATCAGCCCCTTTCTTATGAGCATAACTGCAATTGCAGCCAGTAACAGCGAAGCGATTTTTGAAAGTGCCTTTGTGCCGGCCTGACCCAGTACTTTTAACAAGCCGGAAGATAAACCAAAACATAAACCGGCCAGCAGGATATTTGCCAAAACGGATATTAAGGTAGCCCACAGCCCGAATTGGGATACCAGCACCACGGAAGTGGTCAGCACCGCAGGGCCGGCAATCAGCGGTGTTCCCAGAGGAACGGCTGCCAATTCCTTGCCGGGGATGCGACGTTTCTTGACAGGATTGATAATGTCGATTATTGCCAGGCAAAAAAGTATCGCCCCTCCGGCAATCATAAAATCGCTTATGGTAATGCCCAGCAGTCTGAAAACTATCCTGCCGAGCAATATAAAACCGATTGCCAGGCACGCCGCTGTGCACATGGATTGTATGATAATTTTATTCTTTTCGCTTTTTTGCAAATCCTCGGTGAGCGAAACAAAAATGGGCAGCACTCCTACGGCGTCCACGGCTACGAACATGGGGATGAAGGCTAATAAGATATTCTTGAGCATAATCAGGCGATGTATATGTAAAAAACCGGAATTATTCTCTGTTAAACTGTTACCATTACTATTATACCTACGGGTTCGATAAAAAGCATCAGCCAGCGGTCCGCAAAGCAATTCTTTCACGGTCACAACATAGCAATATCTACCGCTGTGCTTTCTTGCAGATTCAGGGGGCATAATAAATTTACACGATGGAATTTCCCGGGGATTTCGCGTGAACCCAATTCCTAAGTCTATGGCACAGGCCCGGTTACGGGGCAAAAGGGCGCCATTTTTCACGGCGATTATGTCGGGATAATACTAATCAAGTCAGCAGCAACGTCGGAAAAAATTGATTTTTTCCGAACTTATGTTATTGTGTGAGCATATACTCACACAGTTGTCGGCTGTGGAGGTAAAATGTTGAGCAAAGAAAAGCAATTGTTGTTTGAAAAGCAGGCCCAAATCGCTAAGGCCATAGCACATCCTTTGCGGGTTGCGATAGTGGATTTTCTCAAGGACGGCCAACAGTGCGTGTGTGATATCGCATTACATGTCGGCAGTGAACGCTCGAACGTGTCGAAACATCTGTCTGTGATGGTCGCTGCTGGAGTGCTTGAGCACCACAGGGAAGGGCTGAAAGTAATCTACAAACTAAAGACACCCTGCATTGCGAGTCTGTTTTCGTGTGTGACGGATGTTTTGAGGCAGGGGATTAAGGAAGGCCAGGAATTATTGAAGGCCTTTTGATTTGCGAGCGCAATATGAACTGGAAAAGCGAATGGAAGAGCCTGGCGATTATTACAGCTGTTTTTCTTGGCTGTTTTTACCTGCCGGTGGGGGTCGGACGTTTTGATAACGCTGTGGTTGAATCGCTGTCACTGGTTAAGTGGTATGCCCGCGAGCACGTGCTGCTGTGTCTTGTCCCTGCCTTTTTTATAGCGGGCGCGATAGCCGTTTTCATAAGCCAGGCTTCGGTAATGACATATTTAGGCGCCGGGGCCAATAAGGTGCTGGCATATAGTGTGGCCAGTGTGTCAGGGACAATTCTGGCGGTTTGTTCATGTACGGTTTTGCCTTTGTTTGCCGGTATATACAAGATGGGGGCAGGGTTAGGACCTGCAACTGCATTTCTGTATTCCGGCCCTGCCATTAATGTCCTGGCAATAATCCTGACCGCACGGGTACTTGGACTGCAGATGGGCGTAGCGCGTGCCGTAGGAGCAATTTTTTTCAGCATCGTCATCGGCCTTGTTATGCACGTTATTTATCGCAAAGACGAGATTGAAAAAGCAAATAGCCAGGCGGCTATGCCGGACGCACAGCCGCAAAGGTCACTTATGCAAACAGCGGTCTATTTTGCCAGCATGGTTGGAATTCTGGTTTTTGCCAACTGGGCCAGACCGACCACTACTGGCGGTTTGTGGTTTCAAATCTATTCTGTCAAATGGGGCATTACAGGAATTCTGGCAGCAGCCTTAATTCTTATGTCGGTGATATGGTTCAGGAAAGATGAGCTTGGCCGGTGGGTCGGGGCGAGCTGGGACTTTTCCAAACAAATCCTGCCGCTTCTGCTTTTTGGTGTACTGGTGGCCGGTTTTCTACTCGGTCGAGCCTCTAATGAAGGTATTATTCCGTCTGCGTGGGTCATAAAAGCTGTCGGCGGTAATTCAATACGGGCTAATCTGTTTGCATCCGCAGCAGGTGCTTTTATGTACTTTGCAACGCTTACCGAGGTACCTATCCTGCAGGGCCTTATGGGTGCGGGTATGAGCAAGGGACCCGCTTTGGCTTTGCTTTTAGCTGGGCCTGCTTTGTCGCTGCCTAACATGCTGGTTATCCGCTCTGTGATGGGTACGCACAAGACGATTGTTTTCGTTTTACTTGTGATTGTAATGGCAACAATTTCCGGGGTGGTCTTTGGTGCGTTTTTTTAAGGATAATTGGCGAAAATGACATACGCTGTTAATAACAACTCAAGCGCAGAGCTTCGTAACAGCAGCAAGGGACTCAGTGTTTTTGAGAAATACCTGACTTTGTGGGTGGTTCTGTGCATTGCCGGAGGCATTGTTCTGGGTAAAACCGCCCCGGGCGCTGCCGGGTTTCTTGATGGGCTGGCAATATATGTGGGCAAAGCCCCCGTTGTATCAATTCCGATAGCGATATGTCTTTTCTTCATGATGTACCCCATTATGGTAAAGATTGATTTTGCAGAAGTGCTTAAAGCAGGTAAAAGTATCAAGCCCGTGGGATTGACCCTTCTTGTCAACTGGGCCGTCAAACCGTTTACTATGTATGTGATATCCGTGTTTTTTCTCGGCACGCTGTTTCACAGCTTAATAGGAGCCGATGCGGTTGACCAGGTGAAAATGCCTTTTGGACTTGACCTGCCTGTTGGAGCCGCGTACGGAGTTGGAACAGTTATTGAAGTTGAAGGTCTCAAGATGCTGCAGGTGCCGCTTTGGAGAAGCTACCTGGCTGGTTGTATTCTTTTGGGTATTGCTCCATGCACGGCTATGGTTCTTGTTTGGGGATATCTGGCCAAGGGAAACGACGGGCATACGCTGGTAATGGTGGCAATCAATTCTGTGGCCATGCTGTTTCTCTACGGACCGTTAGGCGGGTTCCTGCTTGGCGTAGGCAGGCTTCCTGTTCCCTGGCAGGCCTTATTGTTATCGATTGGCATATACGTGGCTTTACCGTTGGTCGCCGGGTACTTGTCACGTAAGTGGATTATTGCTCTTAAAGGTCGGGCTTGGTTCGAGGAACGGTTTTTGCACTTTCTTACTCCTGTTACGATAATTGCATTACTTGTAACGCTGGTGTTGCTGTTTTCATTCAAGGGAGATGTTATTCTTTCTAATCCGCTGACAATTTTGTGGATAGCAATACCCCTTTTTATACAGACAAATTTTATTTTTTGGCTGACTTATGGATTCTCGAAAGTCTTGAGATTTCAGTACCACGATGCGGCCCCGTCTGCGATGATAGGAGCATCCAACCATTTTGAGATTGCTATTGCTACCGCTACGATGTTATTTGGCTTATCGTCGGGAGCGGCTTTAGCGACTGTTGTTGGCGTGCTTATTGAGGTACCGGTGATGTTGATGCTTGTGCGTATATGTCTCAAGACACAAAAATGGTTTGCAGGCGCTTGAGATAAGAGTTTTTGATGCAAAAAAAGGGTCTAACAATGAAAAAATTGCAAATTCTCGGGCCCGGGTGTGTAAAGTGCAGGAAACTCGCCGAGAACACCGAAGCGGCAGCGAAGGGTTTGGGGATTGAATATGAAATTGAAAAAGTTACAGACATCAGGAAGATTATGCAGTTTGGAGTAATGATGACCCCTGCGTTGGCTGTGGACGGGCAGGTGAAAGTTGTTGGCAGGGTTCCTTCTGCCGAGGACCTGAAAAAAATTCTTGCCTGAGACGGGGAGCGGTTGAATCTGATGAAGGGAGGTATTTGTGCTTATGAATAGAGTGCCAAAAGTTTTGATTTTTGTTGTTTTGCTGGTTGTGGTCGGTATAGTAATAGCCGTCAAGCAGGGCAGGCGCCTCCAGCAGCCCGGCAGGCCGGCTGGACCTGTTTCAAGCCTCGATGAATTTCAAAATAACAAAGCGCAGCCTGAAACGCATTTGCCGCAGTTGATTGACCTCGGGGCCGATAAATGCATTCCGTGCAAAATGATGGCCCCGATACTGGCTGAGCTGAAAAAGGAATACGCAGGCACCCTGGAGGTGACTTTTTTCGATGTCTGGAAAGAACCTGATTTTGCCAGGCAGTACGGAATAAGGATTATTCCTACACAGATATTTATCGATGCTTCGGGCAAGGAGCTTTTTCGACATCAGGGATTTATGTCAAAGGAAGATATTCTTGACAAGTGGAAACAATTGGGTGTTGATATTGAGAAAGGGGTAAAAGATGAAGCGATTAAATAGAGTACTTGTCTTATGTGTATTATTTGTTGTTTGTTCTGTCTGCGAAGCCGGCCCGCAAGTGCTGGTCGATGGCATTACAGTGGGGTCGGCTTACCCGAATCTGGCGTATGGGGTGCTGACCTTTGCCAAACTTGGCGAACTTCCTGAAGGAGTACTGTTGAAGGCAGGCAGTGTTAAGATGACAATTGAGGATGTTCAGCGGTCTATTGGGGCGCAGCCAGCACAGTTTCACGAAGAATTGAACAAAAACGCGTTTTTTGTACTCGAACAGGAGTCCGGCGGAAAGCTTCTTCTTAGTGAGGCCAAGAAGGGGATTAAAAGCGGCAATGGCAAGGCGGATTCGGCGGTGATAAACGACTATATAGCAGGTTTGACGCAAAATGTGACTGTATCTGATGAAGATATCCAGCGGTTTTACAAGGAAAATGAAACGATGTTTTGTTACACACCTTTTGAAAAGGTCAAAGAACAAATCAGGCAATACGTGCTTGCTGAAAAGAAACAGCAGGTTGTCACAGAACACATAAAGACCATCGGCCAAAGAATGGATATAGTTGTTTGTCCCGGGTGGGTTAAAGAACAGGCTGTACAGGCAAAGGACAACGCTTTAGGCAGGGCGGTAGGCAACGGCAAGGTCACTTTGGCGGTTTTTGGTGCCGCCAGCTGCTGTGGTCCCGACAAGATGGTGCCGGTGCTTGATTCTCTCAACAAAAAGTACGCTCAAAAGCTTAACGTTATATACCTCGATGCCAGGAAAGAGCAAATACTTGCTGCACGATACGCGGTTCATTCCGTACCGACACAGGTTTTCTGGGACAAATCGGGCAGCGAGTTTTTCCGACATAGCGGTTTCTTTTCAGAAAAAGAAATCGCTGACAAGTTAACGGCTGTCGGAATTCAATAGCTGTATGCAGGAACTTTTTACCACATTAACACACGCGGTAGAAGGCACCCCGATAATAGCTGTCCTGGCGGCTTTTTTGTGGGGTGTACTGAGCATAGTATTGAGTCCCTGTCACCTGGCAAGTATTCCGTTGATAGTCGGATATATTGACCAGCAGGGTCTGATTTCGACCAGAAGGGCCTTTGTTATATCCAGCTTGTTTGCGATTGGCATACTGATAACCATAGGCGGTATCGGCGCTGTCACCGCGGCAGCAGGACGTATGCTCGGGGACGTGGGCAAATACGGAAATTATTTTGTTTCTATAATATTTTTTGTTGTGGGCCTGCATCTTTTGGGGGTTATCCGGATACCCTGGTCGGGGGCCGGTCAGGTGAAAATGAAAAGCAAGGGCATGATTGCTGCTTTTGTGCTTGGACTTTTTTTCGGGGTGGCACTGGGGCCCTGTACTTTTGCATATATGGCTCCGATGCTGGGTGTTACGTTCAGGCTGGCGGCGACAAACTTTTTGTACGGTGTTTTGCTGCTTTTGATTTACGGCCTGGGGCACTGCAGTGTTATTGTTCTGGCGGGTACCAGTACCGAGCTTGTGCAGCATTATATGAACTGGAACCAGCGTACCGCAGCAGGTGTCATTCTCAGGAAGGTCTGCGGGGTGCTGGTACTGATGGCAGGTTTGTATTTAATTTACACAGCCGGCTGAAAAACTGGGTAACGGTCAGGTCGATTAAATCCGAACTGGTTTCCATAGACTGGGAGGCATTATGGTAAAGTCAAAAATTAACCTGATAATAGACGCGTTGATGTTGTTGTGCATATCGGCTATAGGGGGAATAGGGCTTTTGATTAAATTTGTACTTGTTGCCGGCTATAAGCGGTGGGAGATTTACGGCCAGAATGTGGAGCTGCTTTTCCGGGGCCTTGACCGGCACGACTGGGGGACAATTCATTTCGCAGTGGGGTTATTGTTCCTTTTTCTGCTTATACTTCATATTGTTTTGCATTGGACTGTGATAATATGCATATATCGTTCCCTGGTTGGCAACCGCGCGGCACGCTGGGTAATTGCGGTTGCGTTGGTTTGTGCGACAGTTTTTCTTTTTGCGTTTTCTTACTTTGTCAGGCCGCAGGTGCTTGGCCGAGGCCGGGGTATGGGGCCCGGCCGATGGTGGAACCAGCCCCAGGCACCGGACTCTGCCGGGCAACCACGCTGAATACGGTTATTTGCCTTGTGGAATCACCGGCCCTGATGCGAACGGCGTGTTTCTCGGTAGTCAATAAAACAAACTTTTCACCGCCTATATATAATTCCGTTACAAGCGACAGATGGGCCCATGCGGTTGTTTGCCTGATAACATCAAGGTCTTTGTGTGCCACGAGAAAATAATAGTCTTGTGAATTATCCGCACTGTTGATAATCTCGGCGATGATGCTGCTTAAATCGTTAACCATGATAAGCTGCTTGCCCACGCGCAGGTCCTCCAGACAGGGGCTGCTGCTGATGTAAAAATTGTCATCGCCAATAATGGCCGATATCTCTTCATCGTTTATTGGGCGCCCATTCTCAACAAACGAGTGGAGTATCGCTTTGTGCAACTCAGCCATTTTCCCACCAAATTCCACCTGTCTATCCTTTAACGGCAGCAATGAAATTAAACGCTTTAGGCCTTCTTCTACTTTACTCATGTAAATCTCCTATTGAATCTGTTAATGGACATTTACTTATTGAACAACGCACCCAACATAAGAATATTCAAAATTAAAAATATGGCTGGGAAGTTTGATACGCTAAGGCTTTACATTTCCGTTAAAAAGTCAAAGAATTCTTTGCCTTGTTCGTCATGAACGCGCATGTTGACGATATTAATGGTAAGAAGCGCAGGTACTATCCTTTTGAAATTTGTTCCCATTAAATCATTAACCGATACTGCCACTAAGGCCCAGCCGGAATGCGCCTCAGGGCCTGCTGAACAACCGCCTGCTGCTGGTTGGTTATGGTTTCCTGTGACGGTTCACCTGCCCGGAGCCCATCTTCCTGAATCTGGTCTATTGAGGCAGCTTTTTGCAGCAGGTCCCGCTTTTGGCTTCTGAACCAGTTTCTGATTATGTTTCTTGCGATACTGCTGAGCCAGCTGCGGAATTTGCCGAGGTCTTTGAGCTGCGGCAGGTCTTTCCAGGCGCTTAGAAATGTTTCCTGGGCCAGTTCTTCACTTTTTCCGACATCGCCTGTGGCACTGTAGGTGATGGCACAGATAAAAGACTGGTAGCTTTTGACGATTGTTTCAAAGGCAGCGGCATCGCCTTGCACACTTGCCTTGAGCAGTTCAATCTCATTGGCCATTTCTATCGACATAGCCGGAATTCCTTTCGAAAATATATTACTCGCTCAATACAACAGGAACCAGAATTAAGAAAAGGTGACGGCAATTCGAGGGGAAAATCCACCTTGCAATACCTGAGGATGCTGGCGGCAGTTTTGAAGAACCTTTTGCCGTCATTGGCGAAAAAGGACCGCGCCCGGCAGGGCTCGAACCTGCAACCTTCGGATTCGAAGTCCGGCACTCTATCCTATTGAGCTACGGGCGCACAGGTATTTGACCGCTTTTTGGGCCGAAAACCAGCTCCTACTCTACATTAAAACCGTTGGTATTGCAAGAAAACCGTGTTTATGGTATAATAACAGCAGGCAGAGAGGTTAAATCGAAAAAAAATCTAAAATTAACGGAACACTACGCCGGTTTTGCGCATCTTTTACTTTGGGCGCAGAGGCTGGGCAGAAGGGACGGATTTTTGGCAAAAGAGCAGGATTCGCTTGCAGCTCGGCTCCGGGCCGGAGACCACCAGGCGGCGGTTGAACTGGTTGATTGCTACCACAGGCAGATTTATCTGCTCATGAGAAGGATGGGCCATAGCCGTCAGGTCAGCGAGGATTTGACTCAGGAAAGTTTCCTTCAGGCATGGCAGCACATAAACCAGCTAAGAGGCGACAAGGCGTTAAGCAGCTGGATATATCGTATTGCGGCAAATGTTTCGAATGTTTATTTGCGCAGGCACAGGGGCAACGAAGCTGCGGACATCGACCTGGCTGAGATGTCCGAGGACAATAACAGCGATGTTGCTGTACCCGAAGACCTTGAGCAGACAGCGATACTAAAGGCCGCGGTGCTGCGGCTACCGGAAAAATTAAAGCAGACGATTGTGCTGCATTACCTGCAGCAGCTAAGTATTTCTGAAGCAGCCCAGGCCATCGGAGTAAGGAACGGTACGTTCAAAAGCAGACTCAGCAGGGCGCTTGAGGCCCTGAAAAAGCAGTTGGAGTAGCTGAAATGGACACCAGAAATTCGGAAGAATTGCTCGGTAAACTGGCAGAGGTTACGGGGGCCGAACAGCCATCGGCGGGTCTGGCCGAAAGAATAAAGCAGCAGATTCCACACTCGCTTATTGCGCATAGAGGGGCTATGGACACGGTAAACATCATGATAGATTTGCGAATAAGCAGGTTTGCCGCAGCTGCCATTATTATCGTAAGCATTGTACTGGCTGCACAGCTTCTTGGCGGGCGTGATTTTGCCGGCAAGGGTGTGTATCGAGACGTCGGACTGCTTGTAAGATATTGCCTTGCCGACAAAAACTCGGCCAAAAATGAGACTCTTGCGGGCGCCTTCAACCTTTACCAGAACCTGCGCAGCCAGGGTAAGGAGGTGGTGTATTACGGCCATAGCGCTAATTTCAGCGACAGCAACGACATACTTATGCAATGGAAACTTTCGGACGGCCATTACCAGGTAATGTTTACTGATTTACGAACAGAGACGGTTACTGCCGAACAGCTGATAGAATTGCAGTCCCGGATGCTGTGCAGGGTATCAAAATAAGGCCTTTTTCGTTGCTGTTTTTGTGATGTGGGGTACAATTACAAAATCGCACTTTTTTGCCGACCGCCATCTATCAGTGGTTTTTGCCCCCGGTGATGAACACAGTGTCATTGCCCCTGTTTATGCGGAGCGACTTTTGAAATTGCCTACGGGTCAGCTCAATAGATTATCGCCGTGGCCTCTTCGATTTTCCTGACAACCTCATCGATGCTGCTGGGGTCGGATATGTACCCGTCAAAGCCTTTTTGCTGCAGGGCTGCGGCCTCAGACTGGCTGAGCGTTTTGGCCAGCGCTATAATCTTGATTGTCTGCAGGTCCTGGGTTTGACGAATACTTTTACAAATGTCCATAGCTTCAATGTCTTCGGCCAGCAGGTTTATCAGCAAAGCATGCGGTATAAACCTTTGGACCACAAGACCGGTGTCAAAATTGTTGTTGACCGTCTCGACCTCATAGTTTGTGCGCGACCGTAAGGCATCCGCCAAAACCGATGCCGAAGACGCCTCGCTGTCGACTATAAGCACCCGAAGCTTGTCCACAGGCAGCGTGGTCAAAGGCATGCTGTGCATCTTCATAAAGCGAATCAATTCGTTCACGGGGATTCTTCTGTCTTTGCTGCCGGGTATTCGGTAGCCCTTGAGGCGACCGCTGTCGAACCATTTTGAAACCGTTCGGGGAGCGACTTTGCAAATCCTGGCAACTTCGCCGGTAGTCAGTATGTTTTTTCCTTTTGCCATCTTTCGATTCCTCGATATAGTGAGCTTACCACTAAAATTGCCCTCTCTTTCTTCGGTTTTAAATCGCCGGTTGTTTAGCCCGCAAAGGGCCGTTTTTGAACGGTCACAAACCGGTCTTTCATAAAACTTAATACGTCCCATAACCTCAGCTTGTTTTGTACAAACAGCCAGCCACGCAGAATTAAGACAACCACTGCAACCGAATCCGTCCGCCGGCCGGAAAGAATGTTTTTGATTTATCGGGCACAGGCGATAGAATTATGAGGATTATTGCCGTCGGTTTTCAGATGAGGTTTTTGCCGCGGTGTATTTTCAGTTGGCTTGCCATTCGGAGCTTTTTTTATGCGGATACATTTATCCCGGCCGGATATTACCGAAGAAGAAATCCAGCATGTCTGTGCGGTCCTGCGCAGCCCCAACCTGTCTCTTGGGCCTAAGCTGGGAGAATTTGAGCAGGCTTTTGCACAGTATATCGGCAGGAACCGCGCTGTAGCCGTCAACAGCGGCACCAGCGGTCTGTTTCTGGCTCTGCAGGCACTTGGTCTGGGGCCCGGTGATGAGGTCATCACCACGGCCTTTACTTTCATTGCTTCGACGAACTGCATTTTAATGGTCGGGGCCAGGCCCGTTTTTGTTGATATTGACCCGATAAACCTTAACATTGATACCGGCCAGATACAGGCCAAACTTACTGAAAAGACCAAAGCTATTTTACCGGTCGAGGTATTTGGCAGCCCTGCTGGGTTTGACAGAATCTGTGAAATTGCCCATGGACACGGCCTTGCGGTTATTGAGGACAGTTGCGAGGCACTGGGCTCGTCTCTTAACGGCAAAAAGGCAGGCACCTTCGGCAATGTGAGCACGTTTGCCTTTTACCCCAACAAGCAAATCACCACCGGAGAAGGCGGAATGATCCTCACCGACGATGCTGATATAGCGGATATCTGTGCATCTTTACGCAACCAGGGCAGGGCCAGGGATGGCGGCTGGCTGGGCCACGAAAGGCTGGGTTATAATTTCAGGCTCAGCGACATAAACTGTGCGCTGGGAATTGTTCAGCTTTCGAGAATCGAGCAGATAAAGGCCAAACGCCGCCAGGTCGCTGAATGGTATAGACAAATGCTGGCGGAGGAAGACAGGTTAATCCTGCCGGCCCAGCCGCCCGGCTGCGAGATAAGCTGGTTTGTTTTCGTTGTGCGACTTATAGACCAGCTTGCCGAAAAAAGAGACAAAATCCTCGAGCAAATGAAAGGTGCCGGCATTGGCGTGAGCAACTATTTTCCGCCCGTGCACTTACAGCCGTTTATAGCCCGAAAATTCGGCTGCAAGGCCGGCGATTTCCCGGTTACCGAATCCGTTGCCAAAAGCACCATTGCCCTGCCGTTTTATAATAATCTGACCGAAAATGAGGTAGCTATTGTCTGCGGACAATTGAAAGAAATTTTGGATAAAAGTTCCTGATGCCTTTGCCCGGGGCTTTTTTTGTGCTATACTTTATTTAGTAATGGGGGTGTCTGAGGCGTCATTTAGTTTTACCACAGCATTGGTTTGTGTTTTGACCGCCAAAGGGTTTCGCGCGGTCAGGACCGATAAAATCAGTTTATCTTTCAGAGCAAATAGACAGTTATAAAAGCCTGTTGGAGGAGGGCGGGTTTTTAGGTCGGATTTGTCTGGGCAGGGGAGAAAAATGGCTGTTTCATGGAGAACCAAATTTGTATTTGTTCTGGTGGTTTATTGTGCTGGTTTTGCAACAGCGGTGTATTGTCTGGCGCCGGTACCGGCTGATGCCGGCCGCAACCAACAGCATCAGCAGAACAGCTTCGCCAGTTCAATCATAAAATCGGACGAGTTTGCACAGTCGTTTAACCAGCGAATGCACAAGTGTCTGAGCTTTACAAAAGATATGGCTTTATCCGCGGGCAAATTTATAAGACAGCGATATGATGCCCGCAAGGATAACGGATAAAAATGTACTTCTCTTCTTCTTCTGTGCCGGGCTGTATGCGTGGCCCTGAGGCTCAAACAGGGGGGGCGTATATAGTCGGCAACTTTCGTGGGACCGTGGGCCCTGTCGTTACAGGCCCACGGCCTTTTTTCTTTAGAATTGTCACTGGCTGTTATCTTCCAGCCAGTGATTGGCTTGTACGGCAAAGTCCTTGAAGTCAATCTTAAAGTCGCTGACCAAATCTGTGACAGGGCCTGAGTACAGGGTCCGGATTTCTCCGGCAGATAGGGCACGGCTATAAATGCGCACCTCGTCGATCAGGCCGTTAAAGGATTTCGACGTGTTTCCTCCTATATAAACATTGGCAGTCGAGACCTTCAGGCTGCCGGAAGCTGGCTTGACGCCATCAGCGACACCATCGACGTACAAAACCAGGTGGTAACCGTTGTACACGCCTGCGATGTGGTGCCACTGGTTGTCATTGACGGTTACAGAACCCTCAAGAATGCCGAAGCCTAAACAGTAGAAAGCAGCATTATCACCGTACCCCCGGCACAACATCCAGTTGTATCCCTTTTCGATGATTCTGTCCAGAGTATTGTTAAATGTACCCTTTATCCATGCTGAAATTGTAATAGCGGCGGTGATATCGAAACTGGCGTTATTGCCGCAGTTTACATAATCGCCGTCGCCGTCAAGACCGATTGCTTGGCTGTGCATACCCTGGGCGTACGTAGGATTACCGACCTCGGTACCGTCGTTGCCGCCGGTGCTGTCACTGGCGTTCCCGTCGAACTTATAGTAGGACACAAGACCGTCCAATACAAATTCGTCTGTCAGCCAGTCGTTTGTCAATACCTTCACGTCCTCCAAATCAACGACAAGGTCTTTGGTAAAATCACCCACGGGCGGCACAAGGTATCTCACTTTCAACGGCAGGCCCGGCCACTGTACTTCAATGCCGTGCTCCACCGTGGCCGAATACGTATAGGGCGTATTTTGACCCGGCACAAGGCAGCTTATGGGCACGTTGATTTCATCATAGCTTATGTCGTACAGGCGACCGATATTGTAAACAAGCTGATAGCCATTAATCCCGATGCCCTGAGCGTAATATCCCGACCATGAGCACAGATACATCTTGGCCGCAACGGCGTTTGTCAGGTTTTCAAAGATATCCAAATGGCAGGTATCGGTTGATGAGCCGCTGCGTGATACCCACTGTTCGGGAACATCATAACACTTATAAAGTTTTACCGAGATACCCTGTCGCTGCAGGGTAATGTTGTCCGCCGCTTCTGTCATATAAACCATATTGCTTGTATCTACAATCCGCGCCATGATTTTTATCGGCATCTGCTGGTCCGGAACCCACGAGGTGTCCCATATAACCGAGTATGGTGCGGTGGTATCACTGCCCAGATGCTTGATATTATTGCCGTGGCACTGTATGATGTGCCACTGTCTCCATATATTATCGCCCTCGAAATTGAAATCCTCGTAATAGCCGATGAAATCAACCTGCTTGATTCCGTATCCGCCTGAACCGCTGGCGGAAGCCGAGATTGTCGGATTTTCACCTATCGTTGCGCCTGCTGCCGGGGCCGTTATCGCACCGGTGGGATGCGGATGGCTGCTGTTATAGTAAACCCTGAATGTTACACCGTTGCACAGCCACTGTCCCCAGCCGAAGTCGTAACAAATCTGGCCGTCCGTGGTGAACTCGAAAGTATTGTAGCCGTCGTTAAAGTGACTCAGCGGTATCTCGACCGTAGGGTAAATCATGGTCATGTAACATTCGGGGTGACTTGAAGGGATAGCGGCCGCTTCCGGTATTTCAATCCAGCTGTTACCGTTTACCCGAATACGCTTGTTACTTGTGCCCACGTGGCACTGCAGCCGTTGTATGTAGGCTTCGATTTTGATTGCGCCGGTCGTGTCAAGAGTAATCGAATTGACCGGGTTGGGCAGAAACTGCTGGGCGCCGCTGTGAGTGGCATCAGGGTCTGTAACACGCTGGAAGTTGCCGCCGTTTATGTACGGCCCGGTCCACTTGTACTCGCGGAATATATCTCCAGGACCCGGAACGGCAATAACATTTGCGCCAAGGCAAAAGAAAAAAAGCATTGTCAGCAATGCTCTTTTAACGCCGTTACTGATACTAAATATTTCATTGACCACTAACTCGGGCTGCTGATGCAACTTGTCTATTGTCGGCGACATTACCACGGCCTCCAAATAAAAATGACTGAATTAAACCTCCTGCTTGTTTTGTTGCTATCGGGCAAGCCTGCTAAAAGAGGCTTTCCAAACAACTTATTATAAAGCATTTCCTGTGGCGTGTCAAGCATTATAATCTCCTCAAATTTCGGGGTTTTCTCGTAACCTTCTCCGCAGCGAATCCTTGTGAAGTCAAAAGCAGGTGTTTATTGCTTCAGTTAGACCTGTTAACAGTCGGTACATAAGAAAGGCCGGTTTGTCCGGAAGTGGTTGGCTAAGACAAACCAACCGCTCGGCGATATTCGGATGTCCCTCGACAATCCAGCCTAAATAAATCATCACCAGCACAGCCAGCAAAACCAAACGGCAGCAAGTTGGTCGGCCCGAATCGGTATCCACTGCTCAGCCTCACGTTGCTCAAAACCGCCAGAAAACCGCAGCAAATGCTGTTTCCCTACAATTCTGGCAACAAAACGGTATCTGTTATCCAGCCAATCTTCAAACATCACCCACCCATCAAATCCACGATCCACTACCAGCACACGTTGTTGTCGAGGTTGCTATCCTTTACCAAATGTTGTTCAAGACGGTCGAGTCGCGCCCGGATGGTCTGTGCTAAAGTTCGACCGCATAGGCGGGCCTGCCTTTGATAAGGGTATCGGCGATATTCTGTGCGGCCTTGGTCTTGAGTTCCACTATTGACTCTTCTGAATACCACCCGGCGTGGTCGGTCAGGGTAACATTGTCGAGTTTTCGTAATTCGCTTTCGGCTTCGAGCGGCTCATTTTCAAAAACGTCCAGGCCCGCGCAGGCGATTTTTCCGTGCTTTAAGGCATCGATTAACGCATCCTGGTCTATTAGAGGTCCCCTGGAGGTATTGATGATAATTGCCGTGTTTTTCATCAGGGCCAGCTGCCTGCGCGAAATCAGGCCCTTAGTTGCCGGCAGAAGCGGCGCATGTATCGATATGTAGTCCGCCTGTGTGCACAGTGTGTCAAGTTCGACAAGTTCGGCGCCCGCCCCAGCGGCCGTGTCTGCGGAAACGTAGGGGTCGCTTATCAAAAACCGGCCGATGTTAAAACCTGAAAGTTTCCTGTGCAAACATCTTGCTATCATCCCGTAGCCCACAAATCCGAACGTCTTGCCGGCAATCCTGTAAACGTTCTGTATGCCCGTCAGGTTCCACCGGCCCTGTCTTATGAGACGGTCCTTGCGGGACACCTTTCGTACACAGTCCATAAAAAGCGCAAACGCATGGTCGCTGACGTCCTGGCCGCAGTAGTCCGGGACATTGGCAAGGAAAATGCCCTTCGCCTTCAGCGCCTTTGTATCCACGTTGTCATACCCGACGCCGTATCTGCTTACGCATTTGCATTTTGTCATAGCCGATATAATCTTGGCTGTTATCGGCGCAAGATTAACCAGCAGGCCGTCAACGTCAGCCGCAGCCTGTGCGATTTTGTTTTCATCGTCGCTTGTTTCGATGATTATTTCGGCGTCGATTTTTTCCAGAACCTGTTTTTCGTATTTGTATGTCAGGTATCTGCTGTCGGCTATAAGGACCTTGTATTTGGCCATAGTGTTGCCTTTCCTGTATTTTAAGAGCAGGCTTGTTTGCGGGTCGATTATATGTTGTGACAAAGATACGCGCCGTCAACCGGCAGTGTAATACCCGAAACGAATTTGGCTCCGTCGCCTGCCAGGAAAATTGCCGCCGCGATTAAGTCTTCCGGCTGGCCGAACCTGCCCATAGGCGTATGTGCAATCACGTCTTTGCCCCTTTGCGTTAATGTTCCATCGTCGTTAAGCAGCAGCTTTTTATTCTGTTCTGCTATAAAAAATCCCGGCGCAATGGCATTTACCCTTATCCCGTGCGCTGCGAATTCCTTGGCCAGGGCCATTGTCTGATTTATTATCGCTGCCTTGGCAGCCGAGTATGCCCACACGCCTGAAAGCGGGTTAAACCCCGCCATCGAGGCGATGTTTATCACTACGCCCTTGATTTTGTTATCGACCCAGTATTTGGCGATATGTTTGGTAGGCAGAATGCAGCCTGCCATAAGGTTCAGTTTTATTACGAAATCAAAGTCCTTTTCGACTAATTCCACGAAGGGTCCTTTGCCCCTGTTGCCGCCTGCGCCGTTGAGCAGTATATCGACGCTGCCGAATTTGCTTACGGACTGCTTGAGTGCCTCGGCGATTGATTCTTCTTTCATCAGGTCCACCTGAACGCAGGCTGTTTTTGATTTATCGCCGCAGCTTTTTGCTATTATAGCCGCCTTTTCCTGCATTGCCTCCGGCCGGACGTCCCACAGTATCACATTTGCGCCGCTGTTGGCGTATCCTTCAGCCATTGCGCTGCACAGTGTGCCGCCGCCGCCGGTTATGACGGCTGTTTTACCGTCTAAGCCGAACCTGTTTTCCAGATAGGACATTTGTCTCTCCTTATCATCAAAGCCTGTAATAGAACTTGTGTGTACCGCAAGACCGATGCTAATTGGTCTGGATTGATTTTGCAAGGCTTTTCTGCATGTGCTTTATTGCGGGTTTTT
>DATKWV010000117.1:0-10917 GCA_035529405.1 Sedimentisphaerales bacterium | reverse complement strand
TGGGCAGGCGGACCAGCAGCATCTCATAGACGGCCCTGGCTGTTTCAGCAGGTGCTCCTTTGGTTCGTGCGGCCCGTAACTGCTGGATCCTCTCCTTGTCGGCAACCTCCACCCATGCCACGGAGTAAATATGGTCGTCGGCACCAATAGCTATGCTTTCGCCGAAGAATACGCGTCTTCCGTCCTTTGATAATATCGGGCCGTGGTCGCTGTATTTCTGCTTGTCAATCTGGTAGGTAATCAAATACAGATTGGACTGCAGGGTGCGCCTTTCCTGCATTTGTACCGCGGGGCCGTCGGCAAGATAAAAAATCGTGTTTTCAGGCCCGACCATAAATCCCAGCTGGCTTGTCTCGGGGTTTGTGGGCATACCGCGGTAGGCCTGTGGTCTTAATTCATCCACAGCCCTTATGTAATCACCGGCGGGGTCAAACTCAAACAATGTTGTGCAATGAAAGTGCAGGCCCCAGAAGGTATTGGTTTTGTCATTCCACTCTATTGTTCGCCAGCCGTTCTTGAAATCTCCCCTGGTGCTTTCTTTAGCGGACTGCGAAAACGGCACACGTGACAAATCAAGACCTTTTATAAAGCTTACTCTTCTGGGCTGGCTTGCGTCGTATTTCCAGATTGAGCCGTCCATAGTTGAGCCGTAAACAAAGTCGCACGGGTCGATGGCCAGCGTTCGGCATATCATGTCCCATTCGGTGCCGCCGCGGTGTCCCCATTCGGCTATTTTTTGTACGGCGCCCCAGTATCGCAGGTCGTTGTTTTTTATATCGTAGGAAACCAGTACGCCTGTGGGCCAGGTCAGGCCGTACAAAACTTCGTTGTGTTTGTCCATAGTCATTGTAATTATGCCTTCGCTGCCGAATATGCGGGCAAGGTCCGTGAACTGGCCGGTTTGGAGGTCATAGCTTACAAAATGGCCGCCGCTGTAGGGTATTTTGCCGCGATAATTTGTACTGGGAAGGCCGTCCTTGTAATGTGATATGTGTGTGGCGAACCACAGCTTATTCTTATGTTCAAAAAGCTGCGTATGCACTTTGCCGTGCGAAATCTGCTTTTTGGCGTCTTCGCCGAGGACCTTGTCCATTTCACCCAGAAGGGTAATTTTTTCTTTGGCGGGGTCAAAGCTGTAAAATCGCGCGGCGTAATCGCTGTTGTGGCTGCTGACAAAGAAATAAAGCTTGCCGTCCGAGGCCGAAATCACACCCGTATAAGCACAGTCACCGTAAAGAAAATCCGGGTCAAACAGGTCGCAGGTTATAAAGTCTGTCAGGGATTCAAAATCAACGGACTTTTTTTCTGCAATGCGGTTTTGGGCATCGACTGAGTATGTAACAGCGAATACAAAAAATAAAGCTGCAGTGGTACGGATGTATTTCATGCTTTTCTCTCCTGATAGTTATCACATTTTTAGTCGGCGAAAGCGCCTGCGAGTCTTAAAAACGTCCGGTCTTTTTATGGCCGGCGGGGCGTCGTCATTTTCTTTTATACTTGCCGATAAGCTGTCCCTGGCCGAGGATATGTTCCGTCATTGCCTTCAGCAGGGCGGCCTTGTCAGCCCGGCCGGGTATATCGAATTTCGCATCGACGGCGTAGATTTTGAAAAAGTACCTGTGCGTGCCGCTGGGCGGGCACGGTCCGCCGTAACCGACCCTGCGAAAATCACTGACACCCTGTTTTGCCCCGTTGGGCAATGTGTCTACCGCGGGTATGTTCTCAGCCAGTTGGGTAGTGTCGGCGGGCAGATTGAACAAAACCCAGTGCACGAAAGTGCCCATCGGTGCGTCGGGGTCATCACATATAACAGCTATGCTTGCCGTACCTGCAGGCGCCTTCTGCCATTGCAGCGGCGGAGAAACATCAGCGCCGTCGCAGGTGTATTTGGGCGGTATCAGGCCGCCGTCTTCGAATGCCGAACTTGTGATTTTGATTTCCATTTTCTTTTCTCCTGCCGGTTCGGATGCCGGCTGTTGGCTGGGTTTGCACGAACAAAACAATAATAAAGCGACAAAACACGAAAGCAAGGCTTTTTTTAACATGACTTTTCTCCTTTGCGAATGGTCACAAAGGTGACATTGCTTTTTGATTGTCACAAACAGTTAATCGACTATGAAAAACAGCACAGACAACAGGGTAATAAGCCACATTACAGGCTTGACGTCTCTTGCGTTGCCCGACACCAGCTTGGCGACCGTGAAAGATATAAAACCGAAGGCCAGGCCTTTGCTGATACTGTAGCTTAAGGCAATCATTACCATGATAATGTAAGCGGGGAAGGCCTGCTGCAGGTCGGTGAAATCGATTTTTTTAACCTCCCTTACCATAAACAATCCGACCATAATAAGTGCAGGCGCCGTTGCGAACGTCGGCACAACCTGAAGCACCGGTACAAACAACACCGCAAGCAGGAATAATGACCCCGTAACAACTGAGGCCAGCCCCGACCGCCCTCCCTGCTCGATACCGGCTGCCGATTCCACGTATGCGGTGGTTGTCGATGTTCCAAGCGCCGCGCCTGCCACGGTTGCCAGCGAGTCAATAACCAGCAGCCTGTCCACCCCTTTGACTTGGCCTTTTTCGTCAATCATGTTTGCCTGACGACAGCAGGCCATTAACGTACCGACACTATCGAACATGTCCATAAACATCAAGGTAAAAATACTGCCGAACATGCTCCATTTCAAAGCTGCCAATATGTCAAGCTGCAGGGCGATCTTGCTTACGTCCAGATGCAGCGAAAACAGCTGGGCGGGTTTTTCTATGTAGCCGCAGGCCGCCGCCAACGCCGTGGAAGAAATTATGCCGATAAGCAGCGCACCGGTAACTTTTCTTATTTCAAAAAATACCATTACCAGCAGCCCGCAAAGGCCTATGCCGATTGTGGGCGTCAATTTACCTACCGATACAAGCGTTACGGGGTTCTTGACTACCAGGCCCAGATTGACAAGGCCTATGAACGTTATAAACAGGCCTATACCGACCGATATGGCGGCAATAAGGCTGGATGGTATGGCTTCAATTATGCGCTTGCGAAGTCCCAGCACCGTCAGCAGAAAAAACAGTACCCCCGACAGAAAAACAACACCTAAAGCCGTTTGCCAGCTTATTTTATCACCCAGCACCAGGCTGTAGGCGAAAAAGGCATTCAGGCCCATTCCCGGCGCCATTGCGATTGGGGCATTGGCAAGCAGGCCGACCGCAATTGTGGATGCGGCGCTGATAAGGCAGGTAACGGCTATAAGGGCCTGCTTATCCATACCGGCCTGGGCCAGAGTAGCCGGATTTACGAAAATTATGTACGCCATTGTCAGAAAAGTCGTCAGACCGGCCAGAAACTCAACCTTTATGGTTGTGTTTTTTTGCGCAAGCTGAAAAAACTTTCCAATCATATCTGCACCCCATATCCTGAAGGATTACTTCGCAAGGCATATAATATAGGCCAAAACCGGTTAGTGAACACATTTTTTCCAAATTTTTGCCGGTCCGGCCGACATCTTTGCCCGCAGCCGGGAAAATACTTGAATCGGCGATTGTAAAATGCTATAATAAACACAGCAGGAAAACGCGGTTAAATCATTCCATGGAGGGTACTTAAACAGAACAAAAGGGGGTACGAAAATGGTGCTTGTATGGGTATTGGTGTGGCTGCTGACGGCGGCGCTGGCCTATTACAACACCAAGGCCACGTTTGTCGAGGACAGTCACATCGACTTCGACAGTGCAACACGGGACTTCGTGATTATATTCAGTCTGCTTTTAGGCCCGGTGTTTCTGCTTATATCACTTGAGGTAAGGCTTCTGGCGGCAATCGGAAAAGGCCTTGCTGCAGACAAAACCAGAAGATACAAGGACGTGTAACGCTGTTTTACCGGTGGTGATAATTCTGCGTTAATCGGTCGGAGACCTTATAACCCCACGTTATTTTCCAGTACAATAGTAGCCGTGTCACAGCCGTCCCCGGTGACCAATCCTGCCTTGCTGTTGGTAACCTTGTTGCCGCTTACGCGGATATTACGGCTGTTATGCACATAAATTGCATCATCCTGCGCACCGTCGATGATGTTGCCGGCAATAACCGCTCCGTCAGCGGAACCGATTTTGACGGCGTTTCCGCTGCTGCCCTGTATGATGTTATTTTCAATGGTAATTCTTTGATGCACACCCGGCGCTTTGCCGCTGGCAAGACTTTCAATTACTCCGCTGACATAGGCCGGTTCGAACCTGCAGTTTATGAACCGGTTGTTGCGGATGATTATGTCACGTGAGCCGATGGATTCCCACCAGTTGTTTACATCCGTATTCATAGCTATCCCCGCCGAGGAAACATCCTCTAAAGTGCAGTTCTCGATGATAACGTCGCGTGTTTTGAGGATAAAGCCGCGTCCGAGGGTCCGCAATATCGTACAGCCTCGGATGCGCACGGCAGGGCAGGCACTGGGATTGCCGACAATATCGCCTTTAGCCGTTCTTTCGGGCAGCTTATCGGAAAACTCTACGATGAACGTTTTTTCTTTTTCATCATACGTTACCGATTTTACCGTTACGGTGACATAAGGCACAAGGTCCGCACCGCTTAATTCCAAACGGTCGCCGACCTGCGGTTCGGGTGAAAATCCGCCCCGTTTAGCGCAGCGAATACTTAACTTGCTGTTATCCCGGCACTGGTCAACAACCATATAATGGCCGGCATTGACATTTGTTGCATCGTCTCCCATACCCTCGAACAGGCAGTTTTCCATCACAATGGTGCCGCGGCAGCCTGTGAAATGCGTTGCATCGGCGTTGGTTGACATCCACCGGCCTGAACCGGGTCTTATCATTATCCTTACATGCCTTAAGGAAATGTCACGGCAGACGGTACCTGTTATTCCCATACCGGGATTCGAGTAGATATTTACGTTTTCTATACGAATACCGGCGCATTTTGAAAATTGAAAAACCTGGGAGCCGTAAACCTGGTGCCTGACAATTATATGCTTGCCCACAGGCGGTAATTTGTCGGGGTGTCTGCCCTGCATGCTTCTGAACAGGCGCATTACGCCTGGCCGAATCACCTCGGAGGTCTTGTCATAGTTCATCTGGTAATGGTATGTATATCTTCTTGCCATCCGGCGTGTCTCGGGGTCGTAGCCGGACAACGACCCTGTTCGCAATCCCGCCTGGGCGGTAAAAGGCGCAACTACCTCGATGTCCACATGGTCCTCGGCAGCCTCTACGACCCTGCCGGGCGTATAGGGTACGGGGTCCCAGTCAACCGTCAGGTTATTGATGGTTATGTTGCTGCAGCCTGTAAAACTGAACATGGTCGCATAATCATGGCCGATAAGTTCTGCGCCGCTGCCTTCGATTGTCATATTATTGATGTTCTTTATATCGAAACTTGGCTGCAACCGCCTTGTTTGAGCCGGTGGTCCCGCCTTGATATCGTATGTGCCCGGCGCAAAAACCAGTCTGGTGTTTTTTCTGTCTCTGCAGGCCTGTATTGCAGCAATAATTGCAGGCGTATCATTTTTACCGTCGTTGGGAACTGCTCCGAAGTCGGCAACTTTTATTTCGATACCTTTCCTTAAGCAAGTCCCGGATTGCTGCTGCGGGTAACAGCCTGTAATCACCGCCGCAGCAACAAAAAGTAATATACCGGCAGTCATTTTCATGCTTGCTCCGACAGAAGATATTAACCTCAAAAAACAGATGTTTTAGTCGAAAGGCAGTCTTATTCCGCCTGTGGGGGTGCTTTCTATATTGCTTTTCGCCCCTTCCAGGGCTTGGGGTGCAATTTTTTTATGCCGGCAGACCAGGCCCTCGGAAATCTTCGGCAAATCGCCCTCGACAAGCTTTGCATAAGAGATATTCGGCAGCACTTTGTCGATTCTTATGGTTGCAATCAAGGCCTCTGTCTGGCCGAGGGACTCTTTAGTATCAAAATCGACCAGCTCGTCGCCTTCGGTGAAGACTTGCAGCAATGTCCCTGTGGTAATTCTTCTGCCGCCCTGGTTGATAATAATCTGCCCGTTTTTATCTATACGCGCAATGCGTATCGGAAACAGCATGTCAATAATTGTTCCCACCACGCGGTTGGCGACCCTGGCGGTCAGGTTGTCGAACATCTCCCTGTAGTCCAGGTCCTCGGGCTCCCAGTCTTTTACAAGTTTTTTGACCTCATCGGTTTCAAGGCGGATACTGACAGTATCAGCCAATCTGACCTGTCTCGTGGGGCCGACTATCAGCCGGTAGTCAAAAACAAAATCAGCTTCATATTCTCTTATCGGAACACCAATAATTTCTGATGTTTTCTCTTTTATCCGCATTCGTGCATCGGAGATGGTCCCCACAATCATATAATCGGCGCCGAGCACTTTGCCGAGTTTGGCCTTTTCTTCAAGCGAAGAGTCGTCGGACAGCAGGATGTTCCTGTTGCGCGCAAAATCGAGGATGTATTCCCTGTCTAAAACGGCAAATTTATTTGTTTCAGTAAGGCGCACACTTAGCTGCTGGGCGAGTTTACGCGATACGTCGGCTGCCTGGGCAACGTAAGGGCCGAAGCGATACTGCTCCGAGAGCGTATTTATGGGCATTATGGCCAGTTTGAATCTGGTCGTCTGGTCGGGGGCTTCGTAGTCATATACCCAGACTTTAAGGGTGACTTCATAAGTGGTATCGTCGATTTTTTTCTCGTCCAGAACCTCGTAGGTCTTGACCAGCCCCTCAATATCGGTTCTCAGGACGGAGCCGCCCGTCTGAACGGATACGGCGTCAAACTCAACTGCTTTTCCGGTATCTTTTCTTTCGATGTCCGCTGAAGCAGAGCGATAACCGAATTCGTAATCGTCGGAGCTGATTTTGACGCCTCTGGCCTGGGCTACAGCCTGGGCCAGAGCTTTCTTGATAGCTTCATCTCTGGTAACGCCCTGACCTTTGACAGTGCGGACGATTGTTTTGGTGGCGCAGAATCCTGAATCGTAAAGCAGCGCCGTAATAATGAAACACATGCAAATTCTTTTCATTTTGCACCCCGCTTATTGTCTTTTAAAAAATCAAAGCAACATCAAATAAAATCAGCCATCCGCCGAAGGCGGATTCCACAGTTTTGCGTTTTGCTTTTTGCATTCTCAAACTCAACCGATGGTGATGGTCAGTTCGAGTTACCACGCTACGGACTTATTACTTCCTCGTTTGCCGATAATCGTTTCTTTCTGCCAGAATCGCAGGCCGGTTGTCAGGTCGGTGAGCTTAAGCTGGAAATAATACTCTACCTGCTGGAGGTCTTTGCTGTAGCGGATGTTTCTCTGGAAGATTTTGCCGGAGATGCTCAGTTCAGGCGCTATGAGCTGCTCTTTTGCCGGCAGGGTGTCTTTCCTGAACTCATCCCCGACGTCCGAATCCCTGATGTCTTTTCTCATCTGGTAAACCATTTTGTCCGGTGCACCAGAGCCGCCGACGGCTGAGGTCATTACGACCTGGCCGCTGTTGAGCAGTTCCTCTTCGACCTTGGCCATTAGCTGGTCGGTGTCGATTCTCTGCATTGTGTCATTGACAATTCGGCCGGTGGCGACAACATACCTGCCGCCGCCGGGTTTTTTAAGAGCGCCCGAGCTTAGCACCGACTGAACCATCTGGCTGGCCGCCTGGTCGAAATCCCGGTAATCAAGGGCCAGGACAGCCTTGGCGTCGTCGTGTACAACGTCGATGTTTACGGTTTCCTGGGCGCATCCGGCAAATAAACACCCAGCCAAAATAATACTCAGCATTTTTGCTTTCATAATTTACTCCCACTTTCTCGTATCCATTCTGAAATTGACGGCTTGTGGTCTGGGCGCAACAGCTTTAAGGCTGAACGGTGACTTGCCCATTGCCGAGGCCGGCAGCCAGACACTTGTCTTGCTTTCGAGCAGGAAGCCGTTTTCATCGAGCCACTCGACCCTGTATCTGAATCGCTTTGTCTGGTATGAGCGGTTGTATCCGTTGATATGAAGCTCGAGAAATCCAGCATCGTTTCTTCGGGTAACGGCCTGGGTAATTTCAATGCCTTCGCCGATTAACGCGCTGAAGGCGTGGGCCACAGGGCGGGTTACGATGTTATCGACAAGATTGTCGCTTCGTACCTCTTCCCTGACGTGAATTCTCGGGTCGCCTGCCCGCTCGAAACAGCCCGTAAGCGCCGCAGCGCACACAAAAAGCAGTATATTGGTCGCAGTTTTCATATTATTGCTCCGCAAAAAAGAATTCTTATTTAAAAAGCCATAACCTCACATACCGCAGGCGCCTGATTGGCTATTATTCTAACATATACTATTGCGTTATTGCAATGGGGTATATTAACGTTCAGGACAGAGTCGCCTGCTGTGATTTTCAGCACACCGTTCTTGGGCTTGTTAAACCTTGCAACCTGAAAATCCTTAGGCAGTGTCGTCCAGATTCTTACATCGGCGGCGGTGGATGCAAAACTATATACCGCCACGGCCAAAGATACAAGCGAGGCCGCGTTGGAACCCTGTTCCTGAAGGACGTACTGCGCGATGGCCTTTGCTGTGGCCGATACGATGGCCCTGGTCAGAATACCGTTATACTCCTTGCTGAACTCTGTTTGTACGACCCTGTCCATGTCTGCGACGGGGGAGGTCTTAAAGTTCCTGCCGTCAACCTCGGCCAGCAGATACGGATAGGCTTTTTCTCTGAAGTCCAGTCTTGGCAGGGCGATTCCCATATATTTGATTTTGTTTGTCGCAATGAATAAGGGGATGTCTAGCCTGAACTCCTTCTTTATTGGTCCCAGGCCGTTCTCAAAAATCAGCCATACCGTATTTTCAAGCTTGCCTTTTCCGTCAAGTATCTGCTCTGTGATATTGAGGTCCTCGGCTATATAGGCATTGTCGGAAACCATACCGCACGATTCCTTCAGCAGATAGACCGCCTTGTCGTGGTCGCCTGCCAGATTAAAATATATGCCCGCTAAGTACGTGGTGAACGGATTAACAAAATCCGGATAAGCCTGAAAATTATACAGGTTCGGATACTTCTGGTTTAACAGCTCAAGCGTTTTGGGGTTTTCAACGTTCTGTTTTGTAAAGTCATTTTGCTTCTTTTGTTCCATTTCGGTTTTGAGTTTGTTTATCTCCTTACTGAACTTTTCCTTTGCGCGTCTTTGCCTGTCAAGTGCGCGGTTGAACTCCACCCTCGCCAAATCCATCCTGCCTTCAGCCATAAAGTTCAGGGCCTTGTACGTGTTGACCATTATGCCGTCGTACTCCTGGCCTTTGTAAGGGGTCACGTTGTCACTGGCCAGTGTGGCACCGACGGCATCGCCGATTTCGGATTTTTCGTCATAGAATTTCAGCATCTGCTCAGCTTTATCGAAATACTCGGTGCTTTTGCCGTAGTCGGCGCGGATTCTTTCAACGCCGGCAAGCTGCAGGGCCCAAAGCAGGTCCTCGCCTTTCGGGTTTTTCTGCCTGCCGATTTTTTTCTGTGCATAAAGGGCGGAATTCTCGTAGTCGAGGTTTATAAAATGCTTGTTAAAAGCTGTTAAGTGCTCTTTGGGTACGTTACAGCCGGCAAAGAAAGGCAGACTAAGCAGCGAGCAAATCGCCAGTAAAAGAGGACGGACAAACGTGACTCCATTCATAATTTTAGTCTCCCAGCCCCCTTTAGCTGCGTACAATTAAGGTACTCATTGGGCATTATACTGCAGCGCAGGCCGCAATCAAAACAAATCCGCAGTAAAAAGGGTTATTGTCTTTGTCGTGAACGAGCAAAAAAAACTGCGAGCGAGAGGACTCGAACCTCCACGTCCGAATTGGACACAAGGACCTAAACCTTGCGCGTCTGCCAGTTCCGCCACGCTCGCACATCATCTCAGAGGTCAGAAATCTGAAGACAGAAGTCAGAAAACAGAAGACAGAAGTCGGAAATCTGTCTTTTATTCTTTGTCCTGTCCGGCCTGTTTTCTGTCTTCCGGCTCGGAAATCTTTTCGATGCGTTTTTCAGCCTGCTGCAATATCGTTCTGCAGTGCTTTATAAGAGCCATAGCCCGTTCATACTGCTGGAGGCTGTCCTGCAGTGGTATCCGGCCCTGCTCGATTTTATCGACTATGGCCGTAAGCTCGGTGATGGTCTGCTCGAAGGTCATTTTACCTGTGTCGGTTTTCTCGTTTTTACCAGCCATAAATAGACCCTAACTGCGTTTTGCCTTATTTTGCTTTTTTGTCACCTTACTTTCAATCAAATTCTCGTCAGCCAGTTCGGTAATTAACGTATCGGCCACAGCCGCATCCTCCAACAGCCTGACAATCCTGCCGGTTGCGGCATTGGTTGTAATGCTGTAGCCCCTTTGCAGCACGGATTTCGGATTCAATGCCGCCAAGCGCCCTGCAGCAGTGCTGACAGTCACCCGACAGCCGCCGATTACCTGCTGGGCCGCCATACGTGCCCGGTTCTGCAGATTATACACGGTAACAAGGCATTCCCGAAGCAGTCTGTGCGGCTCGATTCTTCGCACCTGCTCGGCCAGCAGATGCACCTTTTGCCCCAACTCGGCAAGCTGGTATCTTATAGTGTTACTGACCCGCATTTCGGTCTCATCCAGAAGCTGCTGCCTGGTTGTTACCAGCGAAAACGGTTTGCGAAACACCTCGCTTGCCAGGACCGTTTCCAGGTGCTGCTTTGCCAGTCGTAAAGCCGTCTTTGCCCAGCCGGCCAGCCGCCTTTGCATAACCGCAAGCCTGTCGAGCACCTCGTACATATCCGGCACAGTCACTACCCCTGCCTTTGTCGGCGTCGATGCCCGCACATCCGCTACAAGGTCGGCTATGGTCGTATCGATTTCATGGCCGACCGCGCTTACCACCGGTATCTTCGAGCGGAATATGGCCCTTGCCAGCACCTCCTCGTTGAATGCCCATAAGTCCTCCAGCG
>DATKWV010000116.1:0-7726 GCA_035529405.1 Sedimentisphaerales bacterium | reverse complement strand
GGTTGCCTCAAGGTTGAAACCGTGATTGACGTTGAGAAGGTAATTGTTGCGTGCGATCAGGCCGGTGCCGCCTTCCATACCCAGGGTGATCCCATTGCAGGCCTTGGTGTCCCAGTCATTGGCACTCCAGCCGGAACTGTCAGCGATAGTGTAAATGTTACAGTCTTCTATGATAATATCGCTGCAGATACCATCAGTAGAGGACCGCGAATATAAATCCACGATTGTCACCCGCTCAAATACCGGCGCATGGGAGGGACTTATATCCAGGCCGCGGATGAGCCAGTTTTTCCCACCGGACAGATAAAAACGTGCCAGTTCCGGCGTATGGCCCAACTCAGCGGTAATGGTAATCACAACATCATTGAAATATCCCGACACAACGATATCACCGTGGTACCCCGACCGAAGCACAATTGTATCGCCTTTCTTGACCGGGGCACCGGGGTTTCTGATAGTTCCGGACTCATACTTCGTTTCAATCAGACCTTGAGCAAATACCTCTTTCAGCGTTGACCAGGGATGCTCCGCACTGCCATCGTTACTCATCGAGCCGGTGACCGGGTCAACGTAGAAATAATTGCCCTCCAAAGTCGTCGCTGATTTGACAACCGAGTAGCCGGTTTCGTTCTGGTTACTGCTTTTATCACGTGCCTTGACCTTATAGCTGTAGCTGGTGGTCGGCGAAAGGTCCGTATCCGTGTAGGTGGTGCTGTCCTGCCAGCCGCTGTCGGAACCGCCTATATTGCCGGACGTCTCAGCGAAGTAATACTCTACGCCGCTTGTGTCTGTAGCGGCTCCAGCGGTCATCGATATGGAAGTGCCGCCGATTGCATAAGGCTCAACCGCCCAGACTGTCGGGTCCGGAGTGGGCAGCGTAGTATCTATCACATCGGTAACGGCTGATTCGACGCTCGACCAGTCGGTTTCGTTCTGATTATTGCTTTTATCGCGAGCCTTGACCTTATAGCTGTAGCTGGTGCTCGGAGTCAAGCCCCTATCCGTGTAGGTTGGGCTGTCCTGCCAATCGCTGTCGGAACCGCCGGGACTACCGGAGACCTCAGCGAAATAGTACTCTGCCTCGCTTTCGTCCACGGCTGTGGTAGCGGTCATCGAAATGGCACTGTCACCAGCCGAGCTGGGCTGAACTGCCCACGTCATCGGATTCGGAGTGGGCGGGTCGGTATCGATAGGACCGATCGTAACGGTAAGTATCGGCTGTCGGCCGGGGTCGCTTTCAGACATCGAAACTACCCAGTATCTTTGAGGGCTGTTAGTCTCGTTCGCATCGGGGCCGACCCTGATAAAAATATAATCGCCTTCGCCTGCACCGCCGGCATACTGGGCGTTCAGATAGGCTTTCAGGGCGTTATTGCCTGAACTATCGGTGCTGATGGTGCTGTTTGGCAGTGTTGAAGGTGTAAGCACATTGTCCTGCAGTGCCGCGGCGCATGGGTCGCCGGCGTACGGGCCTTGATACCAGTGGCCGGATTGTACTGCACTGCTGGAACTGTACGCAAGACCATAGAGGTCAGCATTACCGCTCACACGATAATAGCTGTAACTTTCGAAGTAGAAACTCAGATTAGCGTCAGTAATATCATTATTTTCACCGACCGCAGGCAGTTCGAACACGTAAACCACGCACGTATCGAAGCCATCGACGCTTGACCCTCCGATACGCGAACTTTGACTGCCGGTCCAGCCGACGACGCCGGCGTTGTTAACGGTGGTATCGCTGGTCATCGGTTCCGGATAGACGGTTTTTAGCGCACCGTTGGCTACGAGCGACGGCAGTAAAATCAGTGAGATTAGAAAAAACCATTTTGCAGACATAATATGTCTTCCTTTCATAAACACCAAAACAGCAAGACTTAGAAATGATTTCTTAGACATGATAATTCCTCCTTTTCCTTTGGGGCGGCAGTGCTGTCCTTTTGGCTTGGTTTCAGCCCTCCCGCCGGTTTTTCGCTTTGAGAATCGTAAGACTATGCTAACATACAATAGGTGCGGACGTCAAGCGCAAATTCCTTGCCGCCTCCAGAAATCCGGGTATAAAAAATGCCTCAGACGCAGAATTTGGACAGTTCTGGATATGTTTGACGTTAACTTCCGGTTTCAGCAGTACTAACGGTGTTTTTCCGGATTTCTCTCGGGTCCTTACCGTCTTCAATAGCGGCTATTTTTTGTACCCTTCTGAGGTGTCTGCCGCCGCTAAAATCCGTATCAAGCCACACCTGCACCATTTTTCGCAGCAGTACCTCTCCAACAAGGTCGCCGGAAATACACAATACATTGGCATCGTTATGGTGACGGGAAATCTGAGCGGTCAGCTCATCGTGACATAAGGCGGCCCTGATGCCCCTTACTTTATTGGCAGTAATACTCATACCAAGGCCCGTACCACAAACCAGAATAGCTCTGTCAGCCTGTTTATTGGCCACGGCCATCGCGGCCAAATAGGCAGTGTCCGGGTAATCAACCGGGTTGTTGTCATTGGTACCAACATCCAGGCATTCATGCCCCAGTTGCGCAATTATGGCCTTGATTCGCTGTTTGGCCTCAAAGCCCCGATGGTCACTTCCAACCACGATTTTCATAATACAAGCCCACCAACTTTCTTTCTCACAGCCTGCTCTATAAGCTGGGCACAATTATTATATACACTCTGCGGTTGACCTATCGGGTCATGAATATCCATATTCTCCGCCAACAGCCGGCACTTACCCGCAGAGCGCCCGCTTAGACCAACAATACGGTCAATATGCTGCCCACTCATAGCAAAGATATAATCAGCCTCGTCTATAAGCTGCACTGACAAACCTTTTGCTCTATGGCCGGTTATATCTATCCCCTTAGCCGCACAGGCGGCTGCGGCTTCCGGAGTTGCCGCAAATCCAACCACGCCGGCAGTACCGGCGGAAACTATTTTATAACCTTTGCACTCAAGCTGGTCAACCTCACAGTTTAATTTTTCCGCCAAATAATGACTGAATAACGCCTCAGCCATCGGGCTTCTGCACGTGTTGCCCGTACAGACAAACAAAAAAATCGTTTTTGCCATTTCTTCCACCTGCCGGCGTGAATATACGCCGTCCCTTACAAACTCCAGCCCGTTTTGGGCCAGCCGCACAACAGTGCTGCTTTTTCCGTACCTGCAAGGCCCGCCATCCAGCAACAACCTGACCCTGCCGGCAAACTGACTGAGAACCTGCTGCGCCTGGGTGGCCGGCGGTTGACCGGCAATATTGGCACTCGGCGCTACGACAGGGCTTTTGGTGCGGCATAAAAGCTCACCAGCCACCGCATTATCCGGACATCGAACACCTATCGAACTATCCTTATAGAGGTTGCGAAAAATCTCCGCATCTAAAGCCTGCCTTTGTTTTTCGAGGTCGGCAGCTTCCAGTTCGAAAATTATGGTCAGCGGTCCAGGCCAGGCCTTCGCAATCAGTTTCTCGGCCCTGATACCCATAGTGGGTATGTACTGACGCACTGTATCTCTTTGGGCAATGTGCAGGGTAAAAGGTTTATCCAAAGCCCTGCCTTTAGCTTCACTAAGCCCGGCCAGCGAGCCGGTCTCGACCCGACAGGCAATACCATAGACCGTTTCCGTAGGAAATCCAACCAGCTCGCCTGCATCAATAAGCCTCGCTGCCCGCCCAATTTCCGCCAAATCAATGCGGCTGCTATCTATTTTAAGCACTTCTGTTTCCATCAAACCGCAAGGTTACATTAAAGCCCGGCAAATGGCAAGAAACTTAGCCGGCCTCTGCAATCAAAACAGCCTTACCGTGTCAGCAATTGCCCCCGTACAACTGCCTATACACGCGGTTGAACCTCCCCGCAGAACCCTCAGCAGTGTGACGGCGGCGGCTTTTACCGTTTTGACATAAATAATTTTACTTTAACACCCGATAAAAGCCCATTTTACTGCAGCCCAATGCGAGGCTGGGAAGTTTTTGTCAGGATGTGCGCAAACTGCCCATATTTCCTAATCTATCTACTTTGACGTTGCCGATAATTAAATGAACCAGTGAAACGTATGTTTAAGTTAAGTCACGGAGGTTTAAACCATGGAGACATTAACTGAGCAGCGAAAAGATACCCGAGCGCAACTTTCCTGGCCGGTCAGCGTTTGGCTGCCCGAAGCCAACCGCTTCTTTAATGGTCAAAGCAGTAATGTCAGCAAAACGGGTGTTTTTCTGACCGTTCCCATGACCACTCCGATTCACACAGGCCATATAGTAGAAGTGAATTTTCCGCGAACTATGGCCCTGGCAAAGGAAAAAGGCCAATTTGCGCGAATAAAGGGCGGTACTGTAGTTCGTATAGAGCGGGAAAGTATGCTCACAGACACCTGTATCGGCGTAGCCATCCAGTTCGCTTAACCACAGCTACACCAGGTAGTTATGTATATATCTTCCGCAAGCAGCCGGCTGCCGTAAGCATCAGGCTGTCCGCTGTATCTTAAAATTACCAGCGTGCCTCCTGCAGCCACCACTGGGCAAGTTCGCAGTAGTCGTGAAAATCGATGTAGTCGTCATCGTATAAATCAATCTCAGAATCAGGGTCAACAAAGCCAAGCCACTGCTGCGTCATACTGTCCAGGTCCAAATTATCTACCACACAATCACCGTTAAAATCCGCTGCGGGTGTGTCGTCAGCCAGACACAACGGGCCCGGACTATCAATTATGATTTGTCCGGCGTTAATGCGCGTCTGACCTGCCGGCAGTGCGTAAACGGCACCGTAATCAAAACCGGCTCCATACCTGGAATATTCGAAGCCTGCCCAGCCGCCGGTGCTGACAGTTGCCCCTGTTTCGTGACCTGCAAGACCCGATTGATAATCAACGATAAATTCGCGGCTGAGCATTAATCCCATTGCTGAATTGCCGCCCATCGTCCAGCGCATATAGCTTTGGGGACCGGTCGGGTCCCATAGTCCGTCGACCTTTGTGGTCTGGCTGTCGGCTGTTTTGTTAATCAGACCGTCCAGCCAAAGCTCAATGTAGTCCACGGCCCAAATCTTGGCCGAAAGCGCATGACCGCAGACATTTTCATATTCTGCGGCCCAATCCCAAAAAGTACCGCTGGCATCCGGCGGCTTAATGACCACCGTAATAGTGGTCAGCAGTTCACCGGGACTTAAACTGATGTCACCGTCAGCATAAGAACTATGGTAATACCCGCTGGTCACAGGGGTCTCCTTGTACTCGATGGTAAACGAAGAACCGTCAGGCGCCGCAGTAAAGGTCAACTTACCGGCCAGGTCCGCAACGGGATAGCGCCGACTGAACACCTCACCGCCGCGGCCCTCAAACTGAACCAGGTTCGCCTGGCGACTATATGCGTCGGTGCCGCAGTAACTGGTATGGTCTCCCAGGCCGTCACCTGCGTCAGTAAAGTCCTTAAACGAGAAGATGCCGCCGGACAGCACGTCCACCTTTACCTGCCAGTATTTAGTGTTGGGGTCCGATGAATCGTAAGCGGTAACCGTGTAGCAGTCACCGGGTTGTTCTTCGACCAGCAGTTTCGGCAGGCCGCCGACGCCGCTTCTGGTCACGGCCGATTCAATTGACGACCAGTCGGTCTGATTGTGATTGCCGCTTTTGTCGCGTGCACTGACCCTGTAGCTGTATTCGGCGGCAGGTCTGAGGTTTGTATCTTCGTAAATACCGCTGTCCTGCCAGGAGCTGTCATGACCGCCGCCGGCGACACATTCAAAATAATACTCGACACCGCTTATATCCGTGGCAGCAGCAGCCTGCATGATTACGGAAGTCGGACTCTTCGGATACGGTTCGCAGGCCCACGTCATCGGGTCCGGTTCGGGCGGTGTAAAATCAGTTGTGGCGCTGACGGCAATAATTGTTTCATCCGTTGCTGTTGCCGCAAGGTCATCGGTTACCTCGAGAGTTACCGTGTGCTGACCAATATCAAGGTTTACAACCGCAATCACACCTGCAGCAAGCTCTACAGCACCCTCTTTCCAGACATAACTGATTATCGTACCGTCCGGGTCGTAGGAGCCGCAGCCGTCAAGAGTCACCGGTTCGTATCCGTTGTTGTCGTTGTCAAATACTTCCTGGTCGCTTCCGGCATCGGCGACAGGAATCTGATTTCCGCTGGTTTCGATAAACGTGGCCGCAGTGATAACGCTGTCAATCATGCCGCTTTTGACAGCCAGGGCCTTAACTGTAGTGGTTTGCGTTAGCGCAAACGGCGTCGTGTACTGTGTTGATGCGGGCGTAGGTACGGTACCGTCGGTTGTATAATAAATCGTTGCGCCTGTGGTGGAGGTTGAAATCGCAACTTCTATCGACTCCATAAAAAAGCCGCCGTTCGGCGAAATTTGCGGTTTGGCGACAGGGTCTGTGGCATCACGGTAGGCCGTCCACATATCCTCGATAAAGTCATTGCCGTACATATGTACATCTGTCTGGGTCTCGTAAAGCACCCACCAGTCCACGTACTCAAAAAACGCATCGTGGTTCCAGATATTAACAGCGTTCATCAGTCTTGCCGCAAGGGCCTCGCCAACCCACGCATGACTGGTACAGCATGTGCGGTACCCGTCAAGCTGCACAAGGGCGTTCGGGTCACGGCAGTCTCTATCGCCGTTATCGGTTGCCACGTTGTATTCGTACATGCCATCTACACAATCCTGGCCCCAGAGCGGCCGGCCATCGGGATATTCCACGGTCGGCAGGCCGTAATATGTGTGGCCGTCTTCGCCAAACTTGTTCACGGTACCCGTCAGGCAGCAGCACGCGGGTGTAGTTTCTATGGGATTTTGCATGCTGGTGTCACCAAGCACTATGCCGGCAAACAGAATCGGCCACTTTCTGCCGCTGCCGAAGCCGCCGTAAGCTCGCCATGCGTCACCGTTATTGAGATGGCAGTAATACAGGTCTATGCCTAATTGTACCATCCTGTGGATATATTCATTGCGGCTGCCGGTATCAACCATCGTCGCCACTGCCACCGTTGACATCTGCAGTGTGCTGTCACGCGGATAAGGCTCCATATTACCGCTGGGGTGCAGCGAACCACCGGGATTACCCCGCATACCGCTGTGGTCCAGCCAGACCTTTGTCATAACGCCGGCAAGATTGGGCATTGCCGCGCCCGGCGGCAAAGCCAGGGCCGGTACAGCTGCGTAGTTTACCTGCGAGACATTATAAAATGGCTTCGGCCCCGCCGCATAGGGCGGCCGAAACGTCCCCGCAGGAACAGGCGCACCGACAACCGTCAGCACCGCAGCTATGTCAATACCCTCGTGCGCACCGCCGGGGTTTATCTCAGCAAGGCCGATAGTCGAAACAAGACTGCTGACACCATTAAGTGTCAGCGGAAAAGTGGCCCGAAGCGCAGGGTCAAACGTCAAATCAAGACCCGCGCGGTAGCCCTGGCTTGCGATGGTAGCCGGGTCAACCATCGAGCCGTGTCGTTGCCCGTCCCACGCCGGCGAAACGGAAGTAATTGTTACCGGCCCGGCGACCCAGTAATCCCCGTTGACGAACTGCCCGTATTCGACCGGTGTATTGAAGTCCCAGGTGATTCCATACTGGCTAAGCTGCGTGGTTATTGCGGCATAAGATGCAGTACATATCAGCAACAGCACAACCGGGACAGTCAGCAACCTGCGAGTTCCCATTTTTAGTCCTCCTACCATTACTTAATACTATAAATATGGCAAAAAATACGGCAAGGCACTGATT
>DATKWV010000115.1:0-15649 GCA_035529405.1 Sedimentisphaerales bacterium | reverse complement strand
GCGCAGCCGCGGCGCACTGCCGCCGGTGCCGGATGAAACTACCAAGATCGAGTCTGCCAATATCATGAAGGAAAAAACAGCCGCCGACCCCAACCAGGCCGGGCAGCGTCAGCCCGTAAGGCGAAGAATACCTCGCGCTCCCATCCGCAGACCCGTGCGCCGGCCTGTAGAATAGCCTTGCCCAAAAAAACGAATCATTCGACATTGTTGCCTGTCAGTAAACTCCGTTGGTGAACCGGCAAAGCGCTCGAAACCGGCTTTGTAATTAAAAGTCGCTGGCGTTTTGTTTGAAATTATTCTGCCGTTAAGTATAATTCTGCCAGGGGCTTGCTAAAAGGGATAAGAATGTCGCAAGCAAAAGGCCGTGAAGGTCGTCATATATTTACCGGCTTCGGATTCGGACCCATCCAGGCCGGCCTGTTCGTAAAAGAGGCCTCTTACAGCGGCAATTTCCAGCGCCTTGTTGTTTCGGAAGTGGACCCTGTTGTCGTTGACGCCGTCAGGGCAAACATGGGCAGTTACTATGTCAACATCGCCAAAGCTGACGGAATCGAAGCCGTAAGAATTGATAATGTCGAACTGTTGAATCCCGATGTTGACGCCCACAGGCGGCAGTTGCTTGCGGCCCTGGCGCAGTCCACGGAAATAGCCACCTGCCTGCCGTCGGTGGATTTTTATACATCAGGCCGTTCGGGCACTGTTGCGGGCCTTATAGCCGAAGGTCTGGAGAACAGCGTCGCAGAAGCGACGGTTATTTATACCGCTGAGAATAACAATCGAGCCGCGCAAATACTCGAACATAAGGTAAATCAAAGGCGTGGGCGTGCAGCATCCGGACGCACGCAGTTCCTGAATACGGTAATCGGTAAAATGAGCCGGGTTATTGACAGTCCTGCTGAAATCGCAGAACTGAATCTGGTGCCCATTGCCCCGGGCATCAGCAGGGCTTTTCTTGTGGAGCAGTTCAATCGAATTCTGGTTGACCGCTGCCTTGTTTCAGGGTTCAAACCCGGCATGGAAGCGTTTATTGAAAAGGACGATTTGCTGCCGTTTGAAGCAGCCAAATTATACGGCCATAATGCGGTTCACGCCCTGTTGGCCTATCTTGGCGCCATTAAGGGCTGCAAGGCAATGTCTGAGCTGACCGAAAACCGTGCTGTTATGGACATTGCCGGACAGGCTTTTTTGGATGAATCAGGAGCAGCGCTGATAAAAAAATATACCGGCTGTGGTGATGAGCTTTTCACGAAGGCCGGTTTTACCAGGTATGCCGAGGACCTGCTTTGGCGAATTACAAACCCGTACTTGGCCGATACTATTGAAAGAGCAGGCAGGGATGTCTTGCGTAAACTTGCATATTATGACCGGCTCTTCGGCACGATGGATATGGTTTTCGAGCAGTGCATCGAACCGCGTAATATGGCCTTGGGGGCAATGGCGGGTATCGCTGCGCTGCTGAAAGCCGCTGAAGAAAACGAGTTGCCCGCCGACCTGCGTTTTGACAGTTGGCGCAAAATGGACAACGCCGGGATTGAAAAAATCGTCAAATGGGTATGGGGCAATGAGTACGGAAGTTATCATCAGCAGATAATTTACGCCGTGCAGAAAGCTAAAAAGGCCCTGGTGGAATTTGCCGACAGTTAAGGGTCATAAACGGACTATACAATGGCAATGGCGGTGGATGTTCTAATCCTGAATACGGCGGTTGTGGATTTCAGAAGGCCCGACTTTGAATTTGCAGACCGGCTTGTGGGAAAGGGCGGCCTGGCTAAATGTCCCACGGCTGATATGCCGGGTTATTCTCAGCGTCAATTGGCGGAATGGATAAGGCAGGGTTTTGCTGCCGCCGGCGGCCCGGGCAATGCCGCGCCGCTGATTGCCAAAGCCGGGCTGAAGGCGGCTGTTGGCGTCAACCTTGGGGCAGGTGTTTTCGACGGCCTGGACGCCCAGGGGAGATTCTTTTGCGATGTTATGACCGCAAACGGTGTTGATATGTCGCAGACCTTCGTTCACCCGTCCCTGCCTACCGGTACAACTTTCGTGCATGATTGTCCCGGCGATAAAAGGGGCGGGATTGCTTATTTCCCGAATGCCAATAATGATTTTGATTTCGACATATTCAGAAATGCCGTTAGTCGATTAAATCCCAGTATAGTTTATTATATGTATTCCGGCCTGTCGGACAGGGGCGACGCCAATGGCGGCAAAGACCTGGCTGAGTTTATTACCTGGTGCCGAAAAAGGCAAATCCTCACTATTGTCGACAGCCACACGCTCACTGCCGACCCGCAGAAGCTTATAGCTTCCGGCCAAACTGTAATCGAATACACCCTTCTCGTTCCGCTGTTTGGTGAGCTTGACCTGTTTTTTACCTCTTGTGATGAAGCCAAACTGATAGAAAACACCCTTGCGCCGCAGCGCCAGTGGCATAAATTTACTGAAGACCAGAACAACCGCCACTTTCTTGAGTTTGTCAGCGAGAGGTTCTGGAGCAGGGATTCCCGCACCCGGATGTTCGGTGTTACTGTCAGCGACGGCGCCTGGGAAAAGCATATTTGTGCCGACGGCTCAGCCGGCGGGCCGTACAAAGTCCAATCCCGCTTTATGCAGGACCAGGTAATCGACCTTGTTGGTGCCGGGGATTCGTTCAGAGCCGGGCTTATTACATACATTGTTCGGCATCTGGAGACGTTCAAAAACGGCTCTATGAATTTTGCCGAAGCCGTTCAAATGGGTAATTTATTTGCCTCCCTTTACATAAAAGCCCCCCTCGATAACAGATACGCCCACATAAAGCCCTATGACCGGATGCTGGCGACAATCAGGGGCACAGATTAAAACACTGCCCAAAATCTTTTCATTTGCTGTTTGCCTGCCTGTTTTACTGAACCCGTAAACCGGCTTTTGCTGCAGTGCTTTGCCAGCCTGCACCGCCCGTGCCGGGATATTATTTACCGGCCTGTTTATTACCGCTGCATACACCCACTTTATTTGCCGAAAGTAAGGAACTTTTGGCCTTTATTTTTGTCAGATAAGTATGGATACGGATGGTAAGGGTGAAAATTAACGCATCCCCTGCCAAAAAAAGGGAGCTTATTTTAAGGCTTTTTAGCAAGGATGCCCGATAAAAAGCTAAGGTCGCATCTGTGCGGCTGTGACGTACCAGCAGATGGAGTAAGTTATGCCTTTACAAATACTTAGGGCGAGGGGCAATATCGGTGTTTCTGCTTTTGTTTTTGCCTTTCTTATAGGACTTGTTGCCTGTTCGCCCTGGCTTTGGGCTGTCGAGAAAGGGCCTGCCGACCCGCCGGATACCCCGGCGCCGCGTTACAGGGTTTTTTCCTTAAGGTACATATCTGCCGAACGCGCGACTGAATTTCTGGACGGTATTGGTACGGTCTCGTCGCTTCCGAAAGGTAACGCCCTTCTTGTTACCGGATTGAGGACTGATTTGATTAAAGCAAGCACTATCGTCCGGCTTGTTGATGCCCCCGAAGAATTTGTCATAAAACCGGTTTTACCCGTTTCCGAGAAAACAGCCTTTCCTGCCCTGGAGCAGATTCAGGCGCTGCTGCCCGATATAGTGTTCGGTACGTTCCTTCAGCCGCCCGATAGTATGGCTGTCGATAGGGCGGTTATTGACATTCATAAAGATGCTGTGGTGGTTGTTGCGCCGGCCAGGAGGCTGGACGAAATCATTTCTGTAATTACCTTAATCAGAAGCGGTAAAGTACCCCCTCGTGTAAAGGCCGGCAGTGCCGGGCGTGATACCATATCGCAGACAGAGACGGTTTTGGAAGCCGCCGCGCCGGCAGCACCGGCCTTTGAGCGGCTTGCAGCCCAGCCCGCGGAACAAAAGAACGGTGCCGATGAGCTTTTCGATAAGCTTATGAACTCGCTGCAGAAAGCCGAGCAGACCCCAAAGGCCGCACAGTTGCCGGAAAAGCCGGTACCTCAGGTTCAGCCTGCAGCAAGGGAACCGAATCAGCCCCCGGCGGTACCTGAGCCGGCGGCGGTAGGCGAAAGTGTCGCCGTTGCTGCAAAAATCGAGGAACCGTCTGTGAAAACACAGCCGGCTGCCGAACCTGTTACAGAAACCATAGAACAGCCCCGCAAACAAAAGCCGCTCTACGATTACCAGCCCAGGCCTTTAATTGACGGCAACGAGATGCTCGAGCTGGATTTGCCCGAGGAACTGCAGATAGCCGACCTGCTGCGTCTTGTGGGTGAGTATTGCAGGCTTGATTACATGTACGATGCGAAAAAGATAACCGGCCCGGTCACGCTGAAGCTTCGAGGTCCCATTAAGGTAAGAGACCTGTATCCGCTGCTTGAGTCGGTGCTGAAGTTCAAGGGCTTTGTGATGACGCGCAAAGGCAACCTGGTTACTATTGTCCCGCAGGAGGAGCTTCTTAATATAGACCCTCTTTTGCTTGACGGCCAGCCGGCGCAGATTGAAGTCGGGGACGTGATGGTAACTCGCGTTTTTCAGCTGGAGCATGCCGATACCGAAAGTGCCAAAAACCTCCTGACGGGTATGAAACTTGGTGTCGATGTCACGCCCATACCGGCCACGGGAACGCTTATAGTAAGCTGTTATGCCTACCGTATGCCGCGTATAGAAAAGCTCCTGGAGATGATAGATGTGCCCGGCGAGCCGAAGAAATTCAAATTCAGGCAGCTCAAATACACAATGGCCAGGACCCTTGCGCCGAAAATAAAGGGACTTGTCGAGCAATTGGGGACCATATCAATCACTATTGCAGAACCGGCGCCGACACCCCAGCCTGCCCAGCCCGCTCCGCGGGGCGCACGCAGGCCGACACCGGTGAGAAGACCTTCTTCCGCCGAACAGCCCGAGAAGTCCGAGGAGGTGTACCTCGACGCCGACGAAAGAACAAACCGCATCCTGATGATAGGACTGGAAAACCAGTTGGCTGTCGTGGACGAGCTTATAGACAGCCTTGACGTGGAGCAGCAGGACCTCAGGAAGCTGCGGCTGTACGATATACAGTTCGTGGATGCCGAAGAGGTGGTTGAGAAGTTGGGTCAGCTTGGCATAATAACCGGCACCGATAGCCGTGCCGACAGGCAGCGTATTACAAGCCGCACCGAAAGGCAGCCCAAACCCGCCGGCGCCGCAACGGAAATAGAAGAGCCTCTCGAAGAAGAGCCGCAGGTGATAGTAATCGAATCCACAAATTCGCTTTTAGTTAACGGCACCGACGAGCAGCATATCCGGATAGTAACGATTATCAGCTATATCGACGCCGAGACCCTCCAGGAGACTATACCGTACAAGGTTTATTCGCTCGAAAATCAGCAGCCGGAGGAACTGGCGGAGGTTCTGACCAAACTTATCGAACAGACAATTACGAAAGAGAAAAAAGACGACAAAATTGAAAGGCCCGCTTCGACCTCTCGGCAGGTGGACAAGCCTGTAATAGTAGCCGATAAGAACACCTTTTCGATAATCGTTCACGCCAACCAGAAAGACCAGAGATGGATAGAGAGCCTGATAACCCAGCTCGACAGGAGAAGGCCGCAGGTTTTGATTGATGTTTCGCTGGTGGAAATTACGGAGGAGGATAAGTTTGAGTACGATTTGAATATTATAGGTAACATAAAAGACGCTGCCCTATCCAATGTTCTGACAGCTAACCCTTTCTCTGCTTTTACTACTGGTGGTTTAGCTTCCGATGCTCATAAACTTGAAGGGACTTGGAACCTGAAAGACGCAGATGGCAAAAATACTCGCCAGGTACAGGGTTTTTATGCCGAAGACAAGATTGCGGCGGTGCTGACGGCAATGGAGAGTAAGGGTTACGGGCGAATCCTTGCAAGGCCCAAAATCCTCGTCAATGACAACGAGGAAGGAAAAATCAAGACAACCGAAAAAACACATGTGGCTGAGACATCGATAACGTATGGAAGTCAACAAGTCACGGAGCCGCTCACGAGCATCAAGTGGACTCCGTATGAGGCCAAGATAGAGCTGACCATTACGCCGCACATCAGTGACGGCCGGCTGCTGCGGCTCGAGGTCGTTATGGTCCGCGAAGACTTTGTGAAAACCACTGCCGGGCCGCCCGATTACCGAACCAGTGACATCGACACTGTCGTTACCGTCCCCGACGGCAGCACAGTTATTCTTGGCGGACTTACGAAGCTTAATCAGACAAAAGGCACCAGCAAGGTGCCCCTGTTGGGGGACATCCCGATTGCAGGGGCTTTGTTTCGCAGCATTGGCAATTCCGACACGGGAAGTAAGCTTTATATATTTGTCAAGGCTAATATTCTGCGTCCTGATGAAACTGTCGAAGGCCTGGCACAGCTTCGTGATATCTCGAAAACCAACAGGTTGGGCTTCGAGGATGATGAGCGTAAGTTCCAGTCTCTTGAGTCTTTTCCGGGCGTAAAGCCTGAGCCGATGGACCCGCTGCGGGTGCTTGACGACATATAGGCCCTGCGGGATACGGCGGATAACCGTTAATAATTTTTTTAACAAAGACAGGTGGGTATGGCAGGCCTGCGAAAGGCTGAATCAGAAATATAAAATTGAATACCACACTTTTGATATTTTCGATTTGGCTTTTTCTCTGTTACCCTGAGTGTGCAGATGAAGGATTTACTGATACAGACCGCAAAGCGCACCGGTATTGTCGATGCCGACAAGCTGGCCGAATTTCTCAAAGCCGGAAAAGACAACACCCGGCTCGATGAGATAATGCTTGCCTGCCCGTACTTCACAGAGGATGCGGTCTTGAAGCTGTTCGCCGCTGCGCTGGATTGGGAGTATCTGCCTGATATATCGCCGGCACTGGTTCCGCCCGAGTTCGTAGAGGCTGTTCCGGCGCCTTATGCCCAGCACCATTACCTTATAGGCATCAAAAAGACAGATGATAACGACGGCCAGCTTACAGTTGTTTTGTCCAGGCCCCTCGATGCCAATGCTATGGATAATGTTTCCAAGATGACCGGTATGCCGGTAAAGGCCGCAATAGCCACACGAGCTGCCATTACTTCAGCTATAGATGTTGCTTATGAGCAGAGGGCCTCGGTGGTCGAAGAAGTCGCCGAAGAGCTTGATTCGCAGAACCTCGACCAGCTTGTCAATGAGGTTGCCGCCAGCGATGATTTGCTGGACATGGTAAACCGGCCGCCCGTCATAAGGCTTGTCAACGATATTCTTTTTCGCGCCCTGCAGCTTAGGGCAAGCGATATTCACGTGCACCCTTATGAGACAAAGGTTCAGATTCGCTACCGAATCGACGGAATCCTGTACGACACCCTGAGCCTGAACAGGAATGTTCTGCCGTTGATTATATCCCGTATAAAGGTTATGGCCGGTATGGACATCGCCGAAAGGCGGCTTCCGCAGGACGGCAGAACCAGTGTACGGATTGGCCAGAGGGAGGTCGATTTACGCGTCAGCACCGTACCCACAAGCTACGGCGAAAGGACTGTCCTGCGGCTTCTGGATAAAAGCAGCGGCCTGTTCGGGCTGGACGAGCTGGGCCTGTGGAAGGAGGATTTGGAACGGTTCGATTCGCTGCTGATGCGCACGCATGGCGTTATTTTCGTGACCGGCCCCACCGGCAGCGGTAAAAGCACAACGCTTTACGCCTGCCTGAACAGAATCAACTCCGCTGAAAAAAATATTATTACCATCGAGGACCCCATAGAATACCAGCTTACGGGTATCAGTCAGATTCAGGTGGCCAGTAAAAAGGGCATGACCTTTGCCACATCGCTGCGCCACGTGCTGCGCCAGGACCCGGATGTTATAATGGTTGGTGAGGTTCGCGATATCGAAACGGCACGTATGGCAATTCAGTCCTCACTGACGGGACATCTTGTTTTCAGCACCCTGCACACAAACGATTCTGCAGGCGCTGTAAGCCGCCTGCTGGACCTCGGTGTTGAGCCGTACCTGGCAAGCTCGTCCCTGATTGCCATAATGGCCCAGCGATTAGTCAGAAAGGTCTGCCCGAACTGCAGGCAGCAGGCGCAGCCTTCGGCTCACGAGCTAAGCGAACTGGGCCTGCTGAACTCGGGCGCCGGTTCGTCCGACGGCGATAATGCCGGCGGTAAATTCTTTTTCGGTACCGGCTGTGAAAAGTGCTTCCACACGGGTTACCGCGGACGTACGGGCGTTTATGAGCTGATGCTTATAAATGAGGAAATTGAAGACCTTATATACCGCAGAGAAAGCGCCGGCGTTATAAAAAGAGCCGCCCTTAATGCCGGACTTCAGACCCTGCGAATGGACGGTGCAAGAAAGGTGATTTCGGGTATTACGACCGTCTCCGAGGTATTGAGGGTCACGCAGGCAGACGTTATGTAATTTACTATTTACTATTGACTATTTACTATTGCAATGGACAAAAACCAGCTAAGGGAAAGAACAAAACAGTTTGCTTGCCGCTGTATTAAACTGTCACTGGCTTTGCTGAGCATTGTTATAGAAGAGGTTGATGAAACCTGCTTCTGGATGGAGTTTATTATAGATGAGCAATTACTGAACAAGACGAAGATTATGCCGCTACTTGGAGAAGCGAAGGAATTAACGGCCATATTTATAGCTTCCCGCAAGACAGCTCGAAAAATAGTAAATAGTAAATAGTCAATAGTAAATTGTAATGATATGCCCAGGTACCAGTACAAAGCGATAGCCCCGGACGGCAAAAATACCAGGGGCACCGTTACTGCCGAAAGCCCTTACGCAGCCAGAAAACAGCTTAGGACGCGCAGCATTCACGCCGTATCGGTTACCGAGCTGGCCGCCGCAAAAGACAGCACCGGCCTGGGCGGTATCCTGAAAAAGAGCCGCAAGGCCGTAATCCTCGATTTCACCAAGCACATGGCAACACTGCTTAATTCCGGCATAAAACTCACCGAAGCCCTTTCTGTGCTTGGCCTGCAGACGTCGGACGCAAGGTTCAGAAACGCTCTCACAGACATTCACGACCGTGTTGTTACCGGCGAGTCTTTTACCGAGACACTAAGTGAGTACAGCGATTATTTTGATGTTGTCTATGTCAGCATGGTGCGGGTGGGCGAGCTTACCGGCGCCCTGGGTGCCAATTTTGCAGCTATTGCAAATTTTATGGGAAAGCGCCAGAAACTCGAATCGAAAATAATGACCGCGATGATATATCCCATTTTTCTTATTATATTTTGTCTGGCTGCGATTTTGATTCTCACAACGGTGGTTATCCCCAGAATAGCCGAGCAAATCGCCCGAACAGGACAGGAATTACCCTGGATAACAAGACAGTTGATGGGTGTAAGCCATATACTGACAAGCTGGTGGCTTCTGTTGGTTCTGGTGGTTGTTTTTGGTATTGTTTTTGCCTTAAAGCGGTTTCTAAGGACCGAACGCGGCGCTTATCTGCGGGACAAGCTGATGTTGTCTTTACCCGTGGTAGGGCCTCTTATAAAGCAGCGTATAGTTGCCCGGTTTGCTTCCACACTTTCGACGCTGCTTGGCAGCGGCCTTGTTATGGCTGAGTCTTTGCGCGTTGTATCCGAGGTCACCGGAAACGTACTTATGAAACTGGCTATCAAACAGGCCCGCGACAGGATCCTGGCAGGCGCCGATATCGCCACGCCCCTGCGGGACAGCGGCGTTGTTGAGCCGGCTGTGGCCCACATGATTACCGTCGGAGAAAAAAGCGGTGAGCTGGAAAAAATGCTCAAAAACATAAGTGAAAATCTTGAAGCCTCGAGTGACGTGGTAATTGAAAGGCTAAGCGCCGCAATTGAGCCGATGATAATAATTATTATGGCCGCCATTATTGGTGTTATTGCTTACGCAACGATATTGCCGATTCTGGAGGTTTCGGCAGGCAAGCTTTAAACTAAAAATTGTTTTTTTGAAAGGTACGCTCGATATGAAAAACAAAACAAGGAGAAAACACGGAAAAGGTTTTACGATGGTCGAGCTTATGGCCATGCTGATTATCATCGGCCTGCTTGCGACCCTCGTGGTTACAAAAGTGGCCACCCAGATTGACAAGGCAAGAGTCACAACCACCAAGGCAAACCTCAAGATGCTTCACTCCGCCGTCAACCAGTTCAAGATGGATACCAGCCGATTCCCGGAAGAGGATGAGGGTCTGCTTGCCCTTATTGAGCAGCCCGGCGACATTGCCAACTACCAGCCGGGCGGTTATCTTGAGACCACGGACATACCCACAGACGGCTGGGGAAACGAATTTATCTACGAGCGGTTTCCCGAAAGCGGTATGCCCTTCGTAATCAAGAGTCTTGGCGCCGACAATCAGGAAGGCGGCGAAAGTTATGATGCCGACCTGCTCAGCACCGATGCTTACTGAGGTTTTTAAGTTGTAACTGAAAATGCGAAACCTGTGGTATGAAACTCACAACTAAAAACTCGAAACTAAAAACTGCTTTCACGCTGACCGAGTTGATAATTGTGGTATTGATGATTGCGTTGTTTTTTTCGCTGGCGCAGGTGCGTCTTTTCGGCATGCTCAGGAGAAACACCTTCAGGGCCCGGCTGCAGGATTTTGTCTCAGCCATGCAGATGGCGGCCCACGGCGCAGCCGAAAGCGATAAAAGATACGAGGTTATCGTGGACCTGGCCGAGCAAAGCTACCTGCTGCGCCAAATAAGCTCGGACAATCTTTCAGATGTTCTGGAAGAAGAGGTCATTGTGTGGAACGATTTTGGTGATAATTGCTGGCTGGCTTATGTCGAATTCGACGACGGTGACTTTACCAACGAAGGCCGTGCAAGGTTTCGGGTCGGGCACGCCGGCTGGCAATACGGGGGGAAAATGGTTTTCCTGGACGAAGAGGAACGAATTTATTCGGTTGTGGTTAACCGCTTGAATCCTGCTGTGACGTTAACGGAAGGTGATGCCCAGCTTCTTTTGACAAGGTCTGAAAGTGAAATACCGTTTTGATAAAATAATACCTGTGCGGCGGCGCATAAAAGACGGCCGGCCAGAGCCGTTGTCTGTCTGCGGGATATGTTGTTTTCACAGGGCCTTTTGTCTGGTAGAGGTATTGGCGGCCTTGATGATTCTGGCGATTATAACCTCCGGGGTGGTGGTTGTTATAAATCGCTGCGCCGACTCGGCCGCCGATTTGACGCTGAACGCCCAGGCCTTTGAGGTGGCAAGAGAGAACATGGAAAAGCTGCTGTGCAGCAGTTCCGTCAGCCAAAATGTCGAATACGGTGTCAGTGAAAAGTATCCCGCGATTGAATGGGAAACAGCGGTTGAGACCTTCAGCGAACCGTCCAGCAGCAAAACCTGGGTCAAAGGTGTCTGCTCGGCCCAATATTCCGACACTGCGGGCCAGGTCCAAACAGTGGAACTGACACACTGGCTGACTTTCCTGACCGGCTCGCAACTGGAAAAAATCGAACAGGAAAAAGAACAGAAAAAAGAACTGCTGGCTGAAGAAATTATTGAAAGCATCGAAGAAGCAGCCGAATACGCCGGTGTGGATGAGGAAACTGTCCGGCAATGGCTTGAAAACGATATGCTTGTAACCGAAGACGGTTATTTTGTTAAGGCGGCGATTGACCTGTACGAACAAACAGCCGGCCAGCCCACACCTGAACAGAAGGTAAATCTCCAGAGAGCGTATACTGAGATTGCGCAGGAGTCGCAGCCGCAGCAGGACAAGCAGCAGGACCGCTGGCAGGACAAAAGGCCCAGAACGCCCGAAGAGTTCTGGGAATATATCATGAAACTTTTCGAACAGTTGAAAAAAAAGTAGCACAAAGATAAAAGTTATGAATTCTGTTTCTCGTAAAAATAACAGTTACAGCCGTGGTTATTCGCTTGCGGAGGTGCTTGCGGCGCTGGTAATAGGTGCAATGGTTCTGGTTGCGGTGCTTGGTATTTATCATCGTTCCGAGAGTCTGGCTGCTTCGGTGACCGCAAGGCTGGAAGGCTCACAGCTGGCCGATGAGGTTCTGCAGCTTATGACCGGCGACCTTGAGAAAGTAACGGCCTGCGGCCGCGACGTAAAAATTGTAATAGAAAATAAACTTGATAATCTTTATCCCGCCGCCAGGCTGCAGATTATAAACACCATTTACGATAGCAGTAACAACAAGCAGACCTTTGAAAAAATCGTTTGGCAGGCAAGCTATGATTACGAGACAACCGCCAAAGGCCTGATTCTGTACCGCAGTTACAGCGGTATGGCGCTTGAGGATAAGCTGCTGGACCGGTCACGCAGCGATTTGGAAAGCGACCGTTCTTTTGTGCCGATTTGTACAGGGGTCACCTTGTTCAGGATAGAAGTGCCGCAGCGAGAAGAGCTGCTGCAGCAATGGAACGTTAATTCCCTGCCGGCCGGCGTGGTTGTGTCGCTGTCTTTTGCCGAACCTTTCAAAACCGCCTCCGGTAGTTTCGACGTCTATGAGGAAGATAAAGTTACCAGGTCCATCGCAATCGACAGAACCAGAATAATTGCGTTCAGCCTTGCTGAAATAGACGTCAACGACCTTACGCTGGCAGCCGAACTTGAAGACGCGAACCAGCAGGATGAATTTGAAGAAGCAGAACCCAATGAACAGGAATGAAACCATACATAACGTATCCGGCCTTCAGCGCCGCGGTATAGTGCTGCTTGTAACGGTTGTGTTATTAGTGGTGCTTGCGACGCTTGGTTACACGCTGACGGCCCGCGTTGCGGCGCAGCGCCACAGGCATCGATATATGATGGATTCCTGCCAGGCCCGCTATGCGCGCGACTCTGCAATCAAGTATGTGCTTGCGATGCTGGCGGATTTCAACAGTCCCGGCGCAATTGACAGGCCGAACGAACCTGATTTTTCGGATTTATTCACACTTGACCAGCAGCAGTACCAGCAGCTCATAGATGAATGGTTTGATTATTCAACCTACCAGTGGGGCAGCAGTTTGGGCCAGGAAAATGTAAATTTCATGGATGTTACAGGTTATCTGGCCGGTTTTGTGGACACCAACGATTCCAATGTCGCCGGCGATTTTCAGAAGATAATGGACCTTGGTGCCGCCAAGAGCTTTATCATAAGAGGTCCATACGGCCCGCCGTGGCCGTTTTTGACCGAGCCTGTTGAATTTGAAATCGGTTCAGCCGTGGTAACGGTCGATATTGAGGATGAAAACGCAAAGTATCCGCTTGGCTGGATGCTTTTGAACCAGAAGGATATTGAACGTGAAGTAAAGGCGGGATTCGATACTTTCTGCGAGTGGATGGATGTCAATGATTTTGAGGTCGATTCTTTACGCGAACAGTTGGAACAGTTGGCCGAAATAAAACAATTCAAGCTCGAATTCAAGCCAACCAGGGTAATCACGCCCTTGGGGCCGACCCGGGGTGCCACTCGCAGCAGCGCCGCAAGTCGCCGCCGCAGCAGCAGGAGGCGGACGGTTGAAAACATACCAGCCGAGGTGCATCAAACCAGTTTCGCAAGGCTTTTTCACAGCAGCCTCATTGACACCGAACTGCTTGCCAGACCGACTATAATCGCCGATGACAGAACCGAATCGGCCTTGAAATATATCACACTCTGGCCTGCCGGCAAGGTCAATATAAACACAGCCCCTCGGCAGGTTCTGGAAGCGGCGTTTAGTTTCGGCGGCGACGCCGACGAAATCGCCGAAGAAATTATATATAGAAGGCGCATAAAACCTTTTGAAAGTATAGAAGACTTCAGTAAACAGCTGATGGGATATTCCGGCGCCATTAAAAACTGCCAGAACTATATTACCACCGAAAGCACGGTTTTCAGTATCAAAATAAAATCGGTAAACGGACTGGCCACGGTGTCGGCTGTTGTAGGAGTAGTAAAAGATAACGGAAAATTGAAACCGGTTGCTATAATCTTTGGCTGAAATTACGGCAATATCAGCCAATCACGTGTATAGCCGTATCAGGTTGACAGTTAATGAATGTTTACAGGGGTACAGATTAAGTGGAAGGTCAGAATTACTTAGGTATATATTTGAGCAAAGGGTCCGCGACAGCGGTATGTTTGAGTTCACGGGGCCGTGAGAGGAAAATACTCGACTGTTTCAGCGTTACCGTTGAAAAAGAACAGCCGGCCGATGCCGCCCAGCAGTCCCTTACCGCCCGATTGATAAACCTTGTTGCCCAGCGCTGCCGGGAAAAAGAGGCCTTGTATCAGAACTGTGAGGTTGCGGTGTCTCTGGATTGCAGTCTCTATATGCAGCACAGCGTGCACTCGGCCTTTACCGACCCAAAGCAGATTGCCACAACTGTTCGCTTTGATACCGAAGAATCGCTGGCTATGGACATAGGCAGCTTTGCGCTGTCTTTCGGCACGGTTTCAAGCGACCAGAACGGCTCGCAGCTTATGGTTTTTACCGCGGATAAGCAGGTTTTGTCCGAAATCATTCTTTGCCTGCAAAGCAAGAATCTTGAGCCCGTCGCCATAGAGCCTGATGCCAACAGTCTGTCGAGGTTTATCCGGGGCAATGTTATTGCGAAACGGTCATTCGACGGCGAAACCGTCTTCTGTGTTTTTTCCGAACACAGCGGTTATTTTATTTTTCCATTGCACAGCAGCGGCACTGAAAAGCAGTCACCAATGCTCTCACAAGGTGTGCGAACATTCATTCTTGGCACCGGCCAGGACAAGAACCAGCTTCTGTGCAGAGAATTTCCCGTAGTAGCGGCGCTGGCAACCGGCCGGCAACTGAAAAAACTGAAGGTCTTCGATGCCGGCAGTTCCGTGAATTTTGAGCACCTGAGCGGCAAACTTGGCATAGAAGTTCAGGCGCTGCAGTTGACCGATTCTGTGCTGACCGACGCTGACGAATTCACAAATTGCACCGGAGCAGTTGATTTCGCCATCGCATACGCAGCGGCTGTCTGCGGCACCGACAGGCAATACGCAATTGATTTCCGCCACGATTTCATGCCTTACCAGGGGCGGAAAATCCAGCTGCAAAAGGCCCTGAAGCTGCTGGGTGTGTGCCTTACGGTGCTGATTGTTGCAGCAGGTATCTATTTTCAGATAGGCTTATTCCGGGAAAACAGACCCCGCTGGCGGCTTCGCGAAAAATTCGCAAAACAGTACGCGGCCGTGATGTTGGGCAAGAAGCTGCCGCCCAGCCCGCTTAGAAAGCTGACGAGTGAAAAAAGGCGCATTGAGAATGTAAAAAGCGGCCAGCTGAGTGTTACGGGCGAAGAATCTGTTGCCGCAAAACTGACCCTGGTGCTGGGCGCATTTAACAACTGTGCCGCCCAGACGCGTTTGAATATAGAATCAATATCCATAACAACCAAGACTATCCAGATAGCAGGTGATACCCCCAGCCGCAAGGATACCCTGAAATTGCGCGGCGCCATCGAGGAAAACGGGCTGGAAATCCTGCAGGACCGCCTGGTGCCGGAACGCGGGCGGGATAGTTTCACTATGACGGTCGTACCGAAAAAGCAGCAGCGATTATGAGGAATATATACAAAAATCCGGTTTTCTACTATGTACTTGTTCCCGCAGTGACAGCGCTGTGGCCGCTGCTTGTCTGGGGCGTTTACCTGCCCAGGGCGCAGCGAAGCTGGGACAGCGAAATGCAGGAATACAGCCAGGCCCAGACCGTTATGGCTGATATACGAACCCTCGACCCCGACCGATTGGGGTTTGACACGAC
>DATKWV010000114.1:0-4945 GCA_035529405.1 Sedimentisphaerales bacterium | reverse complement strand
CATATTCAAGCAAATTCTGGTACCGGCAGGGCTTTGCAGAAAGATTTGCAAATCGAATACGTTGGTGTGTGTCAAGTTTATGCCGACATCAATATCGTGGATGATGTGATAATCTCTAACTTTGATAATTGCATCGGTCATCCAGCCCTTAGTGCTGTTCAGCTCGGCAGGTATTGGCAGATTAAAGTCGCCGCTGTAAATATAAACCGGGCCGGAAAAACCAACAGAAGGGAAAACCATCACAAGGAAAAGGGCCGCAACCATCCTTATTGCTGAGCTTCGAGTATCCATACTCATACCTTAAAAGGTAATATTAGAAACCGAATCTCGCCTCTTCCGGGTGGAATTGTATCTGTTCGAATGCCTATGTCAAGTAGAAAGTAAGTTTTTGGGCAGGTATTTTAGCTTTGAGTGCGTTTTAACGGTAGGCCGGCTGGAATGATATTTAGAGTCTATAACAAAACCTAAAATGACTTTAATAAAAACATCTGGATTCCCGCTTTCGCGGGAATGACAGAAGGCGAAGGGTAGTTTTGTTATAAGCTCTTATTTTACTTCGACGACCGAGTTAAATCCGCCGAAGGGATTTGTTTCTGTTATTTCGTTGTAGGGGTCCTGCTGCCACTGTCCGTCCACGACCAGCCGGTAGCGATATTTTCCGGCAGGCAGTTTTATCTTTGTCTGCCATACACCGCTACCGCCCACTTTTTGCAGAGGGGTCTTTGACGGCTGCCAGCTATTAAAATCACCGGCAATCTGCACGCTATGGGCTCGCGGATAAAGCGTTACAAATACTACAGCATCATTTATCTGGCTGACGCCGTAATAGTCAGAAAGCCTGGCGTTGGTATCTGCCGGCTTTGGTTTTTCGGTCCGTGGCTGGAGGGCTTTTATGGTCGGCTTTGCAGACCGCAGCAGCTCATCGGCGGTGGTGCTAATCGTCTCGAGCTGGCCGGCTAAGGAGCTGACAAGCTCAGAGCGCTGCTGCCTTGCCTGTGAGTCAATAATTTCCTCAGCCAGTGCGCGAAAATCCCTCTGGCCCTTGCTGGCAGAGTCGTATTCACAGATGGGCTGGCCGAAACTGGAGGCTTCCTTGATCTTGGTGTTGAAATTAACGACTGTTTTGAACATTTTGTCGGCGAAGTGGGAGCGCAATTCAGCCAGAATTTCTCTGGCCATCTTTGTCCTTATGTCATACATACTGGCCAAGACCCTGACATCTACCTGCTGACTGCATCGTTTGCAGAGTATGCTGAGAGTCTCGAGCTGCCTGCTGAGCCCGTGCAGCGCAAAATATCCGGTTTCGACAGGGACAATAGCGTCGGTGGCTGCCCTTAGTGCATTGAAGGTCAACAGGCCGACGGCCGGCGGACAATCGATTATTACGTAGTCATATTCGTCCTTCATTTCGCGCAGGACGTTTTTCAAGCAGCATTCACGCTCGGCGATTCCGGCCATTTGCGGCTCGAAGGCTGACAGGTCTATACTGGCTGGCGCCAACTCCAGTTTGTCGCTAATCTGCCAGAGTATCTCTGCCAGCCTTATAGGTTCGTTTCTGCTTGTGCTTATCAGGACATCATAGATGCTTTCTTCAATCTGATCCTCCGGCACAGCAAGTCCGACGGCGCAATGCGACTGGGGGTCCATATCGACCAGCAATGTTTTGCGGCCAAGCTCGGCAAGGGCACTTGCGAGGTTTATCGATACCGTTGTTTTGCCACACCCGCCCTTTTGATTAACAACCGCTATAGTCCTCATAGATTATCTCCACTGCTACTCTGCGTAGTAGCTCGCCTATGGCGAACGCTACGTAGCACGAGCTGCCTAAAAGCCCATTCCACTACGGGAAAGGACTTTCCACAGACACAACCCGAAACCTTCGGTTTCGGCACTGAAAAGCGGCTAAACGCCCATACAAGTTATTCGGCAAAGAAATGTGAAAAACTTTATCTTTTTTATTGGACGTGCCGATGCTACTCTGCGAAGTAGCGTCGCTACGTAGCACGAGTAAAAATGCCGAAATAACAGTATAAATAAAGGGTGTTTTCGCTCTGTGCCGTGGCGGGAGAAGGCAAGTGGCTGTTACGAGAACATCTAAGACTCTTCTTTTTGCAGGAGCTCTATAATCTCGGCCTTTGAGGGCAGCGCCTCAATCGAGCCGAATTTCGTGCATGCCAGGGCCCCTGCCGCTGAAGCAAATTTAACCGCTTTTCTTAAATCGTCACCTACGGCGCAGCAGGCGGCCAGTGCTCCTGCAAAGGCATCGCCTCTGCCGGTCTGGTCAACAAGCTCGACTTCAAAAGCCGGGATGTGGTCGGCGCCGTTTCTGTCAACAACCATACAGCCACGCCTGCCCATCGTTATGATGACAGAATCGGCGCCACGGGCGACCAAATCGGAGCCGATGAGCTTAGCGGTGTGGATGTTAGCGGCGGAATGATTGGTGATATCAGCGGCTTCGCAAAGATTCGGTATCAGGATATCGGCTGAAAAATAGTCGATAGGCAAAGCGTTGCTCCGCTGGTCGGGCTGTTCCATCGGCCTTGCAGGGTTGAGAATGACCTTAGTGCTGTGTACCTTAGCGCATCGAATGACCGTTGCGACAGTATCCTGGGGCAATTGACCGTGAATCAAACAAACATCAGCCTCTGAGATAATCTGCTCGGCATCGTTGATATCCTGCGGCTGCAGGGCGCTGTTGGCACCGGTGTATGCAAGGGCGGCATTTTCGCCTTTGGCGTTAACCAGGGTTACAACGACGCCTGTATTCTTGGCTTCGGCGGTGTATATAAAGTCGGTATTAATATCGAAATCAGCAAGGCTTGCCTTGACCATCTGGGCGAATGGGTCACCGCCGACCTTGCTTATAAGATGTACCTGGCAGCCGCACAGGGCGGCTTCGGCTGCCTGATTCGGTCCAGGGCCGGTGGCGGTGTATGATAACCCGGAGCCGGTAACAGACTGTCCGGGAGAGGGGACCTGGTCGCACCTTATCACCATATCCACATAGGTGCCGCCAACCACAACTACCTTAGGAATCCTTCCTGTCATTTTTATCCCCACAGGTTCTTTTGATGATTTAGTATAGCCGGCCAAGGATTAAATGCAAAACTTTTTTTAGGACGATATCGGAGCCAATTTTAACTGCGGCAAAAAGCCAGCACAAACTTTACCAGTCCCGCGCCAACTATTTGTTGCCGATAATTATTCTTATCAAGCCTTTAGCTCAAATTAATCTTAAACGGGTTTTTAGGCCCAAAAAGCAGGGCTAAAAGATAGAATATTCAATAAATGATAAACTTTTTGGAAAATTTACAATAAATATTACAAAACTCTTGACTTTTGTTTTGTATTCTGTTAAAATATGGCTTTTGTTATATAAATATCTAAATAGATTAGTGTTGAAATGATGATAAACGAGTAGTAAGTCTTAAAAACAGTCCTGGCTAAAAGGTAACCGGCACCAGTGCAGAAATCTGCCTTAAGTGCCAAAACAGGTTTTACAAATGCCTGGATGGCGGACAAAATAATCGGCCAACAGGCACAAAACCACCAAACCTGAAATGGGGCGGTCAACTAACCAAAATTAGCCCAGGATAAGGGCAAAATTAACCAAGGAAGGGGGCTTTATTATGAAAAACATCCACGAAAACATCCCGCAGGGCAGTGTAAAAACCAAGACTGAGTATCGCGACAGGATTGACCTTTTGCACAGCAGGGTCGGGCTTCTTGCCGGCAAGGACAAGGTCCTGATGACTATGTATATAGAGAACGGCAACAGTTTTCGGCAGATGGCCCGGCTGGTCGGCGTCAACGAGGCAAGTATCGCACGAAGAATACACAAAGTGACAAAACGGCTTATAAACGGCGAATATATAACGTGCCTGCGAAACCGTGACAAATTCAGCAAGAATGAACTTGATATCGCAAAGGATTATTTTCTGGCGGGCTTATCGATGAAAAAAATCGCAAAAAAACGCGATTCCACCTACTACTGTGTTCGCAAAACCTTAAAGAAAATCCAAGGGCTTATAGCTCTGCCACAGGTAAAAGTAGCGGACAGCGTTTAGTGAACAGGGAACAGAAGAGGGGCAAAATCACTATGCCGACCTACAACGTTTCAAAAACCTTTGGCCGACAAGGTCAAATCAGCGAAAGAAGCACATCTGTAATGAGGATGTTCGGCCTGACGGCGGACAGGCTCACTGAAACCAGCTTTACGGTCAACTGCCAGGTACAAATCAACGATGGCGACATTGTATATATTACAGGCCCATCAGGAGCCGGTAAAAGCGTACTGTTGAAAGAATTGGAAAAATCCGTTCCGGCCTCGGATAAGATGAACCTCAACGAGGTGAAACTGCCCTGCGACAAATCGGTGATTGACTGCATCGATGGTTCAACGGGCTCACCATATAACGGCGATTTTCTGCAGGGGTTGAAACTGCTCAGCATCGCAGGACTAAATGACGCCTTCTGCGTTCTCAATCAACCAGCCAATTTAAGTGACGGCCAAAAGTATCGGTTTCGGTTAGCAGCGGCGCTTGGGTCGGGTGCGAAATTCATCTTTGCAGATGAATTCTGCTCTGGATTGGACCGCATTACCGCTGCGGTGATTTCATACAACATACAAAAATATGCAAAACGCACCGGCGTAATATTTATTCTGGCGTCGAGTCACGAAGATATACTGCTCGATTTGGCGCCTGACGTGCTGGTCGTTCAGGAATTATCCGGCCCGACGCAGGTTATCTATAAGAGGGGGAAAATCCAAAGATGCGAAGCTGCAGTGTAATTAAAAAACTGCAAATTGTCCCCGGCTGTCTCGACGATTACAAAAAGCTTGCACATTTTCACTACCGAGACAGTCGCATTGGGCCATTCGCAGCGATTTTTGCCATCAAGCCGGCCAAAGCTCTGGGGACACGCTCAAGTATAGGAACTG
>DATKWV010000113.1:0-5609 GCA_035529405.1 Sedimentisphaerales bacterium | reverse complement strand
CTGCCTGCTGAAACCAAACACCAGCGAGATGCAAGGATGCGGTGGTGGCGAGATGCGCGCTTCGGGATGTTCATTCACTGGGGCGCCTACGCAATTCCGGCGGGAACCTACAAGGGCAAACGCATAGACGGCCTCGGGGAGTGGATAATGGACACGGCGAAGATACCCATCGACGAGTACGAGACGTTCGTAACGCAGTTCAACCCGGCCAGGTTCGATGCGAATGAATGGGTTCGAGTGGCTGCGAACGCAGGAATTAAATACATCGTCATTACCTCAAAGCATCACGATGGTTTCTGCCTGTGGGATTCCAAAGTGTCGGACCACGATATTATGGATGCGGCGCCTTTCAGGCGAGACGTATTGAAGGAGCTTGCGGCAGCCTGCAGAAAAAAGGGAATAAAACTGTGTTTTTATTACTCGATAATGGACTGGCATCATCCCGATGCCAGGGGTGAGAATTTCCCGAAGTACCGGGATTATTACATGAAACCGCAAATTAAAGAACTTCTGACCAGCTACGGCGACATCGGGGTTATGTGGTTCGACGGTGAATGGATAAAGGAATGGACCGAACCACAGGGCAAGGAACTGTTTAACTACGTTCGTGGTCTTCGGCCGACCATCATTGTAAACAACCGCGTGGGAAAAGGCCGAAAAGGTATGGAGGGTATGAACAAAGCCGAAGGTTACGCCGGTGACTTCGGCACCCCGGAACAACAGATTCCGCCGACGGGATTTCCAGGCCTTGACTGGGAATCCTGTATGACCATGAACGACACCTGGGGCTACAAGTCCTACGACAATAACTGGAAATCGTCTGAAACGCTCATTCACAACCTCATCGACATCGTCTCCAAGGGCGGTAACTTTCTTTTAAATGTCGGGCCCACGGCTGAAGGACTGATTCCGGGACCAAGTGTCGAGTGTTTGACCGCGATGGGAGAATGGATGAAGGTCAACGGCGAGGCAATCTATGCCACAACGGCAAGTGAGCACGGGCAAGGCGAATGGGGCAGGTTCACCGAGAAACCGGGCAAAACGTTTGCGCACATTTTCAATTGGCCGAAAACCGGTACGCTTGCTGTCCCCTTAAAAGACACGCAGGTAAGCCGGGCGTACATGCTTGCAGACAAGACCCGGAACCTTTTGCGGGTCGATAAGACACAGGACGGGGTGCTTCTTTACCTGCCCGAGACAGCACCGGATGCGATTGCTTCAGTAGTAGTAATTGAGTATCGCAAACAGCGCTGAAGCAAGCGGATAACGGCGTGTGAAAAACATTCAGCAGCACATCATTTTGGTGGTTCAATTACTTTCTGCCCGGTGAATACTTTGCCGGAGAGATAATCGGTAAAGGCAACCTTCACGGTCAAAGGCGTGTCGATATCGGCGATATCCGGCGATACGTCAAACATCAACCTGTAATTAATAGTTATAAAGGTGGCAAACCACATTTCCTTCAGTTCCTGCGGCTGCACCGTCCAGCGGCCAAGCAAAGCATTTTCGGCAGCTGCGTTCAGGTTCCAAAGTCCAACCTCAACGGCACCGGCAGCCTTTATTATGTCGCCCTCGGCATCAATCGGCTGAATATAAACGAGCAGTTTTTCCCTGCGGCCGTCTCCGTCCTTGTCGTAAAAACCGGTGTAGCCGGTGATTTTAATACTCTGCAGGTTGTAAATAGTTTCAGCGGTAAGACCGCCTTCCAGGCCTGCTAAAGTGCGGAGCTGATTTTGCAAATTCTGGTTGTCGGCCTGTGCCTGCTTTACCTGCACGGCCAGCTGGGCATTTTGCTGCCTGAGGGCGCGAACCTGCTGTGGCGACAGTTTGAGGTCGCCGTTTTCGCAGCCGGCAATAGAAATGAAAAACAAGGCCGCTGCAAGTGCGCAAAAAAAGCGACAGATAATCCCTGCTGAGCTTTCAGCTTTCACTTTCGGTCTCCCCCGCAGCAGGCCTTACAACACTGACAATATCAGGCGTTTTTTGCAGTATTCTGTCTGCCAGTCCGTATTCAAGGGCTTCGTCGGCCTGCAGCCAGAGGTTGCGGTCACAGTCTTTTTCTATTTTTTCCGGTTTTTGACCGGTATGTTCCGCCAAAATATCATAAAGCCGGCTTCGCAAGCGGAGTATCTCCTTTGCTTCTATGTCGATGTCGGTAGCGGGTCCTTCAAGTACGCCGGTGATAAGGGGCTGGTGCAAAAGGACCCTGCTGTTTTTTAACATGGAACGTTTTCCGTTTTTTCCGCCGGCCAGCAGAACAGCGGCCATACTGGCGGCCTGGCCGATGCAGTAAGTGGCAACATCACAGCGCAGAGACTGCATAGTATCGTAAACGGCAAGGCCGGCGGTTATGGAGCCGCCCGGTGAGTTGATATAAAAATGGATGTCGTTTTTGCTGTCCTCGTTGCTGAGGAACAGCATCTGAGCGATAGTCAGGTTGGCCCTTGCGTCATTCAGGGCGTCACCGAGAAAAACTATCCGGTCCTTGAGTAATCTGGAGTAAATATCATAGGCTCGTTCGGTTCTGCCGCTTTTTTCGATAACAATCGGTACTAAATCCTGATTAAGCGCCATAATTCACATCCCGTAATGTATTATCCGGTCATTTACTCTTTTTTTGTTCCTGCTGTCCGTGCTGCAGGACTTCGTCAATAAGGCCGTACTGTTTTGCCTCTTCGGCGGACATATACCGGTCTCTTTCCGTTTCGGTAACTATTTTATCGACAGGCTGGCCGGTATGCTCGGCAAGAATACTATTAATCATTTGCTTTGCCTTCAAGATTTCCTCGGCCTGAATCTTGATGTCTGCGGCCTGGCCCGTGACCCCGCCCCAGGGCTGATGGAGCATAATCTTGGCGTGGGGGAGGGCATGTCTTTTTCCTTTGGTGCCGGCCGCCAGTATTACCGCAGCACCCGACTGCGCCCTGCCGATACAATAGGTCGCAATCGGAGAACTGATAAAACGTATGGTGTCGTAAATTGCCATTGTATCGTCAACAGTGCCGCCGGGCGAATTGATATACAGACTGATTTCAGCATTGCGCTTGAGGTTGTCGAGATACAACATCTTCATAATAACCTCAGCAGCCCGCTGGTATGATATTTCACCTATGAGGAAAACAATGCGGTTTTCAAGCAGCATATCGTCCAGACTCATCTGCCGATACCGCTGATACTGGCCATACTGGTCATAAGCCTGCATGTTTTTCACGTTCTTCCTTTCGGGTTGTTCAGCAAACAGTTATAATTCTACAGCCTCAAAGGCCTGATTATCAAGCTGTAGAGCTTGTCGGATATTTTCACTTGTCGGTTTTGTTTTTAGCGCTGGTTTTGCCTTTTTTAGCGGTTTTTTTCTTGGCAGCGGCGGTACTTGCGGCTTTTACATCAGTCTTCTTTGAGGCGGCTGCGGCGGCTTTTTTGCCCCTGGCGGGCTTTTTTTCGCCCTCGACATCTTCTATCCGCGCCGACTCAAGCAGCCTGGCCACACACTTGTCTTCGCATACCTGCAGCTTAAACTGCGCCAATGAGCCGTCACGTGTCAACTGCTCTTTCAATCTTTCAGGCCTCTGATGCCGCTGAATGGCCAACGCGGCAATCTGGCCGTTGATTTCCTCGTCGGTGACTTCAATGCCGAGCTTCTCGGCGACTTTATCCATAATAAAGAATGTCTTAAGCTGTTGTTTGGCCTGCTGCTCACTGGCGGCCTGAATCTGCTGAATCTGCCGGTCAATCTCTTCGGGCCCCAGGCCGCGCTTGAGCAGGTTCGAATAGTTTCTCTGCAGAACAGTGGTGGCCTGGTCGGCAACAATATCGGTCGGCAGCTCGAAGTCGGTGTTGTCGAGCATATATTTGTAAATCTGCTCGGTCATCTCGGTCCTTACCTGCTGTTCCAGTCTGTTCTGCAGGTTGTCCCTGAGGTTTTCGCGCATCTGGTTTTCACTGTCGACACCGAACCTCTTGAAGAAATTCTCATCCAGCGGCGCCGGTTTCAGCCATTTGACGTCTTTGACGTGAATATCAATATCCACCTTTTTGCCGCGATATTCTTTTTTGAAATAGGTCCCGGGCACTTCAACAGTACTCTGCCGGCTGTCGCCGGGTTTCGCACCAACAAGCAGCTTGTCAAGGTCCTCAACCGGCACAGCGGCTACAAAGCCTTTGGGTCTTACAAATACTTCTATGTTATCGAGCTTTTCGTGCTCCTGAACGTCTTCGACCTTCAATATCACATCGGCTATGACCTGGTCGTCAAGCTCAACGCTGCCGTCCTGGCGCGGCACCCACATACCGGACCACCTTTGCAGCTGCTCGATTTCCCTTGTAATCTGGTCGTCTGTAACCTGCAGTTTTCTCTTTTCCACAGGTATGCCTTCCAAAACAGGCAAATCAAACTCCGGACGAACTTCCACTTCGAACTCGAACTTCAACGCACCGGACTCGGGCAGCACTACCTTTTCAAAATCTATATCGGGTTCTCGAAGGACACTCAACTGACTGTCCTTAACGGCGGAATCACCGGCATCGGCCAGTAATTTGAGCTTGACCTGTTCGGCTACTTCTTTTCCGAACCTTTTTTCCAGCAGGCGGCGCGGCGCCCGGCCGGGCCTGAAGCCCGGGACCATAGCTTCCTTACGCAAAGTCTCATATTGCCGGTCTGTGGCGTCCTTTATCGCCTGTTCGGGTATTTCCACGACGACCTTTTTTCGGCACGGGCCGGCCTGTTCAATGGTCACGGTATTCTTGACATCTAAGGGTTCCTGCTCTGGGTCCATCGGGCTCTCCCAAATACTAAGTGTATTGCAATCGCTAAAGAAAAATGGCAGAAGAGATACACATTCCCCTCGCCAGGTTCCGGCATTTTTTCGGTTCAAACCATCAAACGTATCGACAACCCGCGCCGTACTATGGCATAGTCGGTAACTTGCCGACACTATGTCCACCAAAGCGGGTGATGAGACTTGAACTCACGACATCCACGTTGGCAACGTGACGCTCTACCACTGAGCTACACCCGCATCGATATTAACAGTATAAGACCAATCAGTGGCAATTCAAGCGGTTTTTTGCAAATTTGCCTATTATATCGGCCGGACGGCTGGTACAAGGCCAGTTTTTCGGCAGGATTTTGGATTCGCAGGGCGGCATATTTGTCGGCACGGCCGGGCACAGCTTCAGCAGGTCAGGTGAAACGCGGCAGCGGCATTTGCCCCCTCGTGCATTAACTGGTTGAATCGCTGAACAGCTTTAGCAGTTTTCATCGGCTCGCAGCGGATACCCTTCTGCTGGAGTAACTGTACTGTCTGCTGAGGCACTTTCATCATACCGAATGCGCCGCAGCCGACCACCAGCACCTGCGGCGCGGCATCAATAACAGGCTTCAAATCCTCGGCAGCCAGCAAATGGCCCTGGCGCCTTCGCCAGTTCTGCAGTACACAACCGCCTGTGACCAAGCAGTCGCTGTCGTACCCGGCCCCATCGATAACAATTCTGCCGAACTGGTAGGAATCAATTCTCATCGCAGCACTGATTTTAAGAACATCTCGTCTTTAAGCAAAACAATGTGAAAGCAAACACATATCGCTATGCAACATTCAATATCCGGCGAAGCA
>DATKWV010000112.1:0-12365 GCA_035529405.1 Sedimentisphaerales bacterium | reverse complement strand
CATTGTAGCTGCAGCGGACTTGGCCAGGGCAGGACACGATGTTACTGTCTTCGAGGCCTTTCACAAGACCGGCGGCGTGATGGTTTACGGAATCCCGGAATTCAGGCTGCCCAAAAAAATCGTACACGATGAGATTGCAGTCCTGGAAAAAATGGGCGTTAAAATCGTGCGCAATTTTGTTGTCGGCAGGACCCTTACCATCGAGCAGATGATGAACCACGATGTTTTGCAGACATCGCCAACTGTACAGCACAGCCGGCCAGGGGACAGTAACGAATACCGTTTTGACGCGGTTTACATCGGTGTAGGTGCGGGTCTGCCGAGCTTTATGGGTATTGAAGGCGAATCGCTTGTCGGTGTTTACAGTGCAAACGAGTATCTGACCCGTGCCAATCTTATGCGGGCCTACGATTTCGGCAAAGGTGCTGATACCCCAATCGCCGTTTCCAAAAGAGTTGGCGTTGTCGGCGGGGGCAACGTGGCTATGGATACTGCCCGAACCGCCATAAGACTCGGGGCCCAAAAAGTCCTGCTGCTGTACCGAAGGACGGAAAAAGAAATGCCCGCAAGGGTAGAGGAAGTTCATCACGCAAAACAGGAAGGCGTAGAATTTCATACGCTGGTCAGCCCCAAAAAGATATTTGGCGACAAAGATAGCCACGTAACGGCTGTCGAATGTCTCAGGTACAGACTGGGCGAACCGGACGAATCAGGCAGAAGAAGGCCCATACCCGTAGAAGGCTCACAGTTTACCATAGACGTTGACACGATGATTATAGCCATAGGCAATATCGCAAATCCCTTAATCCGTCAGACCACCGCGGGCCTTCAGTTCAACAAATGGGGAAACATTGTCGTGGACGAAGACTGCAGGACTTCGCTGGATGGTATTTATGCCGGCGGAGACATTGTCTCCGGTGCCGCTACCGTCATACAGGCCATGGGCCACGGCAGAACCGCCGCCGCCGCTATAAACCGCTATCTGGCACAGAAAGCCGAACAATAAATACCCTACACCGGTGGTTCGGCCGGGAAAAGATTCAGACAGGCCCGGAAGTCTGTTTTGCCTTTCGCCAGAACAGCAGAACGAGAATACCCAATACCGCGCAGGATATAGAATCACCCAAGAACCACAGGACAGGCATTCCCACGGCCAGCCCCGTTATCGCACAAACAGCTCCCAGAACAACAGCAGCCAGACCTGAGAACGGCACCATAATCCCGTAATCCAAGGGTCGAAGCGCAAGAATGATAAAAAACACCCCTATTCCAGCGTATGTAGCCAGCATCAGGCGAACCGTATACTCGAACAGCGGCGAATCCGGCAATTCAAACTGCGCATCAAATGCCTTTGCAATGGGTTCCCAGACCGACATAGGCAAAAACATCGCAAATACGCTCAGCAGGCACAAGATACCTGCTATCCACAGGCAGATTTTTAACCCACACATTTGCGGCCCCTTTCAATAAACAATAAAGTTTCTGTTATTTGTTTTTCACTGTCTGGTTCAATTCAGCGACCCGAAGCTCCAGCCTCTTTATTTCTCGTTTCACACTGTGTCTTTGGAGCATCACGAACGTGATAACCTTACAGAAGCCAATGCTTAGGGAACAACCAAGACAGATGGTCGCATACATAATGTGGTATCTGGTCTGGTCGGTTCTGAAGAATTGGACGGCGCTAATAATAGCCAGAGCCATGAAGAAAAAAGACCATACATAAAGATTGATCATAACCCAGCGCATTTTTTTACTGAATAAGTCCCTTAACATAGAGCAGTAAGAATCTTCTTTGGACTCATCGTATTCAAACGGATTGTCGATTATTTTTTTGACCTGTTCCTTATCCATTTTTTCACCTCATAAATCAATTATCACAATACTTTTTTCGATAATTGTTTCAATTCGTCACTTTCACCGATGGGATTTTCCAGGTTATCATAACCAAAACAGCGTTCGACATCATTTGACAATTTATATTTTATCTGGTACCCTTTGCGGTTCTGTATTCGGGCATTTGTGACAGGACGAATACCTTTGGCCATAAGCTCTGTAAATAAAGTAACTTAGCCGGGTACGAGTGTGGAAATTAAACCGTTCAAGGCGTTCAGGTTCGACAAGGCCGTCGTGGGCGACGTGGGTGCATGTATTGCGCCGCCTTACGATGTTATAGACCCGGCCCTGCAAAACCGGCTTTACGAAAAGAGCAGGTATAATATCGTGCGAATTATAAAAGGCCGAACCGACCCCTGCGATAATCCCGCAAATAATCAATACACAAGGGCCGCCGGCTGTCTTAATAGCTGGATTAACCAGGGCGTCTTGAAGCAGGATTCAGTTGAAGCTGTTTATGCTTATGTACAAAATTTTCAGCTTGCCGACACCCCGTATCAGCGCAGCAGTTTCATAGCTTTGGCCAGAATAGAACAGCTCGGCAAAACCGTCATGGCCCACGAGCACACACTCAACGCCCCCGTAGCCGACCGCCTGAACCTTCTGAAGGCCACAGGCGCACAACCCGGGCTGGTTTTTATGCTTTACGAAGACGAAAAAAGGATTGCCGAGAGAGTTATTGAAGATGTCACTGTCGAACAGCCTGTCATTGATTTTACGGATGAGCAAGGTGTTCGCCACCGGCTTTTTGCAATCACCGCCGGCGAACAGGTTACTTCTGTTGCTGAAATGATGCGCGACAAAGACTGTGTTATTGCCGATGGTCATCATCGTTATACAGCGGCTGTCTCTTACGCCCGGCAGACAAAGAATCCTGCCGCTGCATATCAGATGACCGCCTTTTCCAACATCTGTTCAAAGGATTTGGCGGTTTTGGCCACACACCGCTTAGTCAGTGGTGTGGACGGTTTTGATTTCGGCCGGCTGCTGAACGATATACGAAAAGATTTTGAAATCACCGAATACTTTTTCCCTTCACCGGCAACTAAGCCGGCGGCAATGCGAAAGATGTTCAACCAGATGAGAACAGAGCCGGCAAATGCAGGAAATGCGTTCGGTATGTACGCAGCAGACAAGACCTTTTACACAGCGGTCCTTAAGGACAATCGCATCATTGATACCTTTGCGCCCGACATAAAGGCCGTTTTGAAGTGCCTTGATGTTGTCGTGCTGCATAAGCTGGTTCTGGAAAAACTTTTGTTTATCAGTGAGGAAAACCAGGCCCTTGGCCGCAACGTCGAATATCTCAAAGACACCGAAAACACCGTAGAGCAGGCCATCGCTGAAGTTGACGCCGGCCGAAAACAGCTTGCTTTCTTTATGAATCCTCCGACGATTGACCAGATAAAAAAGACAGCCCGGACAGGGGCCAGGATGCCTCAGAAATCGACCTTTTTCTATCCCAAGGTATATTCGGGTTTGACGATTCAGAAACTATAAGCTTTTTTACAGGAGCAATTGTATGGTAGATTGGAAAAACCCCCCAAGACTGTTTATCCCCGGTCCGGTGAAGGTCAATGATGACGTCCTTCAGCAGCTTGCGAGACCAACCCTCGGACATCGCGGCAAGGAGTATTCCCAGCTGCACGGCGAAACGGTCGAGATGCTCAAAAAAATCCTTTATACCGACCAGAACGTGTTTTTGTCCACGTCTTCCGCTTCGGGTATCTGGGAAGCCGCTATTCGCAATTGTGTGGGTTTCGATGAAACGGTTCTTGCAACATGCTGTGGAGCTTTCAGTGACAAGTGGGCCGACGTGGCAAGGGACTGCGGCAGAAAAGTCGATGTGCTTGCCGTCGATTGGGGCAAACCCACCACTGCTGAAATTATCGATGACAAGCTGGCCGCCGGCAAATATGCTGCGATTACTCTTGTTTACAGTGAAACAAGTACCGGCCTGATGAATCCGGTTTATGAAATAAGCGAACTGCTGAGAGAAAAGTATCCGCAGGTTCTGGTATTTGTCGATTCCGTAAGCGCAATGGTGGGGCTGCCTTTGCACTTTGACCGGCTGGGCTGGGACGTAACATTTGCGTCCGTACAGAAGGCCTTCGCCATCCCCCCGGGCCTGGCTGTTGCCGTTGTTAGTAACCGGGCGCTGGAAAAAAGTAAAAACGTCCCCGGCCGGGGTTATTATTTTGATTTTCAGCTTTGGGCAAAGGCCGCCGCCAAGAACCAGACGCTCACTACGCCCAATATCCCCCATATTATGGCCCTTAACTACCAGTGCAAGAAGCTGGTTCAGGAGGGAATGGAGAATGTCTGGCAGCGACACAAAAATATGGCTGAATTCGTCAGGAACTGGGCAAAAGACCGGTTCGAACTGTTTTGCGAGGAAAAATACGCCTCAAACACCCTTACAACAGTAAAAAACAATACCGGCATCAGCGTTTCCGAGGTGATAAATGCTGTGCAGCAAAAGCATAATACCATATTCGGCAACGGCTATGGCAAACTCAAAGACCAGACCTTCCGCATCGCCCACATGGGAGACATAACGCTTGAGGATTTGAAAGAGCTTGTGGGCTGGATTGACGAGGAAATCAAGTGATGGTTACTGCCGACTGTACCTGAAACTCATAGGTAGCGTTGCGCAAAAACAGTTATCTGTCGATATAGTACCGGCAGCCGGTACAGGTATTGACCGTACAAGGTTTAATTTTACAGCCCGGCCCTGTAACTGAACTCAAGTACCCGTGGTGCAGCCAGCTTGCGGTAATCATCCATACTCATACGGATGGCCTTTTCATGTGAGCCTGCCTGGAACATGATGTGGTCGTCTTTTTCAAGGACCTTGTCGATAATGGTAGGCATGTCATAGAGGCTGCCGAAGGGCGGTTCGGCCCCGAGTTCACAGTCCTTGCAAAGCTGCGTCATTTCTTTTTCGGTGGCAAGCTGGACGGATTTTGCGTTCAGCTGTTTTTTCAGGGCGTTTAAGTCAACCTTGTCGCTTGCTGAAAGCACACACATATAATACTTGTCGTCAGCCTTGACGACTACCGGTTTGGCCACGTATTTACCGGACTCATGCTCGACCGCCGCCATATGCTGGGCGGTAAAAACCGGCCGATGTACCGTAACCTGGTAGCTGACTTCTGATTTGTCCAAAAATTCTATCACTGACATGGTCAATTCTCCCCAAAAAGCTGGAAATTATTAAACAGCTTCGCATATAATTCTCGTCTTTGAAAACAACCCTGTCAATAGCCAAGGTCAAAAAATTCTGTCTTTGGGCCCCAGAGCCGGTTTTCCGCTTTTGCGGCTCCGGATTGAGGACCTGTTACCTGCGTTTTTTCGGCCTTTTTGCAGGTTTTTGCACCAAAAACTCATTGACATCCTGAACCTGTTGTTAATAAAATCGTAACATTACTGAACGCAACGATTATACCGTTAACCAATTTGGAGGTAAAAAAATGCCTGTCACAGCAAAAGAAAAAAACCTTACCTGTTCTGTTCTAACAGCAGCACTTCTTGTATTTGTCTTATTTTCAGCCGGGCCGTTTGGCTATGCCGCCGAAAGTGACGGTATTGATGCCGTGCGCCAGATTGGCAAGGCATTCGTCGAAATCGCCGAAAAAAGCTCTCCCGCGGTGGTCGGCCTGTTCAGCGAAAAAACCGTTGCAAGCCAGTACTCGCCTATGCGGGACGGGCCCTTTGGTGAACCGTTCGATGACGACTTTTTCGATTTTTTCTTCCGCCGCCAGTTCCCACAGCGCCAGCCCCAGCCTCGGCCCAAGTCTCGCCAAGTGGCCCAGGGTTCGGGTTTCATCGTTTCGTCCGACGGCTATATCCTGACCAACAATCACCTCGTGCGCGAAGCCGAAAAAGTCACTGTCAAACTCTCTGACGGCAGGGAGTTTAAGAATGCCAAAGTGGTTGGTACCGACCCGGAATCCGACGTAGCGGTGGTGAAAATCGATGCCGAGAACCTGTCCTTCCTCGAACTTGCGGATTCTGATAAGCTCAAAGTCGGCGAATGGGTGCTGGCAATCGGCAACCCGTTCGGGTTAAGTCACACCGTAACAAGCGGTATCGTCAGTGCCACCGGCAGAAGGATGGGCCTGAGTGAGTACGAGGATTTTATCCAGACCGACGCCGCCATTAACCCAGGCAATTCCGGCGGACCTCTGATTAACCTGGACGGACAGGTCGTTGGTATTAACACGGCCATAGTTACGCGCAGCGGAGGCAGTATGGGTATCGGGATGGCCATACCGGTTAACATGGCCAAGTCTGTTTACCAGCAGATTATCGAAGGCGGCACTGTAGAACGCGGGGCGCTTGGTGTTTATATCGACCAGCTTACCCCCGATATGGCCAAATCTATGGGGCTGGAGGACACTGAAGGTGTGGTAATTACCGATGTTATGAAGGATTCCGCTGCCGAAAAAGCGGGTATGAAGCGCTACGACGTGGTAATCGAATTTGAGGGCGAGAAGCTTAAGGCGCCAAACGAGCTTCGCAACCGTGTGGCGATGCTCAAGCCGGGTACTGATGTAAATCTTGTTATTATCCGTGACGGCAAGCGCAAAGACGTTACCGCCCAGCTCGGTAAGCGCTCTGAGGAGATGCTGGCCGCCGCCGAAGGCTCCAAGGCGCTGGAGAAACTCGGGTTTACCGTTGAAAACCTTAGCGATGAGCTGGCCGAACGTTTCGGCTACCAAGGTCTTAGCGGCGTAATCGTGACAAAGGTCGAACCTGATTCTTCGGCTGCACAAACAGGTATCAGGCCCGGGGTGCTGATTCAGGAGGTCAACCGCAAAAAGGTCTCGAATATAAAGGACTTCAGCAGCGCTATGGAAAAGGCAGGCAAAAACGAAAGTGTTTTGCTGCTGGTATATAACGGACGCTATACCCAGTTGATTCTGCTGCCTTTGAGCAAAGATTAAACTTTTCCGGGACGATGGACGGTGTTTATACAAAGCTCCGCTTTTTAAGCGGGGCTTTTTTGTTGATACCGATGAATCCGGGGAATCGAATTTAGTACTCTGTCGCACGTAATTTGAGGAGTTGTCATTCCGCGATTGATGCGGAATCCAGACTTTTGATAAACTGGATTCCTGCTTTCGGAGGAATGACAGCCATCGATTGATTAGCGACGGAGCACTATTTGTCAAGAAATTAGTATGGCGTCCCCAGATTGCCTTTGTTAATACTTTATTTACATTCATCGGGCTTGGCCAGAGGCTGGGCCGGGACAAATTGGGTTTGTTTTGGGGCGTATGCAAAGTCGTACATTTTCGTAATTCTTTGTTAATACGTTAGTTACGTTCGTTTGAGTATGCAGTAAATTGGCTTTGTTTTGCATAATTCGGGGTAATGGTGAATGGTAATTGGTAAATGGTAATTGGTTAAATGGTAATTGGTTAAATGCCATTTTACATCCCTGGTTCATTTTTTGATGAGGTTTAGTCATTATGACAGTATGTGGTGGAAAATATCACACCCTAAACAGCTTCCCGCTACCGGCAGGCGTCGTTGCCCCCCAATTCTGTGTATTATACCAAATTTCAAGCAAAAGTCAAGAGAAATCCTCCTGGATGCTCGATACTGGATGCTCGTGATTGGTTAAATGGGTAATTGGTAACTGGTTAAATGGCATTTTACATCCTGGATTCATTTTTTGATGAGGTTTATTCATTATGAGAGTATGCGGTGGAAAATATCGCACCCTAAACAGCTTCCCGCTGGCGGCGGGCGTCGTTGCCCCAATCCTGGGTATTATACCAAATTTCAAGCAAAAGTCAAGAGAAATCCTCCTGGATGCTCGATGCTCGCGGCCAAAAAATTGGCCACAGAGAAGTTTAAAGTGCTTAAAGTGTGCTAAAGTGCCTAAAGAAAATACGAGGCTGTCCCTAGTTTAACCCCTAGTTTAACCCTACTTTAACCCTAGTTTAACCCCGTTTTTTAAGCGGGGCTTTATTATTGGCAGCCGTCAAGCACGCCAATCGAATCCAATTGTCAACAAATCACTACGCTGTCCCCAGATTCCCAGACGGCAACTTTTAGTATCCTAAAACAATTTTCTTGACAAACAAAACCTTTTGTGTTAATTTACAGTGAGATAAGGAGGCCAAGGGCCATATCTTTGACAGAAACATAGAGGCGTGCCAAGTAAATTATCGTTTTCCTGTGGCAGGTTTTTACATAGCTGTTGCGCAAAACATGTAACCTTTATAAAAGGAAATGTGGGATGTTGAAACGGAACATAGTGGGCTTAATGTTGGTTTCTTTATTTATCTTCACTTCGATAAGTTACGGCGCTTTAATCCTGGACCAAGCCTGTGAAGATATGGGGCTTATAGGATTTGGAGCAGAGCGAAACTGGTGGCTATGGCAGGAATTTCGACCTGCAATGAATAACCTTGAGCAAGTTGATCTTCATCTTTGTTCAGGTTTTGTACCTTCCAGTGTGACGGTATCTTTTCAGATTAGAGACGGTGGGACAGTACTTTGGAGTACAGATTTTTCAGCTGGCCTTATCGAGGGTCTTGGTTGGTTTGAAATCGATACACCATATATATCACTCGTTCCCGATCATTCATACAGATTGTACCTTACCAGTGACCTTACATATGAGCAAATTATAGGTGGTGCTGGCTTAAGCTGGGACGCCGTTGAAGATGATCCATATAGTCGAGGCATATCCTGTCCAGGAGGCGATATCGACTTCAATTTTCGTACGTGGGCAGTTCCAGAGCCTGTGACGATACTGCTGGTAAGCTTTGGCAGTTTAGCACTAAGGAAAAAAAGATAAACACCATACCGGCTCAAACGCTTTGGGAAAGCCCGGTTTGGCTGGTTAAACCCAAATATAAAAGCCAAAGCCCCGCTTTTCGAGCAGGGCTTTTTTGTTGGTTATCGCTGAATAGTCCTTCTTGAACGGCCTATTTTTTTTGCCCTGTGTAGTAATCCAGCTTCTTCAAAAGCGACTTCAGGAAGTCTATCGCCTGCTGGTTGCGCTTGTCAACTTCTTTGAGGTCGGCTATCTTGTGCCCCTTGACAATCATCGGCGAGCACTGCTCGTGGGCAAGGTGTCCCTTATAGCCGATGTCCTTACACGCTTTGAAGAAAACCTCCCAGTTGCACGGGTCTTTTTCGCTTCCCGGCACCACCTCGTCCCAGCCGAATACCGCCCCGGCTACGGTTGCCTTTTTAGCTATTGATATACTGTGGCTGTGGACCATAAGACCCTTCATATTCAGCACCGTATTTCGAACAAATTCATCCTCCTGGCTCTCGAAAAGCGGCAGGTCCAGACCCACTTTCAAAGAGTCCACGCCGACCTCTTCAATCATTTCGAGGGTTTCTTCGTTGTTGTTTGTTATTTCAGGATGCGTCTGCAAAGCCAGAGTTATACCGAAATCCTGCGCCATCAAAGCCACTTCCCGCAGACTTTCCCTTACAGCGTGCCATTGTTCGAGCCAGTCCCTGTTTTGCGAAACGCCCAGCGACCGCGAGTGGAAGGCCGGGTTGCCGTAGCCGCTTAGGGCGTGGGGATTCATAAAATACCCGATAAAGCCGGCCAGAATCCGCACGATTGGAATACCGAGGTCCTTGGCCAGCTTGAGAGCTTGCCTTGTATAAAGTATCTCTTTTTCGCGAGTAAAGACCAATGCGTGGTCCGAATTCATATAATTTGTACAGCACTCCACGGCCGCAAGCCCAAGGCCAAGCGAACCAGCCGTATCCACAATCTTTTTTCTCTTGTCGGCGGAAAGGTCCATTGGAAATGCCATCGGACGATGCGCGAATACGTCTATGGCGTCATATCCGAACTTAGCGGCCCTGGCCATTGCTTCTTCAATGGGGATATGTTCGCCGTCGGTGAAATAGCCGCAGTAACTGATTGTGTCCATGCTTAATTTCATAGCACTCTCCTTATAAAAGGGTTAAGGGTTTAAAAATCGTACAAATAACTATTGCTTTTATTTTTTGCCTGTAATTGCCGCAAGCGCATCCGATGCGCATTTGCGCACATTCGCGTTTTTATCCTCAAGCAGCACCTTCAATGCCTTCACGGCTTTTTTGTTCTTTGTATGGCCCAGCGCATAAGCCGCATACGCCCGGATAAACGGGTCCTGGTCCTGCAAGGCTGCGATTAAATCTTCCACAGCCTCTCGGCCGTTGATTTGTGCCAGGGCCGAGACGGCGTTCTTTCGCACCCGCCAGATGTCCCTTGTATATTTTTCTTCGTTTTTCAGAACTTCCAGCAGCGGCCTGACCGCCGCGGAGTCGCCGATCTGGCCTAATGCTTTCGCTGCCGCGGCGCGCACGTTCCAGTTATCGTCCTTTAAGCATTTAATTAGAACATCGGCTGCAGATGTACATTTTAGCTGACCAAGCGATTGGGCGGCATATTCACGTACCCGCCGGTTTTCGCTTTGCAGCGCCTCTAACATCGTGGCTGTCAGCCGGCCTTTGCCTAAGTCTGACGACCGGAATTCCACCAGCAGCACCGGGCCGGGCCAGTTTATCTCGGCCTTGTGGTAATCAGACGTGGAAAAAGCGTAAAAACGGTTTGTTCCTCTTTTCAATATCTTCACAGGTACGTCTATCATGTCATAACTGTAGTCGATTACCTCACCCAGTTCGTTTGCAATCGGCTTGTCGTTAATACCGATTTCCGACAGCTCCTCTCCCGACCAGGTTGAGATAACCAGTTTTGCCGCACCGGCCTTTTTGAGCTTATCGGCTATGTTTATACTGCAGTAATGCTTTTGAGCGCGGTAGGCGCCGAATACTTCCGGCACGTCATAAGAAGTGTACATTTTTACCGACCGTCCCTGCCGAACCAGCGCAATATCCTCAACTGCAGGTGTCAGGTATGTTATGCCGTCTTCGTCGGTGATTGCGGCCTTTATCTTCATCGGCTCATCCTGGTCAGGCACCCACACGTTGTCCCAGACTACAGCGTAAGGTTGTTCGGTTGCCGTGCCTAAATGATGCCTGATTTTTCCGTACTGGTATTGATAGTGCCATTGCCTGAATCGGCCGTTACCGGCCCAGTCGAAATCTTCGTAGTATCCAACGAAGTCAACCTGTTTTATTTTGCTGTTGCTGCTTTGCGCACTGGCGGCTGTTACGGCCTTGTCACCTATTGCAGCGCCGGCATACGGGAATATTATCCTTCCCGTGGGATGTGGTTTCGACCGGTCGTAGTACACCCGCAGCGTAAAGCAGTAAATGTGATACCATCCCCATCCGAAATTGTACTTAATTTGGGGCCCTGCCGTGAACTGGAATACGTTGCTGCCGCTTTTCAGGTGTTCGAGAGGGATTTCAACAGGCGGGTTTCCCAGAACCGTTCGGTAATAACATACAGGGTCGGTTGGCGTATTTTCCGGTTGCGGTATGTAAATCCAGTTGTTGTTGTTTACCCTGAATTTTTGTTCGCCTGTGCCGATGTGTCCTCCCCAGTATTCGACCCTTAATTCGGCCTTAACGGCTTTTTCCAAATCAATGCCTTCGAGGACTTTTTCAGCCCGCTTGCGGTATTGCTTGGCCCAGGGGTGAGTGGCACAGGGGTCGCTTTCGCCCCATCTTTTCGTATAGGAGTATTCCCTGTATATTTGGCCGTCCGATGCAAATGACATGCTGCAGAACGCTAAAATAAATACCACCCCGCAGCTAAAGTTTCGCGGCAACTTCATCTTTCTCAATATAAAGCTCCGTAAACTTGTTGTTATTTTTCCGGTATTGTTACCCACCTGCCGCTTTCAGCGGATTGACAGACGGCATCCAGCACCTGCTGGCACCGCATACCGTCGTAAAAGTCGGCTTTTACGTTTTCGCCGGCGGCAATGGCCTTGAGCAAATCAGCGACCTCGTGAATAAAGGTGTGCTCCCAGCCTATGATATGTCCCGGCGGCCACCAGGCGCCGATAAACGGATGGACCGACTCGGTGACTAAGATATTGCGGAAGCCCTGTTCGCTGCCTTCGTCACTTCTCGAATAAAACCCAAGCTCGTTGAGACGTTCAAGATTGAAAACCAGGCTGCCTTCGCTTCCGAATATTTCAAGGCGCAGGAAATTCTTGCGTCCGGTGGCAAAACGTGTGGCCATAAACGTACCCAGTGCACCCTCACGAAAACGCGCGATAAAAAACATTGCATCGTCAGCCGTAACTGTTCCCGTGCCCGTACCGTCAGCCAGAGGCCGTTCCTTGACGAAAATTTCTTCTGCTGCCGTTACTGACTCTATTTCTCCGACCAGAAACCTGGCAAGGTCTGCGGTATGTGCGTTCATGTCCCCGTGAGCACCCGAACCCGAAAGCTTTTTGTCGTGCCGCCAGACCATCGGGAAATTGGGGTCCACAAGCCAGTCCTGGTAGTAAACGGCGTTAAAGTGGTGCACCCGCCCGATTTTGCCCTCGTCTATGAGCTGTTTTGCAAGTGCCAAAGCCGGCACC
>DATKWV010000111.1:0-11971 GCA_035529405.1 Sedimentisphaerales bacterium | reverse complement strand
CGTATGGTCGTCCGGGACCCGCAGTCCGGCAACGGGCCTTGAATAATCCACGAGGTGATTTTTTCCAACCGATTTCGTATATTCCCGAAACTCATCGAGTCCGACGATTCTGTTATCGAAAATCCACCAGTTCCTGCTGCGTTCTTTGACATCGGCAATCCGCTTCCACGCGAAAACAAAGTCGTGGGCAGTCAGTTCCCTGCCTTTGCCCCTGTCAAAACAGGCGTCATCCGCAAAATATACCCCTTTGGCGATTTTTATCGTGCAGGTCAGACCGTCGTCGCTTATGGCCGGCATGCCCGCGGCCAACTGCGGAATTATCTCGTAGGGTCTTTTGAGATAGTGGTACTGATACAGACATTCGCAGCACTGTCCCGCTACGACCATTCCGCTGATATCCCCAATATCGCCAGGGTCCAGTGTTCCTATTCGGGCGCCGAGATTCGCATAAAGAACGCTTTCGTTGGGGTCAGGTACGCAGCGCCGGCAGCCGGACAGTGGGCATAAAACCGTTGCGGCCACAAAAAATGATAAAAACCTCAACGCAAAATCCCTTTGCGCAAAGTGCATAATAAATCCGTATATTTGCCGCTGCAGATACTTGCTCGAACAGGCAACTAATTATCGGCCGGCAGGTTCTCCGGCGGCTCCGGCAGCGACAGCGGCCTTGTCTGCTTCTTGCCGTCCGGCCCCGGACCGTAATCGGACCCGAGTTTTTCCGACAACTGCCCCTGTGCCTGCTCGGTGCCGAAAAGACGAGAATGTTCCTGCTCAAGGTTCCGGGCATCGTCCTGCTCGACGCCCCTTTTTATCGTAATCTGCGGTACGCCGATAAACCTGCTCACACAGCTTCTCTCAATTTCCACCAGCGACGATGCCAATTGCTGCCTGCTGTCAGGGGCGAGAAAAGTATCGCCTTCGAGGTCTTTTATGTACCTTTGAATCATGTAGGAATACAACTGTCCGAAACAACGCCCTGTCTGCGAACCCCCGGATGACGAAGAAGACATCTTTTCGTACAGCAGTTTCAACACCTTGCCGTCCAGGAGTTCGTATTCAACGCTCCAGTCGGCGTAGTGTTTTATTCGGGCCCGCGCTATCTGAACCAGTAAATCCTCACCCTGTCCGACACGCGGCAGGCCCGTAAAATCAGCCGCCACTGACAGTATCTCCGGACGCGAAGTTTCAATAATTTTGCCAAGTTCGGCTGCAATCCTTGCAACCAGCTCCGCATCCTCCGGCTGGCCCGGATTCAGCTTCTGTATCATACCGGCACTGCAGACACATTGAACCGCCCAGTACCGAACTGCCGCATTCTCATTGCCCAACAAACCTATGGCTATATCTGCCAGCCGGCGGTCTTCAAGGTCGTTCACCAGGATCAGCAGATTCACTATAACCTTAAACCGACGTTCGTCCGGGGTAAATCCGGCAGCCTGCCGCAGCCCTTCGGAAATACAGCGGCTGGCTGATTCCAAAAACTGCCCCGAATACTGGCCCTGAGAGCTTGCGACGTCGCTGTCTTTGCGCACGGCGATGACCTTGCGGGTCTCGGCTATCGAGGTAAAATCGGTGGATTTGACAAGTTCACCCACCGCCTCCGTCACGAAATCATCTATTATTCGTAAATCTTTGCCATCGAGCACCGGTTTGGTGCGCACCTCGTCGATATCCCTGGTTTGGGCGCCCCACGAAAGCAAATTCACGCCCAAAACCAAAAAACCCGCCACAACGCACAAAAACACGGATTTTGTCTTCATTTTTATAAACACCCTCAACACCCCCCTTTCAAAGCTCGTGTATACCCCATACTGACATCTAAAATAGCTTAAAAACGGCCTGTTGTCAAGTTAATTCGGCCTACTTAACAATTGACAGACAAACATTTTATTGTTCATAATAATAACACCTCCAATTATAGGGCCTGCATATCGGCCTGGGGCGGTATAAAAGGTAAAAAGTGCTTGTTTATGATACCGTCATCGATGAATCTTGTTCGTATAGACCCGTTTCGGCTGCTGATGCCGCGGCACGGCCAAATGGTTACCGACGCGACCGTTTTCGCCTCAGAAACCATAAATCTCGAGCCTGACGCCCTGGGCCAGCTGCGGGATGCCGCCTCTTTGCCGCCAGCCAGAAAAGTCCTGGCCACCGCTGATATTCACGTGGGCTTCGGGGTCCCCATTGGCTCGGTGCTGGGCATGGATACAGCCATTATGCCCGCTGCTGTCGGTTATGACATCAACTGCGGCATGCGCCTTTTGACCACGCCCTTTTTCAAAGGTGATATAGACACCGACAAAATCGCCGATTCCATTGCCCGTGATATTCCCCTTGGCGAGGGAAAAGCCAATCTTACCCTCGACAAAACCGCCGTTGAGCAAGTCATAAAAAAAGGTGTCGCCGCCATTCCCTCGCTTGCCGAAAAATTCAGGCACCGCGCCTGGGAGGCATTCGAGCCCGACCAGTTCCACGCCGACATGGCAAGAATAGAGGAAAACGGTTCAATGCAGGCCGACCCTGCCGCAGTGCCGCCGGCTGCTGTCCAAAAAGGCGGCTGTCAGCTCGGAACCCTCGGCGGCGGCAACCACTTTATAGAAATCCAGTACGTAACCGAAATTTTTGACGCAGATTTGGCCAGGGAATTCGGTATTTCAAAAAACCAAATCCTTGTGATGATACACTCAGGCTCACGCAGGTTCGGTTACGAAGTTGCCGATGCTTATATGAATACAGCCGCAAGAAACTGTCCCACGCCGCAGAAGAAAATGCTCGCGTATTTATCCACAGACACCAGCGAAGGGAAAAAATACATTAATGCAATGGCTGCTGCCGCAAACTTTGCCTTTACCAACCGGCACATTATGGCATTGCTGGTAAGACGCTGCTTCAACAGAATGTTCGGGCCCACGCCGCTGGAGCTTGTCTATGATGTGCCGCACAATATGGCAAAGCTGGAAACGCACCTTGGCCGCCAGCTTTGGGTACACCGAAAAGGCGCAACTCGTGCCTTCGGTCCAGGCCGGATGGCCAACAGTATCTTCGCCAAAACCGGGCAGCCCATTATTACCCCAGGCTCTATGGGAACCGCAAGCTTTCTGCTGGTGGGTACGGAACATTCCGAGGAATCCCTGTGCTCGGTAAACCACGGCGCAGGCAGAGTAATGAGCCGAACCGCCGCCATGGGAAAAATGCACAAAGGCAGGATTATAACACCACCTGCTATTACCGACGACCGGTTCAAACAGAGTATGAAAGGCATAAGACTCATAGCCGGCGACAGGCACAGAGTAAAGGAAGAGGCGCCCGATGCCTATAAGGATATCGAGGAAATTATAAGAATTATTATCGGATGCCGCTGGGCCAAAGCCGTTGCCCGAATGGCGCCTTTGGCCGTGCTTAAGGGCTGAAAACACCGTTTATCCCGCTGTCATGCCTGAAATAACAGTCGGTGTAATCAAGATTTACCTGTTAAGATACGATAAGAACAATTATTATATTCCTGTGTGTCGGTTGCTGAATGCAGCACAGATTCCGACAAAGTTAACTCGAATTGGCTTATGCTTTTAGAGAACATACTCCTGAAAAATCGCGGCAGCACAACTATGTATCCGGTTGCTCTTGCAGTGGTGCTGGTTGCTTTGCTCGGTTTTATTGCCTGTCGGCCGCAGCCGACGCAGAATATCGAGCGGCCTGTACCGGCACCTCCGCAGCTCAAGCAACCTGCGACTGAAGTTGAAACTATTATTGAGCCGCCAGCACCCCAGCCGAACGAACCCGTACCATTACCCGCTGAACCGGCAATTCCCACCAGGGAAGAACCGCCCATATACACTGCCGACCAGCCCCAACTGGAACCGGTTCAGGTCCCGCCTTCACCCCCCGCCGAAGACAAGCTGCCGGTAAAAACGTCCCAGGGCCAGGAAGTTCAGCAGGACACAGCCGTCTCTTTTCACGACAATTGTGCTGATATCTTGCGTGAGTACGTCGATGAAAACGGAAACGTTGATTATAAAAATTTAAGCCGGAGAAAACCGCAGCTGAAACAGCTGCTTGACAAATTCGCCGGCCTTGACCCCAACCAGTACGCCAAATGGCCGATAAACGACCAAATGGCTTTTTGGATTAATGCTTATAACATAAAACTGCTGGACATAATTGTCGCCAATTATCCCATCCAGTCCTCGCGAATGCTGCGGCTGATATGGCCGCCAAACAGCATCAGGCACATCAGGGATATATGGACCGGATACAAGGTCATCGTAATGGATGAAGAATTTACGCTTTCCATGATTCAGGACACAATCTTCTACCAGCAGTTTGACCAGCCAAAAATATTCTTTGCCATTTCCTACGCCAGCGTATCCGGCCCTGCCCTACGCAACGAACCATATTACGGACACAAACTCCGGCAGCAGCTCGACGACCAGACCAGAAAATTCCTGTCTCAAAAGCACGCCTTCAGTATAGACAGCCAGGCAAAAGTAGTTTATCTCTCAGCAATACTGCGGCCCACATGGCACGGCAGGGAATTTATCGAAAAATACGGCACGGATAAGAAATTCAAGGACAAAGACCCGCCCACCCGGGCGGTGCTGAACTTTATCACTAATTACGTTTCCGCGCCTGATAAGGATTTTCTCGAAACCGAAAACTACACGGTCGAATATACCAGGTACGACTGGAGACTAAACGAATAACTCGGCCAAAATCATCCTGTAAGCATTTAGGGCGTCAGCAGGCATTTTATCAGGGCTGTTTTTCATTTGACTGCAGCACCGGTATTTTCTATATTGTTTGGTTTCCGGCACTTGTGCACAAAAAAACTATTTTCGAAGGAATAATTTGCAATGACGAAAAGAACTATTGGCAGTTATCCGGCCCGTAACGATACCTCTTACCTGTTCACCAGCGAATCCGTAACCATGGGCCATCCGGACAAGATAGCCGACAGGATTTCCGATACAATCCTCGATGCGATGCTGGCACAGGACCCGCAAAGCAGGGTCGCCTGCGAAACACTGGTAACAACAGGGCTGGTTGTGGTTGCCGGCGAAATAACCACAAAAGCAATCGTGGACATCCCGTCGCTGATTCGCGACACGATTAAGCAAATCGGCTATACCGAAGCCGAGTTTGGTTTCGATTACGAAAACTGCGCTGTTATGGTCACCCTCGATAAGCAAAGCCCCGATATATCACGGGGCGTAACGGAAGGAACGGGCCTGCACAAGCAGCAGGGCGCCGGCGACCAGGGACTGATGTTCGGCTACGCCTGCAGGGAAACACCGGTCTTGATGCCTATGCCCATATACCTTGCCCACGCCATAACAACCCGGCTGGAGAAGGTAAGAAAAAACCGGCGCCTGCCGTGGCTGCGACCGGATGGAAAAAGCCAGGTCACCGTTGAATACAAAAACGGCAGGCCGATGCGCATACACACTGTTGTTGTAGCCGCGCAGCACGGGCCTGATATACGCTACGCCGATTTAAGAAAACAAATTATAGAAACGGTCATTCTGCCTGTCCTGGGCAAAAAACTTGTGGACAAAAAGACGGTATTTCACATCAATCCCACCGGCAGATTCGTCACCGGCGGCCCCAAAGGCGATTGCGGCCTTACGGGACGAAAAATCATCGTTGACACCTACGGCGGCAGAGGAAGTCACGGCGGCGGCTGTTTCAGCGGAAAAGACCCCACAAAAGTTGACAGAAGCGCAAGCTATATGGCCCGATACATAGCCAAGAACATCGTAGCTGCCCGCCTTGCGGACAACTGCGAGATTCAATTATCGTACGCCATCGGGGTAGCCGAACCAATTTCCGTTCTGGTTGACACAGAGCACACCTCGCCAATCAGCCGGATGCGTCTTGGTGAAATTGTACGCGAAGTCTTTCCCCTGACACCGAAAAAAATGATTGAGCATTTGAAACTGGCCCGCCCCATTTATGCACTGACATCGTACGGCGGGCATTTCGGCCGAACAGGACCGACTTTCACCTGGGAAAAAACCGATATGGTCGATAAATTGCGCAAAGCCGCCGGCCTGAAACCAAAAAGATAACAACCAACAAAAAGACCAATGACCATATCGCCGGCATGACCGACAGGTTCTGTTTGAAAATGGTCGAAGAAATTTAACCACGAAGGCACGAAGAAAAATTAGACAGGATTACAGGATTTACAAAAAAGAAAAAACAATAGTAAATAGTCAATAGTTAATAGTAAATTAAAAGGGCCACAGAGAGCACCCCGCTTCGCTAAAGCTACGCAGGGCAGGCAGAGAGCACAGAGAAAAGAAATTATATTAACCACGGATTTCACGGATTAACGCGGATTTTCGGCGATTTTTTACAGGAAATTTTCCCTTGCCTTTGACGAGAATTGGGGGTAAAATTTTGTGAGCAGCTTTGGGAGGAAACATCGCAGGGTTAGTTTTTATTATTTGATATTTAGTTGGCGGGAATTGTGATTTTAGGTGGTGTGGTTTGGAAGTAGTGCATCTGAATACAAAGCAAGAGATGCAAGACAGACGCATAGCTGTTAGGCAGTTTATCGCGGAAGGTTATTGATCACACTTATGATAATGTGAGGGAATAATATAATGGTCGATTTTAAAAAGCACGTAAGAAAAAAGCGGGACATAGATATAACTAATTTAATAACAGTCTTCGAGTCTCTCGATAGAAGGACATCTCATATAGAACTAAGACCTGCTCAACAGGAGGCCTTGCGACTTCTTTCTAACCGTCGAGCGGATCGCGACATTATTCTTAAAATAAGCACGGGGATAGGAAAGACTGCTGTAGGTTTACTCTATCTGTGGTCCTTTATGGAAGAGACACAGGAGCCGGTCGTTTATTTGTGTCCAACGAAACAGCTTTGTGAACAAGTATACACCGAATCTGAAAAACTTGGCGTGAAATCAGTTATTTATCCCGGCGGCAAGACCTTCCCGCATGTGGACGGAATTTCAGCCAAAGCTATAATCATTTGCACATACGACAAATTGTTTAATGCAAAAACAACTTTTGACAGAAATGAAGTTATGCTCCGTCCCTGTGCTGTTGTGCTCGATGATGCTCATGCTGGTGTTGAGGAAATTCGTGATTGTTTTACACTGAATATTTCCGAAAGTAATCTGAGAAAGCAGATATTAAAAATTCTTAATGAGCCCTGTAGCCAATTTAAACCTGCTGTGTGGGCAGATGTTACGAATGAGAATCCAAATCAATCTATGGAAATACCGTACTGGATTTGGAAACCGTTGTTGCCTGAAATTGAGAAGGTAATAAGTGTACATTCTGATGATGAGAAACTTCAATTTATTGTACCGCACGTTCGAGATCTCCTACGATGGTGTCGGTGTGTTGTATCAGGTGCAGGCATCGAGATAATCCCTGACATACTGCCAATTCATAAGAGCAAAGCGTTCCATCAAGCACCTCACCGACTTTTTATGTCTGCCACGCTTGCGGACGATTCAATATTAGTAAGGGAATTGGGGTGTGACATTTCAGCCGCCGAGAAACCTGTAATCCCTAATAATGATAGAGGCCTTGGGGAACGGATGGTATTAGCTCCATCATTAATAGATAGTAGTTTGAACCGTGAATGGGTGATGTCTATCTGTACTAAACTATCGAAAAAACTGAACGTGGTTGTTCTATCTCCAAGTGAACAGAAAGCACGGGAGTGGGAAAGTGCAGGAGCAAACGTCTATATACGCGACCAAGTGAATAAAGCGGTAACGCACTTAAAGGACAATCCGGTGCAACCTCTATTTGCGGTTTTTGTTCAGCGATATGATGGAATAGACCTTCCTGACGATTCGTGTCGTGTTCTTGTTTTGGATGGTATGCCATTTGGTGAAGGTATTCTTGACAGGTATGATAGCAGCCTTAGTGGAATTGCAGGGGGCACACGTAATAGGTTAGTTTATCGCATCGAACAAGGAATGGGTAGAGCGGTACGTTCCCATGCTGATTATGCTGTAATTCTGCTCGTAGGAGATGAACTGGCACATTTCATCGCAAGACACGATGTTCTATCTGCCATGAACCCAGATACGCAAGCACAACTACGCTTGGCAATAGATCTTGCGAAACTAGCTATGGAAGATGATGATGCAGATCCAGAGAAAGCAACAGTTGATATGATTAGAAAATGTCTAAAGAGAGATGGGGGGTGGAAGCAGTTCTACAATGAAACAATCAGGAATGTTAGTAAACAGACTTCGGGCATAACAGAGCAAAGCCGTCTTAATATGGCATGTGCTGAAAGGATGGCTTTTGAGTCAACCCTAGCAAACGATCCAAACAAAGCTGCTACCATTCTGCGAAGCGAAATGAACCAACACATCAAAGATAATCCAGGGATGAAAGGCTGGTATTTGCAGAGAATCGCAAATTACTTGTATGATGTGGACCCCGGGGAAGCCTTGGAAGTTCAACGGTCTGCTTATGAGAATAACAAGTTAATGATTTGTCCACCAGGTGTTGTGAAGAGGCCAAAAACAACTAAAAGGTTTGGTGTCCAAGCTGCGATTCTTAACTGGTATAAACAGTTTGAAAATCCGAACGGAGCAATTGCAAGTATTAACGAACTCAAAACACAACTATCTTTTGATATGAATCCTGCAAATATCGAGCAGGGACTATGCGACCTTGCTCCGCTCTTGGGAGCTGAAGGAACAAGACCTGAACAAGAATATGGACAAGGACCCGATGATCTGTGGCTTTGGCCAGATGTATCTTTGGTAATAGAGGCAAAAAACCAAAATGAAGATTCACTGCACAAAAGAGACGCTGGACAGTTGCTTCAAAGTTTAGAATGGTTCGGAGGAAATTATCCGGCTCGTAATGAGCCCATCCCTGTTGTTCTTGCAAAAGCGTTGGTTTGTGACCGAGATGCGCGATTTCCTAATAGTACGAGAATAATTACTCCAAGACATATGCGAACTTTGCTGAATACGATCGAGCAGTTTTTTCGAAAAATGATTAGCGAACCTCTTCTATACTCGACTCCACAAGCAGTATTAGAACTTCAACAAAGTTTTAATCTCACTCCAGAACAATTTGTGGGTGAATATACCGATAGTATTAAAAAAGCAAAGCCCAAATAGATTGCGGTTTTTTTAATAGATCCCTCCGCTTCGGTTGGGATGACAGAAGTGGATTCCTGCCTTCGCAGGAATGACAACCCCCTGCACAGGTCCGTGGGCTAAACGAAGCAATCCTCGCGTCCGCAAGGCAGATGAAATGCCCTACGACAGAAGTAAACCCCCAATATAAAGTTGGGGGCTAAACAAAACTTTCTATCTTTGCTTTGCAAATTCGTTGTGTTACTTCGTGTAGTTTTTGGACTAAATAACGTCGCCGTTCCGGCGACGGCTAAACAATCTCTGTGGGTTTTCAAATCCGTGTCAATCCGTGAAATCCGTGGTAAAATTCAATCATTTCCGTAAATAGCTAAGAGCAAAAATCAGAAATTCTCAAATTTTTTTTAATCCTTTTGCGGCAATAACTTAAACCCCTCGGTCCTTTCCAGAAGCACCCCAATTCTCGCATCAAAAGCGCAAGTACACGCTAAATACAGAAGACCGAAGACAGAAGACAGAAGACAGAAGACCGAAGACAGGGGGGTAAATCATCAGGGGCGTTTTTGCCATTGTACGGCGGCTTCAGAAGATATTAATCCAGCCTGTGCTTTTGTATCGGCGGCTTCGCTACGGATATACATTTCGGCTGATTCGCCTGGCTCAGCCTCGATATACAAAGGTGGACGCGGGTGATTACGACCGGCTGCGAGCAGATGAATGGTATGCAAGGAAGAGGAAAAACACCTTTTACGTGTTTAGGTGCGTGGCAGGCAAAGGAAAAAAGGAGTCGCTGATATACATTCATCAGGAGATTATCCGTGTGCCTAAAGGGATGGTGGTGGACCATATCAATTACGACGGCGCAGACAATAGAAGGGCAAACCTGCGAGCGGCCACGCGTTCGCAGAACCAGTACCATGTAAAAAAGCGCCCGGGGACAAAACACTCCCAATACAAAGGGCTTTACTGGACAAAGAATAATCGTAAATGGCAGGTTCGGATAACGGTCGATAAAAAGAGATTATGCCTGGGGTACTTCCTGAATGAAATCGACGCCGCGAGGGCGTACGACCGTGCGGCGTGCAAGTATCACGGCGAGTTCGCGTGCCTGAATTTCCCGCAATCCGCGATGTAGGGCGCAGCCCCAAGACGTTTGTATGAATAGTCTTTGACTTGACCGCCGGTTTGAGTTAACCTTCGGCGGTTATGAAGAGATTACTTGCATCCTGTTTCGGTCTTGGCCGGCTGCCGTTGGCCCCGGGCACGTGGGGCAGTCTGCCGGTGGTGTTTATTTTTGGTTTTGTTTGTTATCTGGGTGTATCGGCGGCATCGGCATCAATTATAATGGCGGTTCTGGCGCTGGCTGGTTCGGTTGTCTGTGTGATGTTTGCGCCGGCTGTCATAGAGACAACAGGTAAAATCGACCCCCGCCAGGTAGTGGCCGATGAATTTGCGGGACAGGCGGTGACATTTTTGCCTGCTGCGTTCCTGATAACACCTGACGCGGCAGCGGGCACAATCCTGACGGTAACGCTTGCGGGTTTTTTATTTTTCCGGCTGTTCGATATTGTCAAGCCCTGGCCAATCCGCCTGCTGGAGAAATTGCCCGCAGGATGGGGAATCCTTGCAGACGATATACTGGCGGGTGTTTACGCGGGCGTGTTATTGCAGGTTTGCTTGAGGCTGTGGTGGACATTGCCGACAATATAACAAAGCATAATGTCACAAGAATATTCCATAGAGGTTTGCAGACAGCTCAAAGAAAGGTTCGAAAGCCAGGGTCTGTATCGCCCGATGCGCGTAAGATGCTACGACGCCGGTGATGAGCTGGCCTATGATGTGGCCGGTTTCGGCACCGACAGCACGTCGCGGGTAAAGCTGGTGGTGGAAGAATTCGCGGGCGCCGGTTTTGCCGGGCAGGTTTACAAAGTAAGAGTATCCAACATCGAAAACGGCTGCGTGGACGGGCTGCGCGCAGGCGGTGTTTATGCGATGAAGATACTCGTACCGGCCCTTCGGTTGCGTAAGCTGTTCCGTAACGCATTGTATTGGATAGGTTTTCAGGGGGCATTTCAGCCTCAGCTCAATCCTTACGCGAACAGGGCTTGTGCGCTTTGGCAGAAGTTTATCAGGCGCGCGGCAGGTGTTCGATTCGGCAGTGAAAGCCGGGTCGTGGATATATACGCCACTTTTATTGATAAGACCATCGGCAGTTGCGGGTCATTGAGCGAATGGGTCGATGGGCGGACGTGGCGACTTGAGGTTGACGACCATCTCGATTTGCTGAAAAGGTGGTACCGAGGACGGGCGGTTAATAATCAATTGCCGGGTTCACCGGAATACAGGGCCAAACGGCAATTTATGCGCGGGTTTGTTGGGCTTATGCACGAAATGGGCGCTTATGAGTTTGCCCGGCAGTACGAATGGTCAACGTGCAAGAGCCAGCCGAACTGCCTGAAACGCACCGACAGCGAAAATGACCCATCGGCAGGGCTGGTTGCGGTTGATTTTACGGCGGGGTTAGTGCTTCTGCCGTTTCTGCCGATGAGCCCGGGGGATTTCAAGCTTATCGCCGGCGGCATCAAGCGGCTTTCATTAGTGCAATTCGACAGGGGCAGCACAAAAAAGCTGCAGGCCTTTGTGGACAAAAACAGTAATGGCTTTTTAGATATGCAGCCTTTATTGGAGGAATTGGAACAGGCTGAGTGTTTGTATCGCGGGTCGGTGCCGGACATTACCCATAATCACGTTCGGTTATTGTACAGCGGCCAATTGTGGTCAACGATACTCGACAGCGCAGTTGCCGGCTGGGAGGTCGGCAATACTATCCAGCCGCACACCCGGCAAAAACTGCAGAACAGCAGGATTCT
>DATKWV010000110.1:0-2450 GCA_035529405.1 Sedimentisphaerales bacterium | reverse complement strand
GAGTTCGTAAAAATATGTCACAAGCACAGCATTTTCGCCGCCCCAGCCATTTTTACGCCCACCGAACTGGGGTATTTCATCGAAAGAGACGACGGCCTTGAGGCCGATGCGGTCAAGATTTTCCCCGCCAATACTCACGGCCCTTCAGGTATAAAGGGCCTGCTTGCGCCTTATGTCAGGGACAGGCACAACGGCAGAATCATAATGCCCACAGGCGGTGTTGATTTTGAAACAGGCCCGAAGTTTATCGAGGCCATAACAAGCAACGGCTATGCGCCTGTTCTTGGTATGTCTGCGCCGCTGAAACTCGTTGAGCAGGAGAAAAAACCCGGCGATGTTGACACCATCCGCAGGGCTCTGGCCGACTGTAAGGCAAAACTGCAGGCGTTTTAAGAATTATGACCTGTACCGTGTCACGGATTTTGACCTTGTGTTGGACAAGCCTGGGTGTGGTCCGTACACTGCAGTTCGAATATTTAGCCCCCAAACCTGCCGTGAGCAAGGCCGAAAGGTTTATTTGGGGGTTGTTAACAAATCCTGACAGACAACCAGGTTCGTTCCGTTGGAAATTCAAAGTTCAATAAAAGGGCGGGATTATGGCGGACAAGTATCAAAGGCGGGATTTTTTGAAACAGGCTGCGGCTGTCGGCGGCGCCCTCGTACTTGGCGGTATCGGTTCCGGCGGCTGTGCGAACTTGCTTAAGCGGCCTGCTTCGGTTGCGCGGGCATGTCCGTTGGATGTCGTGCGGGTCGGCTTCGTGGGTGTGGGGCTGCGCGGTACGCATCTGTTGAAACTTTTCCTGGCTATGGAAGGCGTCGAGGTCAGGGCTGTCGGTGACATAGTTGAAGAAAAGGTTGTCAACGCCCGGCAGCTTATCCAGCAGGCCGGCCAGCCGGAACCCGAGGGTTTTTCCCGCGGCGAAACCGACTATAAAAGAATGTGCCAGCGTAATGACCTCGACCTGATTGTAATAGCGACACCGTGGCAATGGCATGTGCCCATGTGCGTAGAGGCTATTAATACCGGCAAACACGCCGCCCCTGAAGTACCCGCGGCAGTAACGCTTGACGAATGCTGGCAATTGGTCGAAACTGCCGAAAAGTACAAACGCTATTGCGTTATGCTCGAAAACTGCTGCTACGGCAGAAGCGAGATGATGGTACTTAATATGGTCAGAAAGGGCCTGCTCGGCGAACTGGTGCACGCCCAGGCAGGCTATCTGCACGACCTGCGGGAATTGAAGTTCAGCGGCAGGGACGAGGGACTGTGGCGCACACAGCACTCCATAGAACGAAACGGCAATCTCTATCCCACTCACGGCCTGGGGCCGGTGGCACAGTGTATGAATATCAATCGCGGCGACAGGTTCGATTATTTGGTTTCGGCCAGCAGCAAAAGCAGGGGGCTTAATCTTTATGCTGCCCAAAAGTTCGGGCCGGACAGTCCCCAGGCCGGAACAAAATACGCCCTCGGTGACGTCAATTCCAGCCTGATTCGAACAGTCAACGGTGCGACAATTGTCCTTATTCACGATTGTGATACGCCCCGGCCATACAGCCGAATAAATCTTGTGCAGGGCACAAAAGGTATTTTCAGCGGCTATCCCGACAGAATCTACATCGAGGGCAGAAGTCCCCAGCACGAATGGGAGCCAGCCGATACTTATCTTGCCGAGTATGACCATCCGCTCTGGAAGGCGTTGGGTGACAAGGCCGCAGGGTCGGGTCATGGGGGAATGGACTATATGATTGTCTATCGGTTAATCAGGTGTCTGCGGGAAGGCATATTGCCGGATATGGATGTTTACGATGCTGCTTGCTGGAGCGCGGTAGCCGAATTGAGCGAACGTTCGGTCGCGGGCAAAAGCCGCACGGTTGATTTTCCTGATTTTACCCGCGGGGCGTGGAAGACCAACCCCGCTGTCGGCATCGTCGAAGCATAGCTTCCCAAACAGATTATTTTAAGCGATTAAAAACTTCTGACAAAAAGAATGTCGTTGCGCTAAATTACAGTGTTTTTGTGCATATGCTTGTCTATATGATATGGTGATCCTTAACCGAAATTTCTTGACTGCATGAGGGAATATCTGTAATAATACAGGCGTAATAAGCTGTGTCCAGCGTCCCACCAGGTTCAATTAGGAGTTAGTCTAATGAGATGTTTGAACTGTAATCAGGATATGATGAACAATTTGGTCCAGATTAAAAGCAGGCAAATTTCCTATGATATGTGCGAGGCATGTGGGAGTCTCTGGCTGGATTCTGGCGAGTTAGACAAAATGGCATTCCAAGTGAATGGAAGTATTGAGTATTGTTCAAAAGATAAAGCAGAAGACATTACTGAAAAAACAAGAAGCTGCCCACGATGTGAAGGCATAGAGTTAGATAAGGTATTTTTTCTTGGACATAGCGATATCTTGCTTGATCGTTGTAGGAATTGCGGTGGTTTT
>DATKWV010000109.1:0-14381 GCA_035529405.1 Sedimentisphaerales bacterium | reverse complement strand
GATTCTTCCCGCTGCTTTTACCAAATCCAGATTCGTATCCGGATGGCAGGGCCTTTGACCTCGCATTTGAGTTGACAACCAATGAGCAGGCACCCTGCTATGGCCTAATCGCGGACCTGAACCATAACTGCATAGTTGATTTCTACGACTTTGCAATTTTTGCAAACCAATGGCTTGACATAGAATAAAAATAATTCTATCCAACCAAAACAACAAAGGCCGAGGCTCAAAATCCTCGGCCTTTCTAATTAATATCCTTTGATAGGTTTTTTGGTGCTTGAAGTCACCGAAACAAAATACACAGGGACACAAAATACGCATGATGGAGCATCTTGGATAGTCTTGTTTATACACGTTTGCCTTGCAATCTTCTTCCTGGCATGGATATACCATTGGATTATATCTCCATACTTGCGGAATCAAATGGCAAATAAATTTGAAGGTGTTACTGATGACTCTATCACTAAGCCAAATGGCAAGAGAAAGCAGATTCAACGTATTTGCAGGTGGTGTGTCATATTTGGAGGCAGCCTTGGAGCTATTGCAATAATGTGTGCTATCTTATTTGGCATGGTGAACAAATCTCATATGAGGAATGTTGCATACGTGTTGAGCGGGATTGGCTTTTTGGTATTCTTTTTGGGTGCCTTCATCCGCCTAATGAGCATGAGAAAAGACTCAAAGCAAGAATGAAAAAGGACATGCAGGGTTCTTTAAAAAGGCTGAAACGGGAGATCGGCCCTGAACGGAACCGAACGGGTGCGGAATGACAGATGCGCCCGAACAAATGGGGAGGCGATGAGCAAACGGGTTTGATAAAAAAGGCCGGCTGTAAACAGCCGGCCTTTTTTGTTCGCGAGGCGTACCTCCGCAGATGCCGTAGGAAAGCCTTTGAAGAAAACCCATTATCTCCAGGTGGGCAAGCATTACTTGCGTCCGAAAGTCCTATTGTATAGGCGTTTTCGACCCATCAAGACTCGATTGCCCCGAATAAGGGTATCGGTTTTTTCAAATCGCACTTTCCATACGAACACCGCAGGGGTTAGCCCGCAGATTCTTTATACCAAATGAGAAGGGAAAAATCAAGAAAATTCCGGCAAACCCGCGCCCCGGCAGCAATATCGGCATCAATGGGCTGTTCAGGCAGGCAGGAAAATCCGCTTGAATTTCAAGCACACCCGCAACAGTTCCGGCAGATAATAACCGGCAACCGGGTATAACAGCGGCTGGAATGCCGGAGCTGTCGATAAACAAGTTTGATGTCATCAGTCGCAAATGCGGGGCGCGTGCCGCTAAATTGTTCGCAGTTTTGCGCTTGTACGGCGGGTAAGATTTTTTACTATCTCGGTTTCAAATGCGTCAACCATTTCATGTGTCAAGGTACCACGTTCGTCCCTGAACCGCAGCGACAGGGTGACACTTTTATTGTGGGCGCCGAAAGCGCTGTGGCGATATATATCGACAAACCTGATGTCTTCCAGCTCCTGCGGGGCTTTTTGGCGAGCGGCTTCGACAATCGTGTCCCAGGTGACAGTTTCGGCAACAATAAGCGAAAGGTCGCGTTCGATTGCGGGGAATTTAGGGATGGGCCTGATTTTTACCGCCTGTACCTGTAATGTCAAAAGCAGACCGAAATCCAGTTCGGCGGCACAGGCCGGCACATCCTGCAAATCAAAATACCGGCCTACGGCTTCGGAAACAATACCGGCAACTCCGACCGGTTTGTCGTTTACAATTATTTCCGCCGCGAGCTTCGACCACGGCAATTGTGTCGGATTAAAAACCGGCCTGATGTCCTTATCAATAACATCGTGCAGCAGGCCTTCCACGACGCCTCGCAGATACCTGAACTGGCCGGTACAGGCAACCGCCAGGGCGGTCTTTTCGACTGGAAGCTGTTGGCGGGCTTTGGGGACAAAGGTTGTCGCTATTTCAAATAGTCTGCAGGAGCTGTTACCGGCGGCCAGGTTGGTTTTTAACACAGCCATCAAAGAACCGAGCAACGTCTGCCGAAGCAGATTTGCGCTTTTTCCGGATATGTCTTTTGCCGCCAAATGCCGGCTGGAGTCACGACCTGTAAAAAGTTCACCGCAAGCGGAATCAACAAAAGCAACGTTGACCGTTTCGTAAAAGCCGCAACTGTTCAAATAGCCGACGACGGATTGTGTCAGCTTCCGGCGGCTTTCAACGGGAACGGTTTCGATTTTAATCTTGCGCTCCACGGGGACCTTGTCATACCCCCACACGCGGGCGACTTCTTCTACCAGGTCCGCCTCCCTGTAAATGTCACTGCGCCAGGAAGGCACAGAACAGGTTATCACATCATCAGTGCGTACAGGCTGCAGGCCCAATCCTGAAAGAATGTCCAGTATTTTTTCAGCTGGCACATCGATGCCAATAAGCTTTTTGAAGCGGCTAAGCCGTAATGTTACCTGCCGGGGTGTTTTTTTGCCGGGGTAAATATCAACTACGCCGGCAGTTGTTTTACCGCCGGCAAAGAGCGTTATCAGCTGGGCGGTGCGCTTCGAGGCCCAGTCGATAGCCTCAATATCAACGGTTCTTTCGAATCTGAAAGACGCCTCCGAGAAAAGCGCAAGCTTTCGGGCGGTTCTGCGAATACTGACGGGGTCGAAATATGCGTCCTCAAGCAGTATGGTGGTGGTTTTATCGCTTACCTCGGTTTCCAGCCCGCCCATAACGCCGGCAACGGCAACAGGCCGGCAGGCATCAGCGATAATCAACATACTGTCGTCAAGGTCACACGTAGAGCCGTCTATACTGATTAGGCGTTCGCCGGCGAGCGCCCTGCGGACTATTATTTTGCCGTCGGCTAATTTGGCGTAATCGAAGGCGTGGGGCGGCTGGCCGGTCTCAAGCATCGCGTAGTTTGTGGCATCGACCACGTTGTTGACGCTGCGCATCCCAACAGCTTGCAGCCTGTTCTTTACCCAATCCGGTGACGGGCCGACCTTTACACCCTCAATGATTCGAGCGGTATATCGGGCGCACAGGGCAGGGGCAAGTATTTCAACAGCGGCAAATTCGTCCGCAAGCTTTTGGGCCTGACTGAGTTCGACAGTCGGCAGCTTTAATTCTTTGCCGGTGGCGGCGCTTAGCTCGCGCGCAATGCCGATGTAGCCGAGACAGTCGCCGCGATTGCTTGTTACCTCGACATCGATAATTACGTCCGTGCCGGTATGCTCTATGCCTTCACAGGGCAATCCTAAATCGCTCAGGACAGCGGCTATTTGTTCGCCGGTCAGGCCTGTCTGAATATAATCGTTTAACCAGTTCAGCGAGATTTTCATAAGCCTTGTACCAGTAAATGACACTTAAAGGCCGCAACAAAACAAAGATACCTTACCATTTGAGTGAGGCGCGGTCAACTTTATGTATTGTGCTGCGCGATGCAGCCGGGTCATAAATCGATTTTCTGCTCGCCGGCTTTTAAGTTAATGGACTTGCTCTTCCAGATAAACCTGCCCTTCAAGCCTTCGGGCAGAACTACAGTGCCTTCAATGCCCGCCTTGCCTTTTCGCCTCAACCCGACTTTGATTTGGCCCTGGGGATGCGGCATCCGGCCTTCTATCCATTCCAAAGGGCCGCAGAAAGGCTCGATACGCACGGATTTGAAACCCGGCTGGGCCGGCTCTATGCCGCAGACGGTGGCCAAAAGCTCATAGTTCGGGCTGGCACTCCAGGCGTGACAATCCGACCGGGCAGGTTCAGGCGCCTCAGCAAAGGTCGTCAGACCAATATCAAGCATATCACGCCAGGGCTGCAGCATTTCTATGTACCTGTCACCAAGACCTGCCTTTTTCATAGCGCGCAAAAGATAAAATCTGTAGTAGAACGTACATTGAATAAGACTGCCGTCGCCGGCAACCTTTTCCATAAAGCTTTTCTGGTTTCTTTTCGGAATCATATCCACAAGCACCGCCATAACATTGGTGTGCTGGCTGAATGCTTTCTTACCGGGGTCATCCGCCAACAGTCCTCTTTTTTCATCCCAGCAGTGCCTGAAGGTGGCCTTTTTCAATGATTCGGCCAGGCTGCGGTATTTTTTAGCTTCGCGGCGCTGGCCAAAGGCATCAGCCATCTGCGCCGCGTAATCAAGCACATAAACGTATTGAAGTGTAATAATGGCGGAATTACCGTCCTTTGCAGCTGCGGGTTCACCCTCTTCGTATTCAGGGGCCCAATCCACGAAATTCCACCATCGAAGCGGGCCCAGCATGCCCGTATTATCATCGATGCTTTTTTCAAACCATTCGAGGACGCCGCGTATGCCCGGCACAAATGATTGTACAAACTGGGGGTCGTCACGGTGCATCCAGTAATCATGCACCATTGCCACCCAGAACAATGAGTATGGGGGGATAGTCTGTGGAGCACAATGCGGGTACCTGCTTGCGGTCAAACCATCGGGAATGCGGGAATCGTCAAACTGGCAAATTGCTTTTCGCATCAGGCGGTCGTCACCGGAAACATACAGGGAAATCAGGGCCTGTATTCGTGTATCCCCCACGTATTGAAGCTGCTCATAATAAGGACAGTCGAAATACGTTTCCCCCGCACACAGCCTGGCCGTCCGCCAGCCGACATCCCAAATCCTGCTTAACACGGGGTCGCTGCCGGCAAAGGCGGCTTTTTCTTTGAACGGGTAACCGGTGAAATGACCTTTGAAACTATGTATCGTAAGCGGCTGGTCGGCTGTCTTTATGTCCATCTGGACGTAACGGTACGTCCTGAACCAGAGCGGCCGAAACAACCTTTGCGAACCGCCGTCCGGCAGGAATATGTCCTGGTAGCCTATAATCTGCCTGCCATCGACCTGGTTGCGATTTCCTTTTCGGCGATTCTTGTCAAACAGGCCTTCAGCGTAAGTTAGAGTTATTTCACTGCCCTGGCCGCCGCTTGTCAGCAGTTCGGGATAAGCGGTTGTCAGATGTCCCTGGTCCATAAGTATGCTGCCGGAAGTCTGCTGTGGTATTACAACCGCCGCCCCATCTTTGAGAAATCCGTCATTGATGCCTGCAATGTCCGTGCGTGCCATTTTTGCCAGGCGCTGGGGCGTATCCTCCATAAAAGGTATCATCCGGGGCACCAGGGCCCAGGACATACTGTGCTCGCGCATTCCGCGCGGTACGGCACGGTTCAGGTCCCGGGGCTTTTGCCAATTGTTGTCGTCATAGTTGACCTGCGCCCAGCCCCAGGGATATTTCGATGCATCCACCCTGTCGCCCGGCCCCACAACAATAAAATTGCGAATCCGCTTTCTATCGACAGGCACCGGTGAATAGGCAGGGTTCTGCACCACCTTCCAGTTATTGCCGGTATCGACAACAGACTCAGCAGGTCCGTTACCCTGAACGATAAACGCCGTTGCGTGGGTGACCTGTGCAAACGGGATGTATTCACCGAAATTCCACACTTCGGCGGCCAGGACGTTCCTTCCCTTGTTCAAATGCTCTGCAATATCGACCGTCTCGAATCGCCAGTGCTGAAGGTCGCCGCGGGCCGGGCCGTTACATACGCGCTTTCCGTTGACAAAAAGCCAGTAACGATTATCAGCAGAGACGTGGACAACGAATTTTTCAGGTTTGGCTGAAAGATTAAAAACCCGGCGAAAATGATACACACCATAGTCCTTCAGTGACACCCCCGGACAGGAAATCCAGTGCGCCGGCCAGCGATAATGTTTCAATAATTCAGGATTGATTTCAGCAGGGCACAATTGGCCGGCCAAAGACATCGTATTCAATAATAACAAAAGGCAAATTGACAATGCTTTCTTCGACATGTTACCGACCCTTTCAAGAATTTAATCCTGAGACAACCGAACCTGCTCGACAATTTGCGTTTCGGTTATTTATACCTGTTATGGTTTCCATTCAGCCTGAAATGAATATGTTCCTGAGCCGACCTTGTAAACGGCCGTATTCTTTTCGGTATGCAGAAACTGCACACCTGCAGCTTTATCGGTTGATTGGCCGTTTTCGGTAACTGCCTGGGCATTTGTTGTCGGCAGATGGATTTCGGCTTCGGCATTGCCCGGTATCGTCACGTTCAGCCGAAGTTCCCCTGCCTCAAGGTGCCATTCGCTTGCTATGCGGCCGCGGATGCTGTTATATTCGGCCCTGGCCCATCCAAGGTCTGCCACTATATTCGGCTTGATGATAATCCGGTCAAACCCGACCGCCTGGGGGTGAGGATTTATGCCGCCTATGGCTTTATAAAACCACTCGCTGACCGAGCCGAACATGGGATGGTTATGCGAGTAAGCATTATCATCGAAGGCCCATCTTTCCCACAGGGTAGTTGCGCCGTTTTCGAGCATGTAACCCCAGCTCGGGAAGGTCTTTTTGTCGGCCATATTATAGGCAATGTCCGCCCTGCCGCAGCGTGTAAGGGCTTCGAGGATATATTTGGTACCGAAGATGCCGGTGGTCAGGTGACCTTCGTGTATTCTTATATTTTCGATAAGCTCATCGAGGACATTGGTTCGCAGTTCGGGCGGCACCAAATCCATATACAGTACAAACGCGTTACAGGTCTGTGTGCCGGAATCATAAAGGTATTCATACAGTTGAGGCGCCTGTCGCAGAAACCTGTTGTTGAACGCGGTTTTGATTTGTTCGGCCAGAGCGGCGAAACGCCCGGCGTCATCGTCTTTGCCGATTATACCTGCAAGTTCGCTGCACAGCTTTGCATTGTAATAGTTGAAGGCTGTACTGGTCAGCGCAAACGGGCGAGGGTCGAGGCTTTCGTGGTCACTTATGCCCAGCTCTATAATATGGTCGGGGACTTTTTTTTGTAAGAATTCCATCCAGCGTTTTGTTGTTTCATATTGCTGCTGAACCAGGCGCTTGTTACCGTAATACCGGTAAAGCTGGCGCTGCAGCAGCGGATGAGCAATTCCCCACCCGATGGGGCCGGTACCTTCGCCGAAACCCTGCACTGCTATGCCCGTATAGGGAGCGGTTTCTGTAAAGCCGCCGTTGGGTCGTGCGGCATCGGCGTAATCACAAACGGTCTTGGCATAAAATTTTGCCATATCAAAATTCAGCATCGCCATTTCGCAGGCAGCGACAATATCGCCGCCATAGCCGAGTTTTTCGCGGTGCGGGCAGTCGGACTCTACGCTGAACATATTGCTCAAAAGTGTCCACAATACCGTTTGCTGAATTTTGTTGAACAACTCATTCGAGCAGGCAAAAGAGCCTGCTTTTTCAACCGCTGAATTCAGGCACAGGCCTTCCAGCGCATCTTTTTTACACTTGCCGGGATAGCCTGTAACCTCAACGTAACGATAACCGTGGAAGGTAAAGCGCGGCGTGTAAACCTCCCAGCCTTTGCCCTTTAATATATATGTGCAGCGGTGTTCTGCCACCTCCGGCGCGCCGGGGCCGCCGGTCAGGGGCTGTTTCCACCCCGGCGGACCAAACCTGCCCTTTATTGCGCCACAGACTGTGGTTAAACAGTTCAGTGTCCCGTCAGGGGCAAGCAGTTCGGCAAATCGCAGTTTAACTTCGGTGCCGGCAGGGCCTTCGACTTTTAATCTCACCCAGCCGGCATAATTGCGACCCATATCAAATATGTATTTGCCCGGTTCGATTTCAGTGACGCTGACCGGCTTAAGCGTGTTTGTTATTTTAACAGGTTCGGCGTACTGGGCCTGAAGAGGACCAATTTTTTCAACAGCAGGTTTTGCATCGCGCCAGGCGCGGTCGTCAAGACCGGGTTTGTCCCAGCCTGCTATCTCTATTCTTGCATCATAGACTTCGCCGAGATAAACATTATTGCTTAAAACGGGACCTTCGGTTACCTTCCAGGTTTGGTCCGTTACCACAGCCTGTCGGCTGCCGTTGTCGTATTCGAGGTTCAGCTGAGCAATCAATCGCGGCCGGCCGATTGCAAGGACATCCCGCAGGTTGAATTGTCCGAATAATCGTAAAGGCAGCGGATTGTACCAGCCGTTGCCCAGCATAACACCGATAACATTATCGCCCTGCTGCAGCATTTCAGTAACATCATAAGTGCTGTACAGCACACGTTGTGAATACGTAGTCCAGCCGGGGTCCAGCACAGCGTCTCCAACTTTTGTGCCGTTAATTGACGCTTCATAGTAGCCCAGGCCGCTTATGTAAAGTCTTGCGCGCACTATGCGTTCGGATACGCGAAACTGTTTTCTGAATAAACCCGCAGGGTCATCTTTGTAAAAATCCTCGTCTCTTGCCGGTGCAGCCCTGCCGTCGTTTATCCATATTCCCTGCCAGTGGCTGCTGCTTAACAATGCCATTTCCCACCACGCCGGTTCGCTCCATTGTGATTGGTTACCATTATGGTTCCAGACGCTGACCTTCCAGAAACATCGCTGGCCCGACTGCAGGGCACTGCCGGCATAAGGCACATTGATGCTCTGGGCAGACTCCACCTTTCCACTGTCCCAGAGGTCGCCCTGGTCTTTTCGTAGTTTCTCCAAGGTTGCGGCAACCAAAATTCTGTAAGCGCTTTGTCTGTAGCCTCTCCGGTCGGATTCGATGACCCAGCTTAGTTGCGGCTGGGCCACGTCGATACCCAGCGGATTGACGGCATATTCGCATCGCAGATTGTTCACTATGACCTCACTTTCGCCTTCGGCCTAAGAGCGTGAATGTCGTCGTCGGCAGGGGCTGTCGGTTATAAAGTCGTTTTGGGCTGGTTTGAAACGTCGTCGTTTGGCGAATCCTGAACCGGTGGTTTAACCCGCCCGTGCCGCTTTAATCCCATTATCAGGCTACCGGAGCCGACAATAAGCAAAAGGCCTCCTGCAATAAAATCCAGGACAAGGCCGTTGCGGTCGATATTGACAACCAGCGGTGTCAAAAGAACCATTACGCCTATCAAGGCCAAAACCATACCGCCGGCAATCATCGAATCGATGGGACCGGATTGCTGCTGTTCCATTGCTTGCTCCTAAAATATGATTGTAAAAAACACATACATTACGGATATGGCACTTGCCAGCGCAAATGCAAGTTTCCAGACCCGCTTTGTAATTTTGACCGACGCCGTTGCCGCAGCCGTCTGGTCTTCGCCTGCTTGCACGCCCAGCAGCATACTAAACAGCCAGGTAACGCTCAGCGTGACAATATATGTTAGCGCAGCGCGGAAGAACATAGAGTCATCGGCAATCGAGGAAAACAGCTTCGTATAGGTGGCCAGCATAAACAGAACCACCGCCAGGCCGCCCCCGATAACAAGGCCGAATGCGGCACCTTTGCTGTTTGCTTTTTTCCACATCGCGCCCAGCAGAATAACAGCGGCAAACGGCGGCATAATCGTCGCAAGTATTCCTATTGCATAAATAAACATCCCCGTAGGCGCCCTGTAGATTAGCAAAGCTGTGCCGATTGCGCAAAAGGCAAATATCACACCTGCTATTTTGGAGGTCAGCATGTAATGACTTTCCTGCTGTCCGGGCCGGATAAGCTTTTTATATACATCAGCGGTAAACATCGCGCAAAAGGAATTGATTTGCGAGGCAGCGCTGGAGAGAAAACCGCTCATCAACCCGACTACGGCCACGCCATACAGCCCGTGGGGCAGGAACGTCTTTATCAGCATGGGCGCCGCCAGGTCGGGTTTTTCCAGGCCGGTGAAAAGGACCTTGGCAGCCAAAGCCGGCAGAATAATCAGAAACGGCATAAGTATAACAAACCAGAAAGAAGCGCCCAGATAGGTTATGGACGCGTCTTCACTGCTTCTGCAAGAAAGCGGTCTTTGAAGAATCTGAGCCTCGCTGCTCCAGTAACTCATAGTGGTAATTATCATACCGAAGAACATAAGGCTGATTGGCCCAAACGGCGTATGGGCGGTCCAGATATCCGTCTGATTTGCCGGCAGCGAGCTAATGATGTTTGCTATGCCGCCGGCTTTGAAAATAGCCAGCGGCGCAATCACCAAAAACGGAAAGAACATAAGCATAACCTGCAGTACATGTGCGCCAACCACCACGCCAAAACCGCCGGTAATGGTATAGAACGCTCCCACCACAGACAGCAGCACCACAGAAAAGTAGAAGTTCCAGCCCATCAGCGTATGCAGGATTAGCGCGCCGCCGTAGTTGTATAATCCCAGATTAAACACCATCCATATACACGACCATACGATACTGTATGCGTGGCCTATACCGGGATGATACCTTTTACCGAGCCATTCACCGGCGGTAAAGACTTTCATCGCCCGCAATTTATGCACCAGCATCAGCGACAAAAACAGCAGGCATATACCGCTGGTAAGCGGTATATGCGCCATAATGATGCCGACCGCATACACCGAGCCGGATAAACCGACAAAGTCGTTGACGTTGAGAGTAGTGGCAACGGTGCTAATCGACGCGATAAAACCGGGTACTTTCCTGTCGGCCAGAAAAGACTGCTCCATTGTCTTTGTGCTGTGACGTTTTACAAAACCCCACCCGACAAGGCCCAATATGAAGACCGCCACCATTATGTATTCTGTCGATACTAATGCTCCGGGTTCCACTTAGCTCCTTTCTTAAATCAGATTAACCACGATTGATATTTTTTTGCGATTTTACCGTCTTTACAAAAGTTTTCAATCAGACATCCTCACGGACAATCTTTGCACCCAACAAATTAAGTCTTTCTTCGATTCTTTCATAGCCTCGGTCGATATGATAAACCCGCTGAACAATAGTTGTGCCTTCAGCGGCCAGCCCTGCCAGAACCAGTGCCGCCGAGGCCCGCAGGTCGGAGGCCATCACCGGCGCAGCGACTAATCGCTTCACGCCGGCTACAATAACCGTCGGGCCTTCCTTGCGCAAATTAGCAGCCATTCGATTCAATTCTGCAACGTGCATAAACCTGTCGGGAAAGACCTTTTCGATTACCACGCTGTTGCCTTCGGCCAGAGACAAAACGACCATAAACTGGGCCTGCAGGTCGGTTGGAAAACCCGGATAAGGCTGAGTGGTAATATCAGCGGTCTTTATCGCCCCGTTGCGCGCAACAACACACCCGTTGTCGGCGGGCTCAACAGTAATACCCATATTGCGAAACGCATCTACAACGGCCATCATGTCGTCCAGCCGGCAATTGCTAAGTTGTACCTGCCCGCCGGTAACAGCAGCGGCAGCCATAAACGTCCCGGCTTCTATTCTGTCGGGGATAACCTCGTATTCGACGGCCTGAAGGTCTGTTACACCGTCAATGACCAGCCTCGGTGAGCCGATACCGGTTATTTTGGCGCCCATTTTGTTAAGGCACCTTGCCAAATCGGCTATTTCCGGCTCGCAGGCAGCCGACTCGATTAGCGTTCGGCCCTTTGCTTTCACAGCGGCCATCAGCACGTTTGCCGTACCGAGCACCGTGGAACCGAACGGCCCGCCGAGGAAAATATCCGCGCCCTTCAAGCCTGCCGGCGCCTCAGCGACAATATAGCCGTTTTCCAAATGTATTTTTGCCCCGAGCTTTCGAAAACCACGCAGATGAATATCGACGGGCCTGTCACCGATTGCGCAGCCGCCCGGCATAGAGACCTTTGCCCTGCCGCAGCGGCCCAGCAGCGGACCAAGTATGCAAATGCTGGCCCGCATCCTGCGTACAATCTCGTACTCGCCCACCGGATTATCCACAGCGCCGGAGTCTATACACAAATCTCCGTTATCGTTCCTGTCGACCCGGCAGCCCAGGCTGCACAACAGCCTGCCGAACATAGTAATATCGGACAAATCCGGCACAGATTTCAAAACGGACCTGCCGGCAGCAAGAATCGTGCCGGCCATTATCGGAAGTGAAGCATTCTTCGAACCCCTGACATTGACAATTCCGCCAAGCCTGCTCGGTCCCTCGATACGAAATATGTCCATGCCCTATTTTCCTTGAAAAGCCCCTGCCGTTCTGCGATACTGCGAACACGGTCCCGACGACCGGGATTAGCGTCATTAAGGCACCAATCTAATACAATCGGGCGCTGTCTGCAAGACCGCTGTGAAAATATACCAATGCAGAATGCCGGGGTTATAAAAGAATATCTTTATACAATAGCTGTCAGCGCGCCGGGTGTGCTTCTTTTCGGCCTGTGGCTGTGCAAAACATCATTAGGCACAAAGGCGCTGAAAAACTCGCCGCCCCGCCGCAATAATATGCCCCTTTACGCGCCTTTTCTGCCGCTTTTGATTTGGATTATGACGCTCGCAACGGCAACTTTTTTCAAGGAAACACTTCTGCCGGAACTGCACGATTGGCAAAATGCGTTCATCGAAAATGTCATTCTGTGTATAGCCGCCGTGGCGGCGATGGCTGTAATTTTGTTTTTGGCAAACAGCACCTTTGCAAGACGACTAAAGGGCTTTGGCCTTGATATGGCCAATATCGGCGGCGATTTCCTGGCGGCAATGCTGAACCTGGTATGTGCCTGGCCGCTGGTGATGATAACAATAATCGTGACCGTCTTCTTCGGGGAACTGCTTTTCGGCCCGGAGTTTCAATTACAGCAGCATGAGGAACTGGAAATGATAAAGGTATATACGCAGCCGTCTCTGAGGGTATTGATTATTGTTACCGCTGTTTTCATAGTCCCGGTATTCGAGGAGATGCTGTTTCGGGGACTGTTTCAGACCATGCTCCGCTCGCTGCTGGGTCGCCCCTGGCTGTCTGTTATAATAAGCTCGGCGTTGTTTGCGTCTGTGCACTCGAATCCACAGCACTGGCCGGCGCTGCTGGTACTGGCCTTGTTTATGGGATACGCTTATGAAAAAAGCGGCTCACTGTTTCGGCCTGTCTTTATTCATTCATTATTCAATGCCGTCAGTATAACAAGCGCGCTATACCTGCAGTGACCCCGGCCCCTGCAACCTGTCTGCGATTTAAGGCAAGCGCACAATTGCTTCGGGCTTTCAGCTTCTACCAGTTGTCGGTTCTGAACGGCGATGCAGGCAGATGCTCCTTGTTTATCAGGTTCGGCTGAGCTGTCTGGTTCCACCCGTACCTTACCGCCACAGGTGCCGCAACCGCATCGCTGGATACCACAACGGCGTCGCCTGCAATCTCAGCTTTGGCCTTAACGAATTTTCTGTCGGCTGCAGCAATTTCAAAATCGTCAAGCCGGCCGCTGTCATAGGATGTCAGCCCGCTTGCGACATGGTCGAAGCTGATACGAACCTTATTGCCTTCGATAGACATAGACTTATAAAGCGGCCCGGAATAGACTATATCGCTGTAACCGTATGTCTTTGCCAGTGCCCACAATGCAAGCCTTCTGCCGACCTGCTGTTTGTTTTTCGGATGAATATCACCCATGTCATCAACCGTATCATGTGTGACCGCCATACCCGTGTTGGGTATCGACAATGCAGCGGTTTGTGCCTCCCAAAGTTCCGGCAGGGCTGTTGGGCTTTTTCGATAGTACGAACAAGGTGCCAGTTGAACGTAATAAAAAGGAAAATCACCCTGTCCCCAGACCTGGCGCCAGCCTCCTATAAGTGCCTTCATTTTTTCGCAGTACAACATACCCTCGCCGCAGTTGGATTCACCCTGATACCAGATTGCCCCGCGAATGGCAAACGGCACCAGCGGATGTACCATTGCGTTATACAGCAGCGTCGGCTGCGTGAAGTGCCTGACCTGCTTTAATGGGGCATCGTCCGGCACGGGAATCGGACCGCCTTCGACAAAGGCTTTTTCAGCCGTCTCAATCCACTGCCTCAGAGACCCCACTGTTGCGGTAATTGTTTTTTTATAAGCAGCGTTGGTATCATCTATTTTTGCAAGAATGTCCTTCAGTTTCGGCACCTGCGCAAAACCCTCACGGGGCGTCCAGGGCTCGATTCGCGTACCGCCCCAGGAAGTGTCAATAATTCCGACAGGCACATCGAGTTTTTCATGAAGCTGGCGACCGAAGAAATACGCCGCCGCCGAAAACCCTCCCCAGTTCCCCATCGAAACAGTTTCCGGGCTGCATACGCGCCACTGTGCATCTATATCGTGCACAGGACCGGCCGCTGTCTGCTTCGGTAATTTTAATAACCGTATCCGGGGGTAATTTGCCGAAGAAATCTCGCTGCGGGCATCGCTTACCAGCTCTATACCCATTTCCATATTACTCTGGCCGCTGCATACCCACACCTCGCCGACAAGGATATTAGTCAGCCGAATTTTATTACGGCCCTGAACGGTCATATCATAAGGCCCGCCGGCCTTTATGGCAGGCAGCTTAACCATCCAGCTTCCGTCGGCATTGGCGCGGGTACCGACCCTGCCGCCGACAAACTCCACCGTAATATGCTCACCACGTTCTGCCCAGCCCCACACTGGAATCGTTATGTCCTGCTGCACTACCATGTTGCTGTCAATGACGCTCGGCAGCCGAACATC
>DATKWV010000108.1:0-3004 GCA_035529405.1 Sedimentisphaerales bacterium | reverse complement strand
CAAAATAATCACTTATCAGCAGCCTGCTTTGCCCAAAGCCGCCCGCCGCCGTCTCCGGGCCGGTAAACGGCTTTTTTGCACCTGCGATATATCCCTTATAATTCCAGTAAAAACAATACGTGCCCACAACGGGGTCCGCTGGCGACGGCGTCTGTGGATTGTCCCAGTTATCGCCGGCCTGCCAGGCCTGGGCCAGATACTTGTATTTGGTCGGTGCGTTTGGACAAAACATTATACCCGCGTCCTTGATATAGCTTCGCAGATACGCGCTGACGCTCCTGTGCAGTTCGCCGCCGCGTGACGTTGGGCTTGTCAGCATATTCGGCTGCTGCCAGTTCCAGTGCCCGGTTAATGTGCCGACCGTGGCTGCCGATGGCGGGTATCTGCCGTTATGGTCGGACGCAAAACAGTTTGCCGCAATTACTATCAGCCGCTGATTGTTCATCGTCACCACGCCCGATGCCCGCTGCCGGGCATTTAGCACCATGGGTATCATAAGAGCCCATAACGTAATAATGATTCCTAATGTAACCAGCAGTTCAATCAAACCAAGGCCCGCGTATTTTGTCCGCACCGCAAACCAACTGCTGTTTTGTGCCCCGACAACGCCTCGTAGCTTCTTTTTGGATGTGCGCCTTTGCATATACGGTTTTCTTTCACCCCGCCGGCAAATAAGTCATGGGCTGCGAGCGGCCGGCCCGCAGCCCACCCCTGACCTTTACCCTTTTGGTACGGACAAAAGATTATCAATTCACAAGGCACCTCTTAATCGAAAAGGCTGCCCTCTGCTACTCGTACCAGCCACAGCTTTAGCCTGCCTTGCGGAGGTCCTTTTACATCCTTTCCTATCCTCGGCGAGGGGAAACCGGTGCCGACATCCTCAATATCCTGTAAATAAGAAAACGTCAGTTCCCCGAGGTAATTATTCCCAGCCCAAAAGCGGATGCTCTCAATAATGTCGTTATTCAAATCGATAATATATACAAGTCTGGTTTCCTTGTCTGTGAGTGCGACTTCTGCTTTGCCGGCGCCTTCTGTGTATCCGGTCTCGAACCGTATGCCGTGCTCAGCGGCGTCTCGTCGTATAACATCGATAGTATGTAATCCCATCCACGGCCTCAGCAGGCCTTTGAAAAAAGTGCCGCCTTCATAGAGCACCTGGGGCTGCGAGTTTCCGCCAAGAACACAGGCTTGATTGTTCGTATCAATAATCTGCCTGCGGCCGCCTATGCTGATTGTCAGCCAGGGCGGGTTATTTTTACTGCTTTCATATACGAACGGTATTAATCCCTTGCCTGAGATGTCTTCCTGGCCGAGCCGCCCGCTGACTGTAAAGTATGTCCAGCCGCGATTGTGCATCTGGTCCCGGTTGTCGATTACCGTTGCCGCCGCAGGCCAGTCGTACCTGAAGTATTCCTCCTCAAGCAGATTGTAATGCCGAATAATCTGCCAGTTACTGCCGCCAGCCTGCTGGTGCGTACCGATTATCAGAACGGCGTTTTCGTTTTCACCGGCCCGGACATATTCGGTTTCATCGGTTGTGCCCTCCACATTGCCAAGAAACTTTCTGAAATCAGCCCTGTCTGTCGGAAGCCGCCATACCCTCAAATCATCGTGCCATTTCCTGTGGTTGTTTAAGCAGATGATATTCCTGGCTTTATCAAAATAATAGTTGCCCTGCGCATTCTGAAGCCATTGGCAGTAAGAATACTTGCCGTCTGGGGCCAGTTCCGCCATCCGCATGGTCACGGGCCCATCTGTTCCAGCAGGGTAATAATACCAGCACTGTTGGCCCGGACTGCTTACCGGCGAGGGGGGCGATAGTGCTTTTGTAACTTTGTCCCTGACCGCCTCTGTGGTTTGGCGGCTCCAAGACACCGCTTTTTCCGCCCAGGGCCTGGCGACCATCTCTGTGCCGACCGCTAATACCGCAGCCGTTGTCACGGACAAAACAGCCGTCTTGCTGACCGCTGTTGTTACTAAGGCAGCCGCTGCGCCGGCGCCCACAGTCGAAGACTTTACTGCAATCTCAGCCGCTGCGGCCTTGCTTGGCGCTGTCATTTTTCCGAACAACACCAGTGCAGAAAGCAGGAATTTGCCGCCGAACCTCTTGCTGAGAAGTTTTCTGCGAAGCGCTTTTTTTGCCCGGCTCATCAATACCCTTGTTCCGAGTTCGGTACGGCCCATCACTTCGGCAATTTCGCAGTATTGCATCTGTTCATAGCACCGCATTACCAGAACCATCCGGTGCTGCTGTTTTAATGCCTGTATTGCCCCCAGGACAGTCTGCTGAAGCTCCCTGCTTATTATTTCCGCCAGAACCGTATCACTGCCGTTATGGTCGCCCTGGTACCAGCAGGGCTTTGTCGCATCGGACATCGATATACCCTTTCGCTGTTTTTTCGCATAATAGCGATTGCGTATGATATTGGAGCTGATTGCACGCAGCCACGGCCAGAAACGGTCCACTCTTTCCAGCTTCTCCAGCGACTTAACCATCTCGATTAAACTGTCCTGTACAACGTCCTCGGTCGAATCCTTTTCGAGTATGATTCGATAAACATACGCGCATAACCGCCCCCGCACCAGCCTGGCTAAACTATCGACACTTTCCTTGTCGCCGAGCTGGGCCTGTATGACCAACTGGTTATAATCCGGATTATTGTTCATCTTGCAGTCGTGATAGTATGTTCAGTTAACAGCCCTGTTTGTTACACTTTTTTTTTGAATTTAGCCAAAAATTTATGTATTTTGCAAAAAATTAACCACAGCCGCACAAATACCCCACCAATAAAACTATTGCCAGCCTGTGGTTCCAACGGTAAACTTGAACCGCGGGCCACAGCCCGTTTATCGGTTTGTCGAACATTTTTGAACGCAAAGGGGAAAAAATGAACGCAAAATACTATAGTTTGACGGTTTTGCTGCCTGCGCTGATACTGATGAACATTATTCAGGGCTGTTCCTCAAATATGCATAAGGCCCCAGAGAATAAGACAGCTCT
>DATKWV010000107.1:0-12557 GCA_035529405.1 Sedimentisphaerales bacterium | reverse complement strand
GCTTTTGACCGTGAGCATTTCCTGCAGCGCGTAACTGCTGCCGTAACCCTCCAGTGCCCACACCTCCATCTCTCCGAACCTTTGTCCGCCCGTCCTGGCCTTGCCCCCCAAAGGCTGCTGCGTTATCAGGCTGTAAGGCCCTGTGGCCCTGGCATGTATCTTGTCGTCAACAAGATGATGCAGCTTCATCATGTAGATGTACCCGATAGTCGCCTGCTGGTCAAAAGCTTCCCCTGTCCTGCCGTCATACAGCTGTGTCTTTAATGTCTCCGGTACATTCACGAACAACTCATCGGAAGCCGGAGTCTGACCAGTTGCTTCAACTGACGGAGGCTTCACATAACCCAGAGTGTCCTCAAACCATTGTTTAAGACGCTTATCGTGCTCCCATACTTGCTTGATTTTTTCAGGGTCATCTTTCGGCAGGTCACGATTAAAGTATGGTGCTATCGGCCCTTTTGGGTTCGTAACATCCTTGAACTCTATCATTAACCTATCCTCAAGAAAACCAAGAGCTGTTTTGAGATGAGATTCACCGGCTTTTTTAGGCGTTAGCCCTCCCTTAATCTTAAGAATTTCCACAAATTCTTGAGCTTTCTCATCCGACAAATCATACGGTATAGGAATGCACTCAAGATTGTCATGCATCCATTTATTAATGCCATTTTCATCCTCTTTTTTGCCCGTATCTTTGCCGTTTTCTACCTTTTCCAGCCAGATATGCTTACGAAGACCGCTCCCCTCAACATTTCCGTTCCAGTGATCTCTAAGTCTAACTTTAAGATTCTTATCTGCAATACCAACATACACTATCTTTGAACACTTGCCTGTTTCTCGGAAGAGATAGACACCCGGCAGCTTTGGTACATTTTCGCAGCCGACGGACCACCCCCCTCGCGCACTTCTTGTCGTCCATCCAAACTTTTTTGCCCCTTGTCTCATCACCTCGTTGGCTTCTGCGGTCAATGTCTGGATGTCTTCTTCCGTGGCACCGTCGAAAACCGGTGTAACAGCATCGAATCCAAGCACCTTGGCAGCCCAGCCAAGATGCGTCTCTAAAATCTGGCCCACGTTCATTCGGCTCGGAACGCCCAGCGGGTTCAACAGTATGTCCAGACTTGTACCGTCTTCCAAAAACGGCATGTCCTCCTCGGGCAGTATCTTGGCGATAACTCCCTTGTTGCCGTGCCTGCCCGCTACCTTATCGCCCACAGAAAGCGCCCTCTTGGTCGCAACGTAAACCTTCACCATCTGAAGCACCCCGCTGGGAAGCTCGTCACCGTGCTTCAAACGCTCTGTTCTGCGCTTCTTTTCCTCCTCGATGTCCCTGATCTGTACCCAGCATTGCTCCAGAATCTTCTCCACCTGCTCGCGCACCGACGCCGGTTTGATCCACTTGATATCAAAGTTCTGTATCTGTTCGTAAACAACCTCATCCTCGGTACTGACGCCCACCTTCTGACGCGTGGAAGAATCTACAATACTGGCATCATACTCTTGCCGGATAGTTGTAAAAGTCTGCCTGAAAATCGCACACTGTCTGGCCGTCATCTGGTCTTCATACTCTTTTATCGCAGCCTTCGCTAATTTCTTTTCTGTTTCTCCCCGGGCGCCACGCTTGCTGAACAACTGTGTCTTTATTACCACTCCTTCGTAACCGCTTGGAAGCTCAAGACAGTCCTCCTTGACATCCTCACCCGCCTTGCCGAATATCGCATGAAGCAGTTTTTCCTCCGGTGTCAGCTCGACATTGCTCTTGGGTACCACCTTGCCCACAAGGATATCACCGGCACAAACCCGTGTACCTTCATGGATTATTCCCTGCTCATCAAGGTTACGAAGTGCCTTCTCGCTGACATTGGGTATATCACGAGTAAATTCCTCTCTGCCCAGACGTGTCTCACGGACCTCTGCGGTGAATTCGTCTATATGTATGCTTGTGAAGCTATCTTTTTTCACCAGCTTTTCACTTACGACTATGGCATCCTCAAAATTAAAACCCTCATAAGAAACAAACCCCACAAGCAGATTCTTGCCCAGCGCCAGTACACCCCCAGCCGTTCCCCCGCCGTCTGCTATTATCTGGCTCTTTTTTACCTTATCCCCGAGTTTTACCGTCGGCCTTTGGTTAAGACAAGTCCTCTCGTTCAAGCCGACAAATTTCGAAAGTTTGTATTCCTCACTGTCTCTTGCGACGTTTTTTGCATCCGGCTTTGTACCGCTGATAACTATCCTCGTAGCATCCACCGCCGTTACGTAACCGTTGTTGTTGGCCCGCACAACCATGCTCGAATTCTTGCCGACCTCTTTTTCCATCCCCGTACCAACAAGGGGTTCCTCTGCGACCAGCAGTGGAACTGCCTGCCGCTGCATATTGGAACCCATCAGCGCCCGGTTGGCGTCGTCGTGCTCAAGGAAAGGAATCAGCGATGCAGAAACCCCCACAATCTGCTTGGGCGAAATGTCAACATAGTCTATTTCATCGCTTGAAACCTGCGTTAATTCTCCCCCTTTTCGGGCCAGCGTCGTTGCCTGCTCAATCCTGCCCGTCTCCTGATTAACAGCACTCGGAGGAGCAAATACGGTTATCATTTCCTCGTCGGCCCGCAGATATACTGTCTCGTCACTGACCTTGCCGTTCTTGACTTTTCGATAAGGAGTAAGAAGAAAACCATACTCGTCAACGGAAGCGAATATCGCCAGAGATGCAATCAAACCGATATTTGCACCTTCCGGCGTCTCTATAGGGCAAATCCTGCCGTAATGGCTGATATGAACGTCCCGAACCTCAAAACCCGCACGCCTTCTGTTCAAACCCCCCGGCCCCAGAGCTGAAAGACGTCTCTCGTGTGTCAGCTGGCTTAAAGCGTTCGTCTGGTCCACAATCTGGCTCAGCTCTCCACGCCCGAAAAAGTAATTAATACTGCTGGATACGCTCTTGCTGTTTATCAAATCCGTTATATGAAGCAAATCATCACCTTCGGTCTCTGTTGCGCCTGCCTTGGCGGCCTTATCCCGTTCCATCACATCGCGGCTCCTCAAGCTCATGCGCTCCTGTACGGTCTTGCGAAACTTCAATAGCCCCTTGCGTATCTCGTCCGCCGCCAGCTCATCTATCGTCCGCAGTTTCCTGTTGCCTAAGTGGTCGATATCGTCTATCGCCACCGAAGAGAACCTCTGATACTTCTCATTGCTCTTGCCGCCCCGACCTTCCGGATTACGAAGCGCCATTATATACCGCATCGCGTTAAGGAAATCGTCCGGACGCAGGGTCTCTTCGCTCTCGTCAACTGACTGGTTGAATTTCCGATTCAGCCGGAATCTGCCCACTTTGCCTAACCGGTAACGGTTTGAATCGAAAAACTTCTCGAAAAAGAATGTCTGGGCCTTCTCCTGGTTCGGCGGATTGCCCGGCCTTAACTTCATATAAAACTTCAAAAGCGCCTGCTCGTGACCCTGGCAATCGTCTTCAGCCAGAGTATTTAATATGATCGGGTCGCCGACAGATTCGATAACCTCCACTTTTTTGACTTTGCTTTGCTGTATCAGGGATACCTTATCACCGATTTGTCCAGCCGCTTTAACCACCACTTCCCCCGTCTCCGTGTCCACAATCGGACCTACCGACCACATCTCCGGCGTCAATCTCGCCGTGCTGATCGTTTTGGTATTATAGAACTGCCGAACAATATCTTCGGTCTGACCGAACGATCCGTCTATAGCACGCAGGAATACCGTTGCCGGTATCTTGCTGGACTGGTCTATCTTGACCACTAATACGTCCTTATGAGTTACGCTTATTTCTATCCAGCTGCCTCTTTCGGGTATGACCCTTCCCCCGTGCAGTATCCTGTCGCCCTCCTTGCTGGCTATGAGAAAATCCACGCCTGGGCTGCGGTGAAGCTGGCTGACAATCACTCTTTCTGCCCCGTTAATCACAAACTCTCCCCCACCTATCATCACGGGCATCTCGCCCAGGTACACTGACTGCTCTGCCAGGTCTTCCCCTGCCTGGGTACGCAACCTGCACCGTATTTTTAATGGATATCCGTACGTCAGGCCCAACTGGCGGCACTCGGAAAGCTCATAACGCGGTTTCTCAAGCTCGTAATACAGATACTCCAGATACATACTCTTGTCGTAGCTTTCAATTGGAAATATCTCCTGAAACAGCGCCTCGAGCCCGATTCGTTTTCTTTTCGTCGCCGATGTATCCACCTGCAGAAAATATTCGTAGCCCTTTCTCTGCACCGCCACCAGTTCAGGAACCTCCAGGACATCCCGGACCTTCCCAAAATTACGTACCGGCCGTTCAGAACCTGTATTCACCATTATCAATCTCCAGCTTTAATGCCCGAACAGTTTTAAGCAACTTGTTTAGCCCTCGCCGGTACGGCGACGGTTTCGGACTCGCCCGTACATCAACGACAGCAATACAACGATTCCTTTAGAATGTCCGTAAGACTCTTGTCGCAAAACGTATTGGCCCTTGACATATTCTTTACCTACGTCAGTTCAACTACTGCTCCGACGTCTTGAAGCTTCTTGCTTGCTGCTTCTGCCTCTTCCTTGCTCAGACCTTCTTTGACAGGCTTGGGAGCGCCTTCTACAAGGTCCTTGGCCTCCTTCAGTCCCAATCCTGTCATAGCTCGAACCTCTTTAATAACCTGAATTTTCTTTTCACCCACCTGCTTGAGAACTACTGTAAAACTGGTCTTTTCCTCAACCGGCGCTGCCTCGCCGCCTGCTGCAGCCGGACCAGCCATCATAACGGCGCCGGCCGCCGGCTCAATACCGTACTCGTCTTTTAGATAATCGCCAAGCTCTTTGGCCTGCATTAGTGTCAGTGCGACTATCTTGTCACCGAGCTTCTTTATATCGCTGCTGTAATTTTTGCTCTCCTGCCCTGCAGCGGCCTTTGTTTCTTTGGACGTCTTTGCCTTGTCGTTGTCCTGTGCTTCTTTTGCCTTTTCTTCAGCCATTCTTGTCAACTCCTGTTTAAATCAATGCTTGCTGGTAGCCGAAAGATTCCATCTTGCCCTTATCGCAAACTGAAATCCTGAAACTACGCCGTTTCGTTTAACCCGTTAAAGGGGCAGCCATACAAGCAGTTAATAATCCCCTTGGTATGATGAAAGTCTTTTCCCTTATCATCTTTATACGTTCTTCTCATGCAGCCTGTTTTTCCAACCTTTCCACTATCGCCTTTATACACCCGGCAATCAACTGCCCCGGCCCCCCAAAACACGACACCAGTTTCCTTGCCGGAGACCGAATAATGACAACAATCCAGCCCTGCAGCTCGGCCCTGCTGGGCATCTTACAAAGCCCTTTTGCCGTCGCGGCATCCAGAACCATACCATCCAGAAAAGCGCCCTTAACATCGACAACCGGAATCTTTTTTACCCATTCATCAAGTTCTTTGGCAACCTCAACTATGCTGTCGCCCCCGTAGGCTATCGCGCATGGACCTTCGAATAACGCTGCCGCAGCTTCCATTTGTACGTTGCAAAGCGCCTTCCTGAAAAGAGAGTTCTTGACCACAAACAGCGTAACACCTTTGTCCTTCAGCTGTCCGCGCATCTGGTTGCCGTCGAGCCCGTTCACGCCCTGGGTGCTGACTACGACAAAATCCTTTATACTTTCTTTGCTGATTCGCTTTTCCAGCTCAGCAACCAGCAGCTCTTTTATGTACTTGCTCATTTACTCACCTGTCAATAATCACTACTGTCTTTATGCCCTGCCTGCCGGTACTTCTTGGCCGGTCTTGCTTGGTCCGCAAGAATGCTAAATATTCACCGTTATACTCGGTGTCATTGTCGCCGAAATACACATCTTCTTTATGTACGTGCCTTTGGCGCCTGCGGGTTTGACCTTTTTTATATGCCCTACAAACGCATCGATGTTTTCCACCAGTTTTTCGGTCTCGAAGCTTTGTTTGCCTACTACCGCGTGAACGTTACCGCCTGCGTCGTTCCTGAATTCGACCTTGCCTGCAGCAAACTCAGCCACTGCTCGGGCTACATCAGCCATTATAGTGCCGTTTTTCGCTGAAGGCATCTTGCCCTGAGGCCCCAGCAGCCGCCCGAGCTTGCCCACCTTACCCATAACCTTGGGCGAAGCCACCGCCACATCGAAATCCATCCAGCCGTCCGAAACCTTCTTTACAAGCTCATCGCACCCCGCCTCTATCGCACCTGCCTGCTTACAGGCCTCCACTTCGGAATCTTCGCAAAATGCTACAACTGTTTTGCGCTTACCGACACCGTGAGGCAGCGATATGGACCCTCGAACCAGCTGGTCCGACTGCTTGGGGTCTATACCAAGATGCAGAACGCACTCCACGCTCTGGTCGAATTTTGCCTTAAGTGACTTGATTTTCTCTACAGCCGCTCTAAGCTCCAACGGCTCTTGTTTTAGCTGCTGATATTGTTCTTTGTATCTTTTGCTTCGAAACTGCATATTACATTGCCTGCCGTTATTTTAATAAATAATCACTAATCAATTATTTCTATGCCCATGCTTCGAGCTGTGCCTTCTATAATCTTCACGGCCCTGTCCATGTCATGGGCGTTCAAATCCTTCATTTTAGTGGCGGCGATTTTACGTATCTGTTCGGTACTGACTTTCCCGACTTTTTCCTTATTCGGAACGCCGCTGCCTTTTGCAATCTCTGCCGCCTGTTTCAACAGCACCGCCGCCGGAGGACTTTTTACCTCGAATGTGAAACTCTTATTCTTGTAAACCGTTATTACTACCGGCACAATCGTACCGTTAAGCTGCTTGGTTCGTTCGTTGAATTGCGATACGAACTGACCAATATTAACGCCGTGCTGGCCCAGTGCAGGCCCTACCGGCGGCGCCGGTGTCGCCTGACCCCCGGGCGCCTGCAGCTTGATTTTTACCGCCACTTCTTTGGCCATTGGTCACCTCGCAAAACTGCCCATCTCAACACCGAAAACGTCGATACCCTAAACCTTTTCTATCTGCCAGTATTCTATATCCAGCGGAGTACTTCTGCCGAATATAGTAACAATCACCTTGACTATTCCGCGCTCGCAGTCAATGGAATCAACCACTCCCTCGAAATTCTCGAACGTGCCCTCACGAATCTTTATCTGGTCGCCTTTCTTGAACTCCACGTTTATACTCGGCGCTGCTTCGGGCTTTTCGGCCTCCAGCAGCATTTTTGCAACATCCGTATCCCGCATCGGCGTCGGAATCCCTTCGGTGCCGACAAAGTCACCCGCCCCGCTGGTGCCCTTAATCATAAACCACGCCTTCTCCTGAATCCGCCCGCCTTCGCTGGGCTCCATCTCCATAAACACATACCCAGGGTAAAGTTTCCTTTTATGTACCACTTGTTTGCTGCCGCGGATACGCTTTACGTGCTCTACGGGCACCTCTATCCTGCCGATAATCCTGCTCAGGTCGCCGTCCATCTGCGCCTTTTGAAAAAGAGTTTCCTTCACGGTCTCTTCTTTATTGGCCGCAACTCGTAAAACATACCACTGCATACAAACGCCCGCCATCACTGTCCCTGATACTCACTTGCCCCTGCTAACTAAGCAGCCAGGCAAAAAACACCTGAAAAAGCAAATCCGTGAAAAAGAAAAGAACTGCCGTTACTATCACAACCATTATCACCACAAGTGTCGAAACAGCTATCTCCCTTCTGCTGGACCAGTTTACTTTTTTCATCTCCCCTTCAGCCGCAATCATAAAATCCGCAATCGTCGGCTTGTTTACCAGCCAGAAAATCAATATACCAAGCGCCACAAAAAGCCCCGCCGGAACCATCGTCTCGGCCCACAGTCCCAAATCGCCGGCCTGAAGCTTTTCGTAAAACCGCAAACAACCCAGACCTGCTATAATCGCCGCCCCAAACGCACTATATAGTCTTGTGTACTTGCCCTGACTGCGCTTATATATCTCAAACAGCATTTTCCTGTCTCGCTTTTATTGTGCTTTTCTGTATTCTATCGACTTACTAACAGGCCAGGAGGGAGTCGAACCCCCAACCTTCGGTTTTGGAGACCGATGCTCTGCCATTTGAGCTACTGGCCTGTTTCTTCGCCGTCACCACAAGGTCGGGGCTGGTAAGAATTCCTGAATATATTGCTCTTAACAAGATTTTAATGGTTTATTTCCGCCGTACCTTATGAACCGTATGAGCACGCTCAACGCTGCAGAATTTTTTCAGGTTCAATTTCGGACTGCCTTCAGCCACACTGACACTGGTACGGTAGTTCCTGCTGCCGCAGTCCTGGCATTCAAGCCAAACGTACTCTCTTTTGCTCTTCTTCTTGGCCATAATCTGCCGTTCGGCAACACAGCCTTACAGCTGCCGAAAATCTCTTGCTCCTGGGTTAATCAGAAAGACTCCACACCCGCCGTTGGCACGTACGCTCAATTGGCATGCACAGGTGGTTACTCAAGAATCTTCGTTACTACACCGGCGCCTACTGTACGCCCGCCCTCACGAATAGCAAACCGCAGACCTTCTTCCATGGCTATCGGGGATATAATTTCAACTTCCATGGCTATATTGTCGCCCGGCATACACATCTCCGCCGGCTTGCCTTCACGGGTCAGCAGTGCCGTCACTGCCCCGGTAACATCCGTGGTCCGGAAGTAAAACTGCGGCCTGTATCCGGCAAAAAACGGTGTATGACGACCGCCTTCTTCCTTGCTCAGCACGTACACTTCAGCGTAAAACTTCGTATGTGGAGTTATACTGCCCGGCAATGCAACAACCTGGCCGCGCTCCAGGTCCTTCTTCTCTATCCCTCGCAAAAGAAGACCGATATTGTCACCTGCCTGACCTTCATTGAGGGTCTTGTTGAACATCTCCACGCCCGTAACAACCGTCTCGCGTATCTCCTTGGAAAGGCCTACAATCTGAACTTTATCCCCTACGTGAATCTTCCCGCGCTCGACCCTGCCGGTACCCACCGTTCCCCGGCCTTTTATGTTGAAAACATCTTCCACCGGCATCAAAAAAGGCTTGTCCACTTCACGCTCCGGCACTGGAATATATGCGTCCACCGCTTCCATAAGCTCATCAACGCACTTGCATGCCTGGTCGTCTTTGCCCTCGCTTTGCATCGCTGCCAGCGCCGAACCCTTGATTATGGGTATGTCGTCACCCGGAAATTCGTACTTGTTCAGAAGCTCACGTATCTCAAGTTCCACTAATTCAATAAGCTCGGGGTCGTCAACTAAGTCCACCTTGTTCATGAATACCACAACCCGCGGCACATTCACCTGCCGCGCAAGCAGAATGTGTTCCCGCGTCTGAGGCATCGGACCGTCATTGGCTGCCACTACCAAAACTGCACCGTCCATTTGTGCTGCGCCCGTTATCATATTCTTTATGTAATCTGCATGTCCCGGACAATCAACGTGCGCATAATGGCGCTTCGCAGTCTCATATTCCACGTGTGCCGTATTGATGGTAATACCTCGCTCTTTCTCTTCAGGTGCGTTATCTATATCTTCAAACCTCTTGACCTTGCCGCTGCCCGCCTTGTGTGCCAGCCGAAACGTTATTGCCGATGTCAGCGTGGTCTTGCCGTGGTCTATATGGCCGATAGTGCCGATATTAATATGTGGTTTCGTACGTTCAAATACTGCCTTAGCCATACTGATTTATACCTCCAATTTGCTTAATTTGCAGTTCTTAATCTTCTCTCTTTTCATAAAAATCCGCAAAAACCTTATCATTAAACCAAAGCCAGGATTAGCCCAATGCCCGGAACCCGCTCGCTGCTTATGCACAATCTCGGCTCGACCGGCTTGCATTTAGCTGCTGATGGGGCTTGGACCCATGACCTCGTCCTTACCAAGGACGCGCTCTACCACTGAGCTACAGCAGCATTCGCTTTACCCAAATAGTGCCTGGATTAGGCACCTTACCTATACTACACGCTACGCCGGACACCCTTGTGAGTTCCGAAAAAACAACACTTCTAGCGCCGGCTTTAATGCCTTTTCAACGCAAAGTCTATAATTTTACGTAAGCCCCGGCATTATTGCAAACACAAAAAGCTAAAAAATCCAAAAAAAACAAAATTCCCCAAAAAAGCTCACCCACTCAGGATAAGCAGCTTCTACAACTCAAGGGTCTTCTCTTGCCCGCCCCAACACTACTGACAGTGCCTTTCAACCGCCCGCGAGGCCAAAAAAACCGTTCATTCCAAAAATCCTCCTCATTCACTCTTAGCCTTCGAATCGTCCCGGCTGCTCTTATTGCCCTGTCCGAAATCCTTATCCCAGGTCCTTAACTGTTTTATCCACATCGGTCGAGGCTGCGCAACCTGTATCTGCACCAGTTTGTCCACCACAGAACTAGCGTCCACCGCCCCTGACGGTTCTTTCAGATAATTGCCTATGAAACGAATAATCGGATTGTCAGGCCCTAAGTCCTTTTCCAATAAGCAATTATCCATTAATTGCATCGCCAGCTCTATCTTCGGCCACCTTAAATATACCTCTAAAAGACCAGCTAAAAAATGCTCTTTTTCCTGCCCAGTCTCGGCACTTTCCCTCAATAATCCGTAATATTCCGCTGCCTTTTCAAACTCCCCTATACTCTCATAAAGTACCGCAAGCTTTACCCTTACAGCTTTAACTATCTTTATCCTGTTTTCGCCAACCGCCTTTAGTTCAACATCTTCTAAAAATGTTATCTTCTGCTCATAAGATAATCTGTTTCGGGATTTTTCACCGTCAAGCCGCTGTGCCCACTCCGCCAATACCTCTATGCTCGAACGGCTGAATATCTTCAGCATCGTCTGCCAGGCTAATTCCCCCTCCCTGCCCGAACCTGCCTTTTCTGACAGCCACAATAAGTCATCTGCACCGCCAACCTCGCCGGCAAGTTCTATAAGTTTTCTCCGCACAAGTTCACTGTTGTCGTTAACAAAGTCGTTTCGCAGCGCACCAAGTGCCTTTGTCCTGTCGATATTGATTAGTCCGTCCACAGCCGCCTCTCGGACAAGACTTGTCTGGTCGCTTAACGCCTCCTGGAAAAAATCCTTGAAAAGCCTCACTGCCTGAGCTTTATAAACGCTTTGAGAGCACATATTCGCCATTATGTTCAGCAATTCCCCTCTGAATGTGCCGTTAGCCTGGTCCTTTTGTCGCTTGTATCTTTCCGCAAGCATCACAAGGTATTTTTCTACCTCTTCTGCTGTTAACCCGTCCTGCTCAAGCAGCTTTTTCATAACTTCAGCGCCCTTTTGAGCCGCCTGGGGCTGTGGGTCTTCAATGTATCTGGCTGCCCATTCCAATGTTTGTTTTCTTGTCGCCCCTGATATCGCCGCCCCTGAGTTCGGAAGCAGACCGTAATAGCATCGTCCTCCCAGTGCCACAAACAGCTCTATCCGTACCTGAGGGTCCTGTTCCACTTTAAGTTGTGACAGCAGTTGCTGGGCCGAATCCAGCTCTACCATTAACGCCAGCAATCCTGCCGCCTGCAGACGCACATCTCTGTTTTCGTCCGAAACAAGTTTAACAAGTATCGGACCCAGCCCCGCCGGTAATTGTCCTTTCGTCCCTTGTCGCCACTGAAAAATCTTCTGCAAGGCCCACAGCCTCACCTTCGCTGCCCTATCCTCCAGACGTTGACGCAGAAACTGGCCCCTGTCCGTATCCGTGCCCAGGGCCTCATATAGCTGACCCAGCGACACTAAGTATTTTTCCTGCCATACCGCCAATTCTTTCTCCAGTTGCTGTACCCGGTTCTGCTGTTCCTGCCGAATCTTCCACGCCGTTAGAAATTCATCTCTGCCTTTACGCTGCAGCGACCTGATAATTTCCTTGCGGCTTTTGGCGTCATCCGTCGCCGGCAGACCCAGCGACACAAGTGCCTGCTCTGCTGCCTGAGCTACTTCCTTTTCCACCACCGAATCTTCAAGCAGGTTTACAAGCTTGATTATCGCCCGCTTATCCGGCTGAAGTTTCAAAGCATATACCGCGTTTAATTTCGCTGCCGCCGGCACCGAACTATCCGTTACTAATTGTTCCAGCGGACCGCCTATCTGCTCGTAATCGAAAATCAGCATCGCCTCCGCCGCCGCCTTTGCCTGTTCAGAATCGCCCTCGCGCAGAATCTCCACTATCGGCCGGATAAACTCCTCGCTGTTCTTCAAGCTTTCCCCCCCGGCACTCAAATCCTTCAACGCCTTGCATACCGCCACCGCTGCTGTATCTGAGCGTTGAAGTGTTTGAAGTATAACCTTTCTTGCCTCAGCCTCGTCGCTATGCAATATCACCTTTGCCGCTTCTACTCGGATTTGCTCGGTACGGCCGTTGACCAGGGCTTCCCTGTTGATTTTCAACTGTGTGCTGAACTCTCCCGTACCCTCCGCCGCTTTCTTTTCACCGATTACACTGCCGCCTGCAGGACCGCTTTGAACGCACCCTGAAAAAAACAGCAGCAGCGTCAAACAAACATAGCCGACCGCCATACCAACCGCCTCAAATCGTATTTGTCGTTGCCCCGCCTGCATAATAACCACATCATACCTTTGCGGTCAATTCCGATTCACACT
>DATKWV010000106.1:0-3811 GCA_035529405.1 Sedimentisphaerales bacterium | reverse complement strand
CCCGGCGGGATTTTTATCAGGATTGGCCGGCCCCACTGAGTAACATTGGGATTTCGCCATAATTGCTGGGGCATCAGTTCCATAGCGGGACTGACACGAACCACCTGGGAACTGGTAATTTGGGCCGGTTCGGTGCTTTTAACCAGCTGTACGACCATTCTTTCTTTAATTTTGCCTGACAGTTCCTGGCCGACATAGGCGATAATATCCGTGGGTTCGGTTTCTGCGACCACCAGTATCGGGTCCCCTGCCAGAACAACTTCTCCCGACCTGCGTAAAACATCCTCACCCGCCCTGCGCAAAGCCGCTCGGTTCGTAACGACCTGAATCTGGATTACCACCCCCTCAGCCGGAGATGTAATTCTCAGTGCCTGGCGCTGCACCGCCAGTTGGTCTATCAGTTTTTCCTGAACAATTATCTGCCTGCGTATTATCTCCAAGGCATTATCCACAGACGGGTGAGCGGGCAGGCGCTGTACAAATTCATCCCGCCGCTGTTGTGCCTGTGCAAAATAGTGCTGAGCCTGGGCCAGCAGGTGCCCGTTTTCTTCTACTTTCTTTGCGAGGGCATTGTACACGGCCTGTGCTTTCTGCAGGTCATAAGGTGCGATGGCATCTTTTTGCAGAAGTTGGGTTGCAATTTTGACGTCAACAGCAAGGTCTTCGAGGGTAATTTTGTCGGTTTCAATCAATGTCTGCAGCTCCATTATGCGAAGTCTGGCGTTTTCCACATCAACGTCGAACCGTCTCTGGGCTGCGACCCTGTCGGTTTCAAGATTGGTCGCTTCTGCGAGCATGGCATCCTCGGTAGAAACCAGTTGCGACCTGAGATGTTCAATTTCTGCGTCAATTGCGGCTATCTGTGCGTTTAATTCCGTGTCATCCAGCGCTGCCAGCGTTTGTCCCTTGCTGACCTTTTCAAACAACTCAACGCTGACTACCTTCAGGCGACAATCAACAGCAGCAGAAACCTGATGTATCCGACCTTGAGCAATTCCTGAGATTTCAAACCGCTGGCTGCGATGACGAAACAGCACAACCACCCCCGCCACCGCTGCCACCCACACAAGAACCGGCAGAATGTGCAGATAGATACGACCAAACCGGCAGGCTGTGGTTTTTGCCTTCTTCATACTTGAACTAAATCTCCAGCAACTGCTCCTGCATTGTCAGGTCGATGGTTTCAATACCCTCGACTTTTTCCAGTTCCGCCAGCATCTGTTCGTTTTTTGCGGCGTTTCGTACCATCAGCTGATAAGCATATTCGACTACGGGCTTGCCGGAACCGCTGTTTTGTACCGATATAAGGGTGAAGCTGCCGCAGAAACGTTTAAGAATGCTCATGACGGGGTGGCCGGGGTCAATATGACCTTTAAGGCCAAACCGTAAAAAACCGTTGTGCGGCTGATGTGTGCCGAAGCCGGTCAGATACAGGTATATTATTATCAAACTCAAAAGAACCGTGCCCAGAATCGCGATAGTGTAGCGTTGAGAGCCTGCTGCCATACCAACCACCAGTGTACAGAAAATAAAAACTATGTCCCTCGTATCTTTGACCACATTACGAAAACGTATAATCGCCAGAGCGCCCATCAATCCGAAGGCGGTGATAATATTATTGCCTATAACGGCCATAATTAGGGCCACGACCACCGTTATAAGAACCAGCGATTGCACGAAGGTCCTCGAATATGACAGGCCGGTATGAGTGAAGTAATATACCCACGCCACAACCTGCCCCAAAACAAATGCCAGCAGCAATGACAGAAGGACACTTTCGGGAGTGAATATTCCCCCTGTGGAGCCGACTCCGTCCAACATTTCCCAAATCTGATTCATAGCCGATACGTCCGTACAGGTATTTCAGGTGCACAGAATCCTGACAAACAGGCTTTCTTTGCCGACCTTGCATACTTGGAGAGGGACTGCTGTTGCAAATCGAAATACTTGACCATACGCCCCAGCCACACAGGGTAATGGTCGGTAAATTTAATCTCCAGAATCACCCCCCCGATTCCATAGCGCTGCCAGCCCTGACCGTCAAGCCCCACCTCGGCAGCAGAGGTTGTTTTGCAGCAGAGGTCACGGTCAAATGTCACTCGCAGGCGTCTGTCCGCGATACCTTCGAAGGCCTGCCGCTGATAACGTACAAGCAGCACAGGTCCGGCGATTAAACTGTTTCTATATAACTGGAATTGTGCAAGTGTTTCTCCATTCCGGTCTTTGTTTTTGGCCAGCAGGCCAATTCCCGAAAGCAGGCCTGGAATCTCGTGATGCGCAACCATAGCGCGGTCTTTTACAATAACGGTGTTTATCCGCCGTTTTATTTCAAAAAAGCGGGGATAATCCGGGTCGTCGGTATAGCTTCGAATGCGAAGTTTGAAGCGGTTTTTTTTACCTGTAAGGCTTTCCTGGCACAGTCTCAGGTCTTTTGAGTCCAGATACAGGCTTACAATCGGATAAGCGCCTTTGGGCTGGACTTTGCAGTAACGGTCCGGGCGCACATAGGGCCTGATGAATTGTATAACCGCAGCCGCCTTGGCTTCACTTACGAGATACTTAATCTCGTACCGTGCCCCGGGACCTCCAACTACCGGAATATCGCTTTGCACAGCCGTTACCTCCAACGCAATCGTACCCTTTCAGCCCTTAAATGCAATCCTGCATTCTATAAAATATGCGCTGTTCCGACCACAGGGGATATATCCACGCTCCCTGCTGCCCCCCGATATTTCCAAGCTGCTGATTGTTCTATTTTAGTGCCGGTTCTTATGGACCCGGCCGCACTTGTACCAACACGTTAGAATTCTCTGGTTCCATCAACAAAAAAACCACCGGATAATTTCAGCGCATTCGGTTTTTACCTTCCCTGTCCTGGAACAAAACATCTACCATACGGGCCCGGATTTTGAACTCTGAACTGCTATTCTGACCCTGACGGGTTGAATCAAAACCCAAACTACCACTCGTTTGGCCGACGGCAAGCGATAAAACATACCCTCACCTTCCGCCACACCTCCTGCGATGTTTATGCTCAACTCAAATACTACTCGATTTTCGAAGAAAAATCAAGGAAATTCTGCCACAATTGCTACAAGCGCCCCCTTTTGACATTACTACTGGCAACTTGGGTGAGTTTTGGGCGAAAAAGCAGAATTTTGGCTGTTTTTGTAGGCCCCTGGCCTTCAGTCTTGGGACCCGCGTCAATTATTTTTGGCCTTTCGACTACAGGCCGAATATAGGCAAATAAAAAAGAGATAACTGCTTCTTGAGTCGGGCGTTCTCTTTCTGTAACGACTTGAGCTGCTTGACCTGGCCGAGCCCTGCTGTGTGCAAACTACGTTTCATTTGGCTATCCCTTTCACTAAAAAGACGAACAATGTTATCGGACACTCCCTGACCCGTAATGGTGCAGTTTTCGGCAGTCAGCTCGGCAGGGTCTGGCATCCCAAAGCAAATTCAGGAAAAGGCTTGACAAGAAACAGCGAAGAATCGTATTTTATTGGTGTCTCTGTAGTAAAATTGAGTGAATAGCTTACTTACAGGTCGGTGACGTCAGCTAAGCAGATGGTAAGCAGTATATCAGATAAAAACAATCAGGAAAGAGTTGACAAAACTGCCTAAGCTAAACTTGGGTATTTTTGATTAACTAAGGTTTAACTGACATAATTTGTATTGACCCGTATGTGCTTTAAATTGTATTCTCGCGACGAGAAGAATATATCAGGAAATTACCGCCAAAAATGTTGGATAAAGAGTTCAATAACGTACAAATTGATAACTGGAACATTTGCATTCGGAAGGAGCTCTT
>DATKWV010000105.1:0-3750 GCA_035529405.1 Sedimentisphaerales bacterium | reverse complement strand
CAAGAGCGGCAAAAAGCATGAAAAACGCAGCAAAAAACCCTCGATAACGGTGCCGACAATAATGTCAGCATATCTTAAAAAGCTGAAATGGGCGGCTGAGGCCTGCGTGCTCGTTGCAGTCGGATGGGGCACTATGTACCTTTTTGGTGACGAAAAAACAAAGACGATGTTTGCAGTTGACTACCACAATTGGCACAAGAACTGGTCCGGTGTGTTGGCGGCGGCAGCGTCCGGCCCCAATACGGAGTTCGTGGCTCACGCAGTCAACCGTGCCCTGTATCATACCGGCAGGCTGAATTCACAGATGTTTTGTCACCCGCAGCATCCCGGCGCATTATTTCTGATTCCCAGCGACCCTGCGGGAGATTTCAAGAAGATTGACACTTATATTGAAATGGGGCATATAAATATGGCCGAGCACGCACTGACTGCATGCCGGTCGTTACTCGGCGACCAACCGGCTATTCTTAAAAGGCTAACCGTGCTGAATATGGTAAAAGGCAATATCGGAGCGGCCCGTGTTTATCTGGGGGCGCTCAGTAAAACACTTTTTCATGCCCGCTGGGCCAACGACTGTCTGCGCCGGATAGATGCAGACCCCAATCTCGCCGCCGACCAGCAGATTCAGAACCTGCGAAACATAATGTCTAAAAATCATTATACTTTCGTGGGCCTCGGAAATGCCGATATATTGTCGTGTCTGCTGGAGAGAAACAGAAAAAACCGTATGCTGTTCGAATACCAGATGGCTTTTTATCTGCTCACCAAGCAGTTGGACAAATTCGTCGAAAACCTCGATGGGCTGAACGATTTCAACTACCCGCAGATTCCGCTACTGTGGGAACAGGCAATCCTTGTATATAATTCGTTCGGCACCGGAAAGCGCGTGAATCTGTACGGCCGGCAGATTAGTCCCAAATCCCGCCAGCAATATACAAACTTCGTGCGCGTTTACGGCCGTTACCGGTTCAACAAAAAGGCTGCTATGCGCGAACTGGCAATCGATTATGGTGACAGTTACTTCTTCTATCATACCTATGAGTTTTCCGGAATGAAAAAATGAGTAAGGCCCCTCGATATTTGATGTTGACTTGTGCGTTCGTACTTTTGACAGGCGGCGCAGTTGGTTTCATACTGTGGTTTGAACGTAAGCCCGAAATCAGCAAGTGGCAATGGGCTGACCGGCCTGCTGTGATACATCCTGATTACACCGGAACCGTTATTGCCCCCAACATCGCGCCTCTGAACTTCCTCGTGCAGGAACAGGGAAAGTACTATTACGTGAAAATACACTCCGAACAGGGCTTGCCGATAGAAGTTTTCAGCCGAAAAGGCAAAATTATCATTCCCGAAAATTCCTGGCGCAAACTGTTGAGTAGCAACAGGGGCCAAACGCTGTACTTTGATGTCTTTGTGCAAATGTCTGATGACCGATGGCTACGGTTCGAAAACATCACCAACAGTATATCAGTTGATAATATCGACGGTTACGTTGTGTACAGAAAGATATATCCCGTACATAACATCTGGAAAAAAATAGGTATTTATCAGCGAAGTTTGCATGATTTTCGGGAACGACTTATACTAAAAAATGAAAATTTCAAGCGTGGATGTCTTAATTGCCATACCTTTTGCAATAACAGTAGAGATAAGATGTTGCTCAGCATCCGCAGCAGCAAATACGGTAGCAGTGTGTTGTTAGGCGAAGGGGAACTTATCAGTAAAGTTGGCACAAAAATGGGTTATTCCTCCTGGCATCCGAGTGCCCGGCTTATAGTGTACTCAGTGAATAAGGTCCGTCAATTCTTCCATTCGCCCGACAATGAGGTTCGAGACGTGCTCGACCTTGATTCCCTGTTGGCTTACTATTTGCTCGAAGATAAGGTAATAAGGACGGCACCCGCTCTCTCACAAAAACAGCGATTGGAAACTTATCCGGCGTGGTCACCGGACGGAAATTACCTGTATTTTTGCAGCGCAGACATGTTGTGGTCGGACCAAAATAAGCTGCCGCCGCCAGACTATGACAAGGTCAGGTACGACCTGGTAAGAATAAGTTACGATTTGGACAATGACCGGTGGGGACAATTAGAAACTGTGCTTTCATCGAATAATACGGGGCGGAGTGTTCTGGAGCCAAGGATTAGCCCTGACGGTCGATGGCTGTTGTTTTGTATGTGCGATTACGGCTGCTTTCCGGTCTATCAGCAAAGCAGCGATTTGTATTTAATGGACCTGGAAACCGCCCAGACAACTAAAGAATATAAGTATCGTCGGCTGGATATTAACAGTAACCAGAGTGAATCTTGGCATAGCTGGTCAAGCAACAGTCGATGGATAGTTTTCAGCAGTAAGCGCGATTATGGGGTGTTCACGAGGCTTTATATTAGCTATATTGACCAGGCAGGCAGGGTCTATAAACCTATTCTGCTGCCCCAAAAAGATCCCACCTCGTACGATCGCTGTCTGCAGACCTACAACACAGCCGAATTCCTAACCCAACCTGTTCGGCACACCGGTGAAAAACTTGCTCAGGTTGTTCGAGCCCCACAGCAAATCGCGGTCGATATGCCTATCACCATGGCCACGCCCCAAGCCCCGGGCCAACCCGCTGCCGTCCCATGGCTGACCGAGCGAGAATAATACATCGAAAAAGCCCCCCTTCAGCCCTCTAAAGCAACGAGGGCTTATTAACAAATGACTTTGTTTTTGGTTATTACAGCCAATTTTGGCCCCGGGCGGCTCACATTGCGTCGGCACAGCGAGTGGGCATCCACGCTGATTTGGACGGCCGCTCATGTCTTGGCGGCACAGCAAGCCCTGAATAATCACTTGATAAAACCGCCGATTAACGCTATTACGTGGCTTACCGGCACAGGTTTCCGAGAAAAACCGGCCCCTGATGTTAAGCTGGCCGTTCTTATCAACGATATGTTAATATAGGCAACGTGCATAGATTGGCTAATCCTTGTCTTTTTGCCGCCCAAAAAACTTCGTGATACTAAAATGACGGTGAATTTTGACATACGCACTGTTGAATCCGGTGTCGCTGCGGAGGTCTATATATCAGCGGTGCCGGACAAAAAGGCGCCGCCGCAGGTACATCTGCGTGAAATGTTTGCCGGTATTGCGGACATAATGCGTTCCAGGAAAGCACACATTCTCGAGGAACGGATATTCGCGGCTGAAAACATTACGGACCTTGTCCGAAAGGTTCGCTCACAGATTTACGGCGACATAGACGATGGTGTAGCTGCGAGCATACTGCTGGGCAAAGAAGGCGTATTTGGACCGGTCCTGGGCGCGCAGGTACACGCGGTCATATCCCAGCCGGCTCCAGAGGTGATTACTTTCAAGGGCTTGGCCTGCGGCCGTATTCTGCGTTTACCGCAGCAGACCTTTCTTACCGCCTCAGCCATATCGGCATCCGGCTTTAACAATGCCCCGGAACAGGCCCGGGCTACACTGGAAACGGCAGAATCGATACTCAGCCAGTTTGGTGCGGACCTGTTTTCCGTGGCACGCACATGGATGTGGCTGGGCGATATCCTGTGCTGGTATGATGAATTCAATGCTGCCAGAAACCGGTTCTTCACCGAACGCGGCGCCATTGGAAAGGCCGGGAAACGCTCAATGCCTGCGAGTACGGGAATTGGGCTGGCCCTTGCCGATGGGGGGCCCTGTGCGATGGACCTTGTGGCGGTGCTGGAACCGAGGGGGTCAATCCAGTACCTTCAGGCAGGCGGCAGG
>DATKWV010000104.1:0-3976 GCA_035529405.1 Sedimentisphaerales bacterium | reverse complement strand
CTGGTGGTCTATGGGGGGTTCAAAGCGATAGAAGAGATAATCAGAGACCCGACGGTAGAGTTGACTTTGAAAGTTATTCTGCTTGTATTCCTTGCAGCGATAGCCATTTTATTTGTATCAATACTACGAGAGAGGCTATATTTCTGGAAGACAGACCGGTACAAAGATGTAAGGAGATAGACAATGCTTCTTTCCACATCAGACAAGATTGAAGGCAAAAAGATAGTAAAGCATCTGGGCTTAGTCAAGGGCAACACCATTCGTGCGCGGCATATTGGGCGGGACATTATGGCGGGGCTGCGCAACATTGTTGGCGGGGAGATAAGCGATTATACCAAGATGATGGGTGAGTCGCGAGAACAAGCCCTTGACCGAATGATAGAGGACGCACAGAGATTGGGGGCCAATGCGATTGTGGAGGTGAGGTTTGCCACCTCAATGGTTATGACCAGTGCGGCCGAGATTTTGGCCTACGGGACCGCGGTAGTGGTCGAGTGAAGGCAGTAACGGCCTTGACTGATTATAAGTTCGTTGGGCCGCGCTTGCAGAGCGATAATAGTTTAGGTCATAGTAGTATCTTGTCACCATGTAAACCCCGTATAAAATAATAGATTATGGAAAAGTACGTAGCGGACAAGAGACTGCCGGTAATGAGCCGGCAGGAAGTCAGGGCGTTCGACAGGTGGGCAATCAATGAGCTTGGGGTGCCGGGTGTAGTTTTGATGGAGAACGCCGGCCGAAGCTGCGCGGAGCTGATTAAAGACAAACTGCAGGCGGTCAACAAACCGAGGGTCTGCATATTTTGCGGCACGGGCAACAACGGCGGCGACGGGTACGTGATTGCACGACACCTGCTGAACAGCGGATTTGAGCTTGCGGTTATGATAGTCGGCGAGGTTGAGAAAATCAAAGGTGACGCGAGGATAAACCTGGATATTCTGCGGCGGCTTGATTTGCATATTGAACGATTGAATGTTACTGATGCCGGTATTGCCGCCAGAATAAGGACATTTGCGGCTGGTGCGGATATGGTGGTGGACGGTATTTTCGGCACAGGATTGACGGGGCAACTCAGTGACGAGTACAAAAGGTTAATAGAGGGTATAAACGCCCTGAACGTTCCGGTTCTGGCAGTTGATATACCGTCAGGGCTGGACTGTGACAGCGGTGTCAGCCTGGGTGCTGCGGTAAAGGCAAGCTGTACGGTGACATTTGCTGCGGTAAAAGCCGGGTTCCTGCATACAGAAACGGCAGGTGCTTATACGGGTGAAATCTTCGTAGCCGACCTCGGCGTACCGGTATTGCAGCAGCACGGGCGTTAGAAGGCACCGGCTTTGAGAGCCTGGGATTTGTAACCGATGAAATACAGGAACCTTTCGATGTTAAAGACGGGGATTGCCAGTTCCAAAGCGCGGGCTTGTGCGTTGTTATAATCGGCGAGGTTTTTGACGGAGTTCTGGTACTTTTCCATAATTCCGGGATATATTTCCATTTCTTCGAAAGAGGGTTTTCTGAGGATTTCGGGGGCTTCTCCGAGCACGACAAAATCCGTATTGACAGAGACATCGTTCGAGACCGTACCTCCCCATTTTCCAATAAGGGATTTGATTCTGTCAACGGCCTCGGCGTCGAGGTGGCCATCGTTATCAAGGTCGAAATCGCCGGCTACGACAAAGACGTTTGATTTGGTGCTGTCCCATATCAGGTTAGCGGCAAAATCGTCCGTGACGATGGGGTTTGTTTTCTTTGAGGTAATGATTCTTGCGGCGGAGACGTTTTCCTCGAGGTCAAAAACCTCTATTTCGGCTTTTCCCTTGCCGGTTTTAGGTATGGGCATATTTTTTTCATAAACAGAAAAAGTCAGGCCGCGATAGACCCTGTCGCTGCTTCCGATATTGAGATAAACGATACCGGCCTGGTTGTTAACCAGGAGAATTTTTCCATCAGGCTCGAAGGCCACCACATCGATGTCCTGGGGGGGGACGATTTGCTCAAGCTGTTTTTGCGTGCGGAGCATTTTGTCCTGCGACATTTTCAGTTTTGCCTCTGTCTGGAGCAGTTGCTGGGATTGCTGTTTGCCAGCGGTCTTTTCCTGGTCCAGCTGCGAAGCCAGCAGCTCAACCCGCTGCTCAGCAGTCTGTTTTACGAGGGATTCGAGCTGTTGATAGTCACTGCGGATTTCTTCGACGAGGTTTTGATATTTTTCCTTTTCGGCCAGCAACACCTGTTCCTTTTCGGCAGCAGCGGCGACCATATCGTCAAAACGGTTCTGCAATTGAGCAAACCTGCGCCGGGCAGCAAGTCTTGCGTCAGCGAGGTTATCGAGGGCCATTTTCAGTTTTTCCACCAGTCTTACCACAGCCAGTGCATTGGGGTCTGTGGTTTCAATCTCAAAGTAGCTTTGCGCCGGTTCCTGTTCGGCAGGCAGGTAGGATTGGAGAACATCGGCGGGTGTGGGTACAAGTGACAGGCCGGCAATCTGGTTTTTCTCGTTGCGGATAATTTTCATGTCAAGCGGGCCTTTTTCGAATTCGCAGGTGACAGACACGACGTCATAGTTGAGCTGTTTTTCGCTGCGGAGGCCCAATTGGCGTACGAACGGCCCTGCCTGAACGGCCACCGAGTCCCACATTTCCTGAAGCGAGTCGGCTGTCAGGGTGGTTTTCATTGTTTCATCGAAGCTTTCGGTAACGGCTGAAAACTGCCGGTTAATCAGCGACTGCAGGACCGGATTTAGCGGAGTTTCCTCAGGGACGGTCTCGAGGGCGACGGGTTTCTGAGCCAGCGATTCGAGGGTTTCGCGGATTTTCGTTTTTACGGCATCGAGTTTTGCCTGTGCGGAAGTGTCCGGCGGGACTTCTCCCAGCACCAGCAGTACCACCTGGTCAAGATAATCAACCATAGCGCCAAGTCCGCTTTTTCCGCGTGGTATCGCACCGACAATGGTGTTAAGACCTTTGCGTTCTTCGGTGCTGGAGAGGACTTTTTGCAGTTGTGCCTGGGTGTCGGCGGCTATGTCTCGCTGTTTTTCAAACTGCAGGTAAAAGATGACGGCCAAAACAGCTGCGATTATAAACAGCCCCACGAAAGTTAAAAGGGTATAAAGCATAGCGTTGCTTTGACGTCTTTTGCCGATGGGCATGGTAAAAACTCCTTAGAAAATTGTTAAAGGCCAATAGCAGTCATTCGGTGGTTCGGGAATCCCGGTCAAATTACGTACCCGGTCTCGATTTTGCCGGCAAAACGACAAAATAAAAACCCTCCCACACACCTTTTCGCCGCGTTGGCGGGCACGGTTATGTACAAAAACGGCGCTGCCAACGGTTTGTTTACTACCGGTCATTAAAGCTTCCAGTTGTTATTATCTCGTAAAAAAGGGCAAAAGTCAACAAAAAAACGGACGGGATGGTGTTTTAGGTGGCTGAATCGGCGATGCGGGGGTTTTGGGGGGCTTGTTTGGCCTTAAACAACGGCAGAAAATACGGCTTTGAAATTCCGGGATTTTGAGGATTTTTCCAGACCGGCCTTACAGTTGACCTGCGGCGAAGGTGGTGAAAATGGGAGAATTTACACGTGACGCGGGGGCGTTGAAAAAAATCTTCGTTTTTTTTATTATATAGTTGACATGTCCGTTAAGTCTTTGTACAAATAATAAGGGTAAGAAGAGTTTATTACTCGTCAAAATGCGGGGTTGTAGAAATGCACAGAAAACTTTTTTTCGTATGTCTGGTTGCGGGCGGGATTTTTTTGGGGGCGGCAAAGCAAGCCTTCGGTGATGCGGCCGCTGACTTCGGAAGGGCGGATGTCCTTAAAAAGGTCGGCGAGCGACACGAATGCGAGCAGGTTTATAAGAGCATCATAAAGAACTATCCCGGTACCGACACAGCTTTAAGGGCATGGGAGGAAATTGCAGTTTTGAATGTTTCAATCGGCAGCAAGTTCAAAACCGCCCAACAGGCCCGCAAAGACGGGAATG
>DATKWV010000103.1:0-20347 GCA_035529405.1 Sedimentisphaerales bacterium | reverse complement strand
AACACAAGGCAGTGAACCCCTGTTGACTATAGAGGATTTGCATACGCACTTTATGCTTGATGAGGGTGCGGCAAAGGCGGTTAACGGTCTAAGTTTAGAGATTCCCAAAGGTAAAACCGTCGGCCTGGTCGGTGAAAGCGGCTGCGGCAAGACGGTTACGGCTTATTCGATTATGCGATTAGTTCAGCCGCCGGGCAAAATTGTTGCCGGCAAGATTATATTGAACGGCAAAGATGGTAAAAAGGTACTGACCGAACTTTCCGAAGCCCAGATGTGCAAGGTTCGGGGCAACGAAATAGCGATGATATTTCAGGAGCCGATGACATCGCTAAATCCCGTGCATAGCATCGGAAATCAAATCGCAGAGGGTATCATCCTTCATCAAAAACTCGGCAGGAAAGAGGCATTTAATCGCGCGGTGGAGATGCTGGAAAAAGTTCGAATACCTGCACCAGCTCAGCGGGCAAGGGAATATCCTCATCAGCTATCGGGGGGAATGCGGCAACGGGCGATGATAGCGATGGCACTGGCGTGTGAGCCGGTTTTGTTGATAGCCGATGAGCCAACGACAGCCCTTGACGTAACTATTCAGGCCCAGGTGCTTGAGCTTATGAAAGAGCTTCAGGAACAAATGGGTATGACGATACTGATGATAACTCACGACCTGGGTGTTATCGCTGATATGGCAGATGAAGTTATCATAATGTATGCGGGGAAGGTTGTGGAGAGGTGCGGGACGAATGATATTTTTTACGACAACAAACATCCTTACACAAAGGGGCTTTTGGATTCGATCCCGAAATTAGGTAAAGTAACGGATGGGCCTTTGAATGTTATCGGCGGAGCGGTGCCGCATCCGTTGCTGCTTCCCAAAGGGTGTAGCTTCGGGCCTCGGTGCAGGCATCGAATGGATATTTGCAGGCAAATGCCGCAATTAAAAAACTTAAATGACAATCATTTTGTAAGATGCTGGCTTTACGATAAAGAAAACTGATATGGATAATCTTTTACAGGTAAAAAATTTAAAGAAATACTTTCCCATACAAAAAGGGATATTCAGGCGTACTGTCGGTTATGTAAAAGCTGTCGATGGTGTGACATTCGACCTGGCAAGGGGCGAGACGTTAGGACTGGTTGGTGAGAGCGGGTGCGGCAAGACGACCACGGGGCGCTGTATATTAAGGCTGATGAGGCCGACTGACGGGCAGGTGATATTCGGCAAAGAAAAAGTTGACCTTTGCAAGTTAAGTCACAAAGAAATCAAGGCATATAGGCCTCGGATGCAGATGATATTTCAGGACCCGCATTCATCGCTTAATCCTCGAATGACGGTTGGGGATATTGTGGCAGAGCCATTGAGGATAAATAAGAGATGCAAAAAAAGCCAAATCCAGGACAGGGTCGAGGAATTACTAAAAAAAGTTGGATTGAGTAAGCACGCGATGAGGTGCTATCCGCACGCCTTTAGCAGCGGACAAAGGCAGAGGATAGGAATTGCCCGGTCACTGGCGCTTGAGCCGGACTTGATCGTAGCGGATGAACCGGTATCTGCATTGGATGTGTCTGTGCAGGCGCAGATATTGAATCTGCTGGCACAGTTAAAGGCAGAGCATAACCTTTCTTATATTTTTATAGCGCACGACCTGAGTGTAGTTGAGCATATAAGTGATCGCATTGTGGTGATGTATTTGGGCAAAATTATGGAAATAAGCCCGGCGGAGAAACTCTATAAAAATCCCGGGCATCCTTACACAGAAACACTTCTGTCGGCTATACCGGTTGCCGACCCGAGATTGCAGAAAAGCAAAAAACATATTACTTTGCAGGGGGATGTCCCTGACCCTGCTAATCCGCCAGGCGGTTGTGTTTTTAGAACCAGATGTCAGTATGCAAAGGATATTTGTTCGAAGGAAATACCGCAGCTTAAAGAAGCTGATGACCGAACAGCTGTAACCTGTCATTTCTGCAAAGAATTATCGCTTGCAGGAATATAATCAATGGGTAGAAAATTTTTATATAAACTGTTTTTAATCGGATTATTGCTTTTTGCCGGTTGCAAAGACAGATGGTTATCGGCTGCGGCCTGACGGCAAAAGATTGTCTCTGGTATTTGACGCGATAAACGCAAGTGAGCTCAGATATGCCAATGATGCGGCGCTAATAGCAGCTGATGGCTGACGCAAGCTTCCGATAGAAGTGATATTATATACTCCGCCTGAGATAAAACGTCTTAAACGTCAACAGTTAGGCGAGTTTACCATCAGTAGCTGGGTGGGAGGAAGCAGTATGAATATATTCTGCGGTTATGGTTGGGTGTTTCCGAATCAGGCGGTGTTCTGGCATCCTCAGACAGGACTTTGGTATGAAACCGGCGGCAAAAAAGGCGAAGCTCCGACCGGGCCGGTAAAAAAACTGATAGAAATATTTGAAAAGATGAAAAATGAAAAGGAACTGGAAAAGCGGCACCGATTAGCACATCAGGCCATCCGCATTCACATTGATGAGGGACCGTTTGTATTTGGAACGGCTGGCCGCGGGCCGCTGAATGTTTATGCCGGCCCTGCCGGCTTCTACCACCTCCGCGGCGGCGGCAGCGACCTTGCCGATGGTATTTTGCCCGGCCCTGCACCTATGCCTGGTGACCCCGGCCGGGATGAAATATTATGAAATTCCCATCGCCATACAGGACCGTATTTTTACCAGAAACGGCCAACTGTTCTTCCCTGACAACAGGGCATTTTTTGAAGGTTTGTTTCCTTCACAGCTTCAGATTCCTTTTTATCCGGATATCAATCCACTGAACATGCTTATGAGTGATGTGTCGCCCTTATGGAATCCGGAGTTTTTCGGAAACACAATGGTTGTCAACGGCAGGACCTGGCCTTATCTCAATGTCGAGCCGAGAAGATACCGTTTTCGCCTGCTGAATGGCTGCAATGCACGCTTCTTGATGCTTAAGATGGATAACCCGGCCATATCTTTTTGGCAGATAGGCTCGGAAGGCGGCTTCCTGCCTGCACCGGTAAACCTTTCAGAGCTGCTCATTGGGCCTGCTGAGCGTGCTGATATAATCATTGATTTCACAGGACTTGCCCCTGGCACAGAGGTTGTATTGCAGAATATAGGACCTGATGAGCCATTTGGCGGCGGCACGCCTGGTATAGATTTTGCTCCTGCAGATCCGAATACAACAGGCCAGGTCATGAAGTTCGTTGTTGTAGCTGCCGGGACTGGATCGCTGCCGGATACGAGCACTGCGCCCGCTGCACTGGTGTTGCCGGCATTCACACCTTTGGGTGACCCGAGCGTTACCAGGCAGGTATCGTTGAACGAGGCCGAGTCCGCCACTGTCAACGTCATAGTCGATGCCAACGGCAATATAGTCGTCAGCGAAGATCCATTTGCTGTGCCGTTCGGACCTGCACAGGCATTGCTTGGAACTGTCAATCCTGATGGCTCAGGCAACCCTTTGGCATGGATGGATGCCATTACCGAGAACCCACAACTTAATGACACCGAAATATGGGAGATACACAACTTTACTATGGACGCACACCCCATTCACTTGCATTTGGTCATGTTCCAGGTTGTGGATCGAACACCGATTGGTGACGTAATAGGCGGTCCTGCCACAAGGGCCCCGGAAACTTGGGAAACAGGTTACAAAGATACGGTCATAGCCTATCCCGGTGAAATAACGAGAGTGAAAGCCAGGTTCGACATTGCGGGTCTGTACGTATGGCATTGCCACATAATCGACCATGAAGATAACGAGATGATGCGGCCATACCAAGTGGTTCAAACAGCGACTGCGCCTGGTGCTCCAACCGATGTTACCGCCGTTGCCGGTGACGCCCAGGCGACTGTAAGCTTTACCGCTCCTGTGTCGGACGGCGGCAGTGCAATTACATTATATACCGTAACCTCGAATCCGGAAGGTATAACAGCCAGCGGACCTGAAAGCCCAATAACGGTAACAGGTCTTACAAACGGCACTGCCTATACCTTTACGGTAACTGCAACAAATGCGATTGGAACAGGGCCGGCTTCAGCACCTTCCAACAGTGTTACACCTTCATCCCTTGTTGAGGTGATAGTTGATAACAGAAGTGCAAACACATTATCTGTAGGCACATGGCAAGTTTCAGGAGCCTCGGGCTATTGGGGAATTGATTCTGTCTGGAGCAGAACCTATCGCGGCCGGTTCACTTTCTTCGCCGATCTTGTACCGGGAACTTATGAGGTTTATGAATGGCATACAGTATGGCCAAGCAGAGTGACTAACGCTCGGCATAGAATAAGTAATAACTTCACCTCGCTTGACACCGTATATGTCAACCAGAAAGTCAACGGCAGTCAATGGAATCTGCTGGGTACATACACATTTGACGGTACCGCAAGCGTGACTATCTATGCTAGAACGGGCGATAGCAACAGCACTAACGCGGATGCTGTAAAACTTGTTCGGGTACCTTAGGCAAACAAATGATTTAGTCATTCTTGAGAAAAGAAAGATGGGGGGCGTCCCCAGGGCGCCCTCTTTTCATATATGGAACGCATTTATGATACATATTGCAAAGAAAACACGAATAACTGCGATGAGATAACAACGGGCCTTGCTTGAACATTTGTAGATAAAAAGTCTGGGGAAAAATGTAAAAACACTGGAAGGCAAGTTGACTCTTTTCCCCCCGGTCCCGTTGGGCGTTTTTCAGCGCCACGGGCACGCGGTCAACGCTAAAAATCCCTGTACCCCGGCCTTCAGCGACTGTCACGGGCCTTTGCCAGAATCTCCGCAAGCTTGTGCGCCGCGTCTCGGCTGGCCGCATCATATTCGGCCTTCTTCAGCGCCTCCAGCGCCCGGTCGTGCTGCCCTGTCCCCAGCAGCTCATAGCCCAGCAGCAATTGTAAATCCGAATTCTCAGGCTGCTCATCGGCAGCACCGGCCAACCGCTCAATCTGTTCCGGCAGTGTGTCTTTGTCCGGATACAGGCCGAGTAAATAAAATACGCCTTCGCTGTCAGCGTCGACCTTATCCACGGCCGCCCGCAACGCCCTTGCTGCCGCTTGGTACTGCGAATTTGCGAAAAGACTCTGTACGTAAGCAAACGCCAGCACAGGATTTTCAGGGTCATCCTGAAGGGCTTCCTTCACCAACTGCACGGCCTGCGCATAATCACCCTGCCTGAACGCCTCCGCCACCGCTTCCAGTTGCTTGTCCTGACTGTCTGCGTCAATGTCTTCATCTTGCCGGTAAGACTTTGAGGTCGGATATTCGTATCTGCTGTTACCATCCCGGTACCCGTAGTAATACTGGTAGTAAGTCGGCCCGTAGTAATAAGGATAACGGTCATAGTAGTACCCCGCGTATGGCAGGCTGAAATAAAAGAAAAAACCGCCCCTGTGGCCATAAAGTCGATGGTACCGGCTCGGATACCTCTGATGGTATCTGCCTACGTATGGCCGGTAAGTGGTTCTCGGCCGGCTTGGAGCGGGCTTGCGATATTCGAATTTCCCCCTGCTGCGTCCAGGTCTGCCAGTGGCCATTGACATAGCGCCGGTCGTTGCTTTACGGCCGCTTTGAAACCGGCTGCGATGGCGTGTCACTGCACCGGAGCCGGACGGCTGTCGGCCATCCAAAGTTGCGGGCCGGTCGTGCCGGCCACCCCCCTCGAATCTGATGCCGGAACGCCTTGCCGACCCCGATTTGCCCCACCCTGTCTTTGAACGTGCCCCTGCCGCTGGTTCACTACCGGCAAAAATCGCAGCCGAAAGTACCAGCACCACAGCTTTGCGAAAGTTTTTTATCGTTAACATTTTAACACCTCGCATTCAGTGTTTTATGAAATTTAAGCGTTTTTGTCCTACTTCTACACTGCGCTACGCCGCAACAACGCCCTTGTGCGTAGCCTGGCCTCAAAAGTGCCGACCGGAGGCAGTCGCTGAAATGTGCTTTTCGATGATGCCGGTAGTACCGGGCTGGGGTTCCATCTTTAAGCCGCCTGTTTGACCCGGTTCCGCCGGATTTTATATTGTCAAACGGCTGTCTTTCCCTTTATTATACCATAGTTACGCAAAAAAATGCAAGATGATTATGAAAATTTGTCGCCTCCGGGTGCCGCCAAAAGCCGTCTCAGCGGATATGCTCTCCTGCTGATGCTTCTGGTGATAATGGTCATAGGCGCCGTTATCTGGTTGGACCCGTCGGCCCTCTTGAACCGCGGCGACCCCAATCTCCCCTGGAATCAGGAATCGCGCCTGGTCAGGTCTGCCCGCCCAATCCAGCCTCCTGTCCCGCAGCAGCCGAATATCGACACGCTTTTGGTGTTCACCGCCCCGGCTGTGCACGCAGACGCCGACCGTGGTGAAATCATGCTCGGCCTTGCGCCCGACGGCAGAATAGAAGGTACCTACAGCGGCGAATACAGACCCACAGCCGATCTCCACCGCCAGGTAATGGCTTGCAGGTTCAGGGGCAATATCGACTCCTCGAAGATATACAGCGACAAGCAGGGCCCGGACCACTCAAAGCTTTTCTTCATAGCGAAGGGCACATTCCTCATACTGGAGACCAACTCACGAACAAGCAGGGTCCGTAGCGTCAAAGGATATATTTACGTGACTGGCTGGCTGGATACCGAATACTACGCCGCTGGTGAAATTACGATTACTTCGGACAAAAGAACATTCGAGACTTTTACCTGGCAGGCACAGGCCAGCGAACACGCAGACATACCGTTTTCTCAGAACTGAACCGTTCCCGCCGGCACAATCAAAAACACCTCCTGTCTTGCACAATGTGCATCAGCCGTTTATCATACCGCGATGATTAAAACCGGAACTATTAAGGTGCGGACAAAGGGCAACTGCGATATTATCGACATCACCCAACAGGTCGCTGATGTTGTGGCCCAGTCCGGGATTGTTTCGGGCGCGGTGATAGTTTTTAACATAGGCTCCACAGCAGGGGTAACTACTACCGAATACGAACCGGGCCTGGTCAATTACGATATAGCTGCTGCGTTCGAAAAGATTGCCCCGCAGAACGGCAGGTACGAACACGAGCAAACCTGGCATGACGACAACGGACATTCTCACGTCCGAGCTTCGCTGCTCGGGCCCTCTTTGACTGTACCGGTTGTCCAGGCGAAGATGACCCTTGGCACCTGGCAGCAGGTCGTGCTTGTGGATTTCGATACCAGACCCAGGACAAGAAACGTCCTCTGCCAGGTTATCGGTGAATAACGCAGCTAAAATTCCGTTGACCAGGGCCAGCCAATGGCGTAGGATAACTTTTCTTGAAAGTTTCTCATGTCTTTATGAGCGGTTGATTTTATGTATCGCAATGACAGTTGCAGACAAAAATGTTTGGCCGGTATTATTGCAGCGCTATTTACGCTCACCAGCGGGTGTCAAAAGCCGCTGCACAAGCCCGAAACACAAAAGGAATTAGTAACCGACGCCGACCTCGGAACCACGATAGGTTCGCTCGTAGAGGCATTTTTCCCGGAATACATACCGGTTAAAGGCTACGGTGTGGTTGCCGGCCTGCCGGGCACCGGTTCGGTGGAATGTCCCCCCGAAATCCGCGCCTATCTGGAACAATACATACTCAAGGAGCTGCCCGACAGAAAAATGGACATAAACGCCTTTATCGACAGCTACGATACCGCGGTCGTTGTCGTCGAGGCCATGATGCCGACCACGGCTTCCAAAAACGACACCTTCGATATTGTCGTAACCGCCCTTGCAGGAACACAAACCACATCTTTGGAAAACGGCTGGCTTTATGGCGTCGAGCTTAAAGTCGCCGGCGGACTCAGCACCACTATGAGGGTCCTGGCTGTAGCAGCCGGACCCGTCTTCATAGACAAAATTGGCCGTCAGACCAACAAAAAAACCGGCTATATCCTCGCCGGCGGCACGGTACTCAGCGAATTCAAGGTAAATCTCGCAATCCGTCAGCCAGACTACCAAACCGCCAGTTTTGTCAGTAACCGCCTGAACGAAAAATTCGGCAGGGATACCGCCAAAGCCGTATCCGCAAGCCAAATCGTACTCGAGGTGCCTGCACGCTATCAAAGATACAGGAAACGCTTTGTGGCCGTTGCGGCGGCAACCTACCTTAATGAGAGCCCGCAGATTACCCAAACGAGAATCAATAACTTTGTGCGAAGACTTGCCGTCGCAGAGGAAAAGTACCACAGCGAAATAGTCCTGGAGGCCATAGGTAATGCCTGCCTGGGCAAGCTTTCGGCACTCCTGAATTCGTCAAACGAGGAGGTCCGTTTACGCGCGGGCCGCTGCGCGCTCAATATGGGCAGTTTCGACGGCCTCAAAGTCCTTCGCCAGATGGCTTTCGATACCAATTCAGCATATCGTCTTGAGGCCATCGAGGCCATTACTGCCGGCGCCGCACGTAATGACGCTGCTGCCATTGTCCGCAGGCTCCTGCGAGATGAAGATTTCGACATCAGGATTGCAGCATACGAGCAATTAAGAAAACTCGACGATATTACCGTTTCCGGCGACCTTATCGCCGACAGTTTTTATATCGAGCAAATCGTCCAGACCCCGCACAAGGGAATATATGTCTCGCGAAGCAGTCAGCCCAGGATAGTCCTGTTCGGCGCTCCAATTTACTGCCGAGACGGTATTTTTGTGCAGTCCGCGGACGGTAATATAACCATAAATGCCGCTGCGGGAACAGAATACGTTTCCATAATAAGAAAACACCCCACACGTCCGCAGGTGATTATTGAGCTTAAAAGCTCCTTTGACCTTGCCGATATTGTCCGAACACTGTGCCGGGAACCCATGAAACAAACAGACCGAGGCAGGGCGGGTTTGAACGTGTCTTACTCGGATACCATCGAGCTTTTGATGCAGTTAAGTGAAAAGGCTGCCGTTGCAGCGGAGTTTCGCGCCGGGCCCTTGCCCAAAATCGGGCCAATTGTCAAGAAATAACAAACCTTCGGCCGATAATAAATCGTAAAGCGCTACTCGTAAATCGAGATGCCATACACCAGATACAAAATACGAAATACGAGATACGAAATATGAGACTTGAAAAAATCGTTCTTAACGGCTTCAAAAGCTTCGCCGACAAAACCGAATTCAGCTTTGAATGGCCTGTAACGGCGATTGTCGGGCCTAATGGCTGCGGAAAAAGCAACGTCGTAGATGCCGTCAAATGGGTCCTCGGTGAGCAAAGCGTCAAGAGCCTTCGAAGCGACCAGATGGCCGATGTCATATTCAGCGGAAGCTCCAGCAGAAAGCCCCTCGGCAGCGCCGAAGTAGAGCTTTTTATCAGTAACTCCGCCCGCCAGATGCCGGTCGAAACTGACCACGTGCAGATATCACGCAGAATATTCGGCAGCGGCGAAAGCGAATACCGCATAAACAACAAAATCTGCCGGTTAAGAGACATCCGCGAACTCTTTATGGACACCGGTGTGGGCACAAGGGCTTACTCCATTATCGAGCAGGGACAGGTCGAACATCTCCTGAACGCTTCGAAGACCGATAGAAGGGTGATTTTCGAAGAGGCCGCCGGCGTAAGTAAATACAAGGCTCATAAAAAACAGGCGCTTCGCAAGCTCGAACAGACCCACCAGAACCTGCTGCGCCTTGCGGATATATTGGGCGAGGTCACAAAACGGCTTCGCAGCGTTAAACTGCAGGCCGGTAAAGCCAGGAACTACCTCCAGTACACCGAGCAGCTCAAGCAGGTTCAGTTGAATTACTCCCTTGCGGAATTCAACGAAATAAATTGCGCCGTCCAGCAAAAGAAGACGGCGCTCGACGAAGCCAACGAGAAATTTGCCGCTGTCGCCGCCCAGGCCGCAGCCGACAGCGCCGAGGTCGCCAAACTCGGCGAGCAGGTACTTGAAACAGACGCCCGCCTTAACCGCATCGAGAACTGTCTTGTCTCTGTGAAAAGCAGGATTGACCAGCACCTTCAGCGTATCGAGTTCCTGCGTTCGAGGTTCAATGAGATTCATCAGCGAAAAACCGATACCAGCGTCCGGATGGAAAAACTGAACGCGCAAAAAAAGGTTTTCCAACGCGATTTGGCGCAATATAAGGCCGAGCTCGCAGAGTGTGAAAAGCAGCTGCTGGAAAAAACCTGCCAGGCAGCGCAGCTTGAGAAAACCATCCAGCTCATAAACGCCGAATGCAGCAGTCTGCAGGCCGACCTCCAGGATGAGAAGTCGGGTATTATCGACATAGTACGGTCAACAGCTCAACTGCACAACGAAATCCAGAGTATCAGCGTTTACCGCAGCAATTTATCCACCCAGAAGCAGCGACTCACCGGAAGGGCCCAAAACGCACAGGCCGAACTGGAGACTCTGCTCACCGACAAGGCCGGGCATAAGGCACGCCTCGCCGACATTGAAAAAGTCCTCGGCGAACTGCAGGAAAGTCTCTCGGCCAAACGCAGCCAAACAGACGAAACAGACCTGCAGATTGCAGCGGCCAGCCGCCGCCTTACCCACAGCAGGGAAACACGCAGCGCACTCACCGGAGAGATGACAATACTCAGTGATATGGAAACCAGGCGCGAAGGGCTAAACAACGCCGTTAAAGGCCTCCTTCAAAGGCGCTCCGTTGACTGGGACAGGTTCGATTATATCGAAGGCATACTCGCCGACATCATCGTGGCCGATGTTAAATACGCAAACGCTGTTGAGGCCGCCCTTGAAGGAAAAACCGACAGCATCGTCGTCAACTGTACCAGCCGCCTGCTCGCGGACCGCCGCACTATCGACGCCCTCGACGGACGCGTGAATTTTATTTGCGCCGATAACATAGAACCTTTTGCCGACAACAGCGATTTTACCGGATTTGATGGTGTCAGCGGCAGGGTCGCTGAGGTTGTCAGGTCCGACAGCAGATACGCACCGCTTGTCTGGAAATTGCTCGGTAAGACACTTCTGGTCGATACCCTTGATTGTGCCGCTGATTTGGCGCCGAAGTTCGGTAAGGAGTATGGATTTGTCACCCTCGAAGGTCAGGTGGTCTGTGCTGGTGACAGTATCCGGCTTGGGCCGTTGGGTAAAACAACAGGCCTGATTTCACGCAAGAGCAGGCTGCGACAGCTTCAGGACACGATTGCCAGTGTGGAATCCGAAATTGCACAAATCGAAGCCGATATTGACCAAAAACAGCTTTCCAAAACCCACCTGGTTAAATTGTGCAAAGACCTGCGCACGGCTGTCTATGAGGCCAATACCGAAAAAATGCAGGCAGGTTCCGCTCTTACAGTCATAGAGCAGAACATACACCGCCTCACACAGGAACAGCCCTTGATATCGGGTGAAATCACCCTGCTCCAAGAGCAGATAGAACAGTCCGTCCAGAAGGAATATAATTCCAAGCAAAGGCTGCAGGAGCTCGAGGTGGTCAACAGTCAGCGATGCGCACACATAGAAGAGCTGGAAACCAGGTACGCCCACCAAAAGAGCCAGCAGCAGTTCCAGGCCGATAAACTGACCGACTTGAAGGTTGCAGTAGGCCAGTTCACCGAACACCGCCAGGCGGTCATCCAGACCGTCGATAGTCTTCAAAACCAGGTTAGCGAAAATCTCGCCGCCTGCCGCACCGCCGAGACCGAAATAGACAGTTCCAGCCGCCAATTGGCACAGGCACAAAGCGATATTCTCAGCGCCGAGACCGCGGTTTCGGATTTGTTTGTCGAGAAAGACAGAACTCAACAGGATAGGAATACCCTGCAGTCACACCAGCAGCAGCTTTGTCAGCAGCGAAAATGTACCGAGGAAATCCTCCGACAAAAGCTCACCCAGCAGGACCAAATCGAGGAAAGTATCAACCTGTTGAGAATAGAGCTGGGGCAATTGGAGGTAAAACGGCAGTCCCTGGCCGAAAGAGTACAGGAACAGATGCAGGTTGACCTTTACAGCGAGTATCAGCGCTACGAGCATAAGCAGGTTGACTGGGAAAAAGTCCGTGCCGAAATTGCCGAATTGCGCGGCAGGATTGAACGGCTCGGCAATGTCAATATAGACGCCATCGCCGAACAGGAAGTTCTCGAAAATCGCAGCGAGTTTCTGACCAAGCAGGTTGAAGACCTCAACAGCAGCAGGGGGCAGCTTCAGCAGTTAATAATTCGTCTCAACAAAATCAGCAGGGAGAAATTCGAGACAACTTTCGAGCAGATACGGGTCCACTTCCAGCAGATTTTCCGCAAATTGTTCGGCGGCGGCAGGGCCGACATAACGCTTGAAACCGCGCCCCCCGCCAAAGACCCCGCAGCCCCCGCAAGCGAGGTTTCCGACGACATACTGGACGCCGGCATAGAGATAACCGCCAGGCCGCCCGGAAAGGAAACAAGAAGCATATCCCTGCTCAGCGGCGGCGAAAAAGCTATGACTGCCATTGCCCTGCTGTTTGCCGTCTTCAAGGCTAAACCGTCGCCGTTCTGTTTTCTCGATGAAATCGACGCCGCACTTGACGAGGCCAATAACGAGCGTTTCAATCTGCTCATAAGGCAGTTCCAGCAGGATACCCAGTTTATTGTTATTACCCACGCAAAGCGAACTATGAGCCTTGCCGACGTACTCTATGGTGTCACTATGCAGACAAGGGGCGTCAGTAAAAAAATAAGCGTCCGATTCGAGGAATATGAGCCTGCCCCGGATACCGTTGCCGTAGCATAGCACTCGGAAACGCCTTTTTGTTGCCCCCGCAGAAGCGATTGTAATGACACAAAGATATGATAAACACGTGCTGAACAACGGCATGGTCATTCTCGGTGAGCCGATGCAGGGCGTCGGTTCAGCCGCCTTCAACTTTGTCCTGCCTGCCGGTGCAGCCTTACTGCCGCACGGATCCTGCGGCGCCGCAAACGTTATTGCTGACTGGGTCTTCAGAGGTGCAGGCGATAAAAACAGCAGACAGCTAAGCGATGCTCTTGACGGTCTTGGTCTGCAGCGCGCCGTTTCGGCCGGAACCTGCCATATAAGCGCTGGCGGCGTATTGGAAGCCGGTAATTTACACCACGCATTAAACCTCTACGCCCAGATAATAATGCACCCAGCTCTCCACCAGGACGAATTTGAGTTGTCCAGACAACTCGCAATCGAGGCCGTCCTGGCAATGGACGACGAGCCCCGACAAAAAGTCATGCTAAAGGTCAGGGAACTATTCTACCCGAACCCCTGGGGCCGCAGCACCATTGGCGAAATCGAACAACTCAAATCCTTAACTGCTGAAAAAACCGCACGCATTCTCCAAAACAATTTCAATCTTTCGCAGACAATTTTTTCCGTTGCTGGCCGCTATGATTTTCACGCCGTCTGCGCTCAGCTCGAACATCTGTTCGACATCAGCCCGCCCCAGCCTGCTGCCGATGTCGTTGTCACGGGCAGGACTGAAAAATACAAACACCTCGATAACGAAGGTGCACAGGTCCATATAGGCCTGATGACCGAAACGGTTAATCCGCGACACAGCCATTACTATCAGGCCATGATGGCCGTGACGGTTCTTTCCGGCGGTATGAGCTCGCGGTTATTCACCGAAGTTCGCGAAAAACGCGCCCTGTGCTATGCCATAGGAGCTCGGTACCACGGCCTGAAGGATTATGCCGGTATAATGTGCTACGCCGGCACTACCCCGGACAACGCCCAGCAGACCGTTGATGTCATAAAAGAGCAGTTTAACAGCCTTGCAGCCGGTATCAGCGCCCCCGAGCTGCAGCGAGCCAGCGTGGGCCTAAAGTCGGCCCTTATTCTCCAGAGCGAATCATCAAGCAGCCGCGCTGCCGCCATTGCCGGCGATTACTATATCTACGGCAGGGTAAGGAGCCTGGATGAAATCAAGGAAAAAATAGAACAAACGACCGTCGATTCCATCCTCGCTTTTCTCAGGGAAAGGCAATTCACGGATTTTACGGCTGTAACGATAGGACCCAGGCAGGTAACGGTATAAGACGATATGGAGTTTAAAAAAACGGTATTATCGAACGGCTTGTCGGTCATCGGCGAGCAAAACAGCTTCGCCAAATCCGCTGCCGTCGGCTTTTTTATCAAAACCGGCGCACGCGACGAAACCGAACCCATTAGCGGCGTTTCCCATTTTCTCGAGCATATGCTCTTCAAGGGCACGCCCACGCTCAGCGCCATACAGGTAAACGAAGCCTTTGACGGCACCGGTGCTCAGTTCAACGCATACACAAGCGAGGAAATGACCGTCTTTTTTGCTGCGGTTATGCCCGAGTATCTGCTTGAAGTCACGAATTTATGGATAGAGCTGATGCGCCCTGCCCTGCGAACCGACGACTTCAACCTCGAGAAAAAAGTCATCGCCGAGGAAATCGCAATGTACAGGGACACCCCCAGCTTTGACGTCATTGACCGCTGCAGGAACCTGTACTTCCAGGGCCACCCCTGCGGCAACAGTGTTCTCGGCACAGAGCAAAGCATACAGGCGCTCACCGCTGAGCAAATGAGAAGCTATTTTGCCGCCAGATACGCACCCAACAATATGGTTGCTGCCTTTGCCGGAAATTTTGACTGGCATCGGGCCAGTGCCCTTGTTGCCGACCGGTGCAGCCGATGGATGCCTCAAAACGCCGAAAGAAACATTGCCGATTACCTCGGCTGCAAAAAAAACGCAAGACTGGAAAAAGCCAATCTCACTTGTGAGCATATATGTCTTATCAGTGCCGCCGTTTCTGCCCAGGATGCCCGAAGGTACGCAGCCCTCCTCCTGGCAACCATAGTCGGCGATGATGTGGGTTCGCGTTTCTTCTGGGGCCTGGTTGACAGGGCTTTGGCAGAAACCGCCGTTATGCACTTTATGGGTATGGACGGAACGGGCGCTTTTTGCAGCTATATCCGTTGTGCCCGAGACAGCGTAAACAAGGCGATTGAGACGGTCTCAGCCATTTTCTGCCATTTGCGCCAAAAAGGCATCACCCCCGAAGAGCTTACCACCGCCAGGAACAAAATCCTCAGTATGCTGGTTATAAAAAACGAGTTGCCAATGGGCCGGCTTGGCGACCTTGGCCTTAACTGGACGTACCTGCACCAGTACCGTACTATCGAGGAAGAGGTCGATGCGATTAAGGCTGTCACCGTGGCCGACATTAACCGGATGATTGAGGAGTTTCGATTAGGCGATTTCACACAAGTTTCAATCGGCCCGCCCGCCTCGGCGTAGCCCCCGGCTCTGCCGGGGGGCTCTTTAGCAATGCAAGGGGTTTTGTTTGCCCGTTGCCCCCTCTAATCGTCAATCGCCAATCGTCAATCGTAAATCCCTACCCTGCCCGATTCGATTAAAATCCGGCAGATAGTATCGCGTGTTAACCGGGTCTTATTCTGGATATATGAAAGAACATCGGGGATTAAGCTTATTTCTGCAAAAAGCTCTTTTGCCTCCTGCGCCTTTGTAAATCCCCGCTCAAATGCCGCGGTGGCTTTCCTCTAACCACAGATTTTAATTAGCCACAGAGCAAAAAGATGCCATAAAGAAAGGTAATATGATACTTTTGTGATAAAGGGATTGTTTTTTGGGGCTTAGAGTGGTAAAATTTAGCCAAACTTTAAGAATGTATGACTTAGAAGAAAGGATGCTTTTTTGAGAAAACCTTGGTCAATCTCAACTACTGTGAGGAATCCCGAAAGATTAAGGGATTTTCTCCAAGTCCTGAAACGGCTGGAAGGACAGGAGTTTCCTCCTGAAAATCAGGTTAAATACCAAGTTCTATTGATACAAGCAAAGGTTTACAAACCAACGATGCTTCCGGAAATTTACAAAAATCTTTTCAATGACCCCAATCCCAATAGCATCTCATACGAACAGGCACAAGCAATTTTCAACATAAAAGAATATGAAGACCCTCCCATGCGGGGCAGACAATCTGTAAATCCATTGAACAAGCTGGGTTTTGCAATAGCAAGAGCGGGCTCCGGGCCTATTCGAATTACCGAATTAGGAAATAAATTTCTTGCAGGGGATTATGATATTAGCTCTATTTTCTTTAAAAGCCTTCTAAAGCTTCAATTTCCCAATCCATGGAGTGATGATTTTTCGGCTCAACACGGTTTTAACATAATGCCTTTTGTTGCAAGCCTGCATCTTTTACATAGGTTGAATCAACAATCAGGTTCCCGCGGACTGGATAAAAGGGAGTTTAGCATATTTATACCAACGCTGATAAGCGCAGACCAAATCGACCAACAAATTGAAAAAATTATAGATTTCAGAAAAGCTCGCAACAAAGAAGCATTCATTCAAAATTTCGCATCTCAATTCTATCAAGTAACACCCATTCCGCAAAAAGCTATTAACAACTTGTTCGACTATGGGGACAATACGATAAGATATTTTAGACTAACTAAATATTTTAAGGTCATTGCCGACCCTACAGGTGCGCACTGGCATGTTGATTTAGAACCTTCAAGAATTGTTGAGATTGAACAATTAATCAATGCATATGACGGAAAGGCACTTGAATTCGACAATCTTAATGCCTATCTCAACTATCTTTCTAATATTACTAAACCGGAATTGCCTTGGGAGGAGATAACCAAATTAAAAGAGGTGGCAACATCATGGCAAAAAAACATTAATTCAACGATAGCCGATGAAAAGATTACAATTTCACCACACGATAGCAAACTCTTTGGCATTAAACCTGATACCCTGTCAAAAACCCAATTAAACAAATATATTTCTCAACTACAAGATTTAAATCGCGCACTAAAGGACAAAATTAAAAAAACCAGAATTGTCAATGACATAGATAAACTGACCTCTATCATAACAGCATTGAAGGATGTTCGTACGCTTCGCAAATATTCCCCCGAGCAATTTGAAAAACTTATAGCAGATGCGCTTTTAATAATAAATGATGAGATGAAAATTCAACCAAACTATCCTGTTGATGATAATGGAGAGCCGATAAGTCATGCCCCTGCAAACAAAACAGATATTGAGTGCTTCTATAAATCCTTTGATGGTATATGTGAGGTTACATTAAATTGCTCCAAATTACAATGGGTTCTCGAAGGCCAGCCGGTTATGCGGCACTTAAGAGATTTTGAAAAAGAGCGCAATGATAGAAATATTTTCTGCCTTTTTATAGCACCTACGATCCATAATGATACACTTTCACAGTTCTGGATTTGTGTTAAATATGAATATGATGGTATTTCTCAAAAAATCATTCCTTTGACAACATCGCTTTTTGCAAAAGTCTTAGAGACATTGCTTGAACTAATAAAACAAAATAAACGCCTGTCACATAAAGATATGGAAATCTTATATGCAATGATTGTGGATGAGTCCACCCATTTACCTGGATTTTCTCAATGGGCGGCTTTTATCCCAAAGGCATTGAATCAGTGGCAGAATACTCTTTTGACATCTTAAATTTATATAATGGAACATAACATGATACATCTCGGTGACTGTGTAAAAGTCATGGAAACAAAGATACCAAATGAAAGCATTGACCTTATATACGCGGACCCTCCATATAATCTTTCCGGCAAACCGCTCAATCTTATTATAAATAAAACAGGCGGACCTTTTTATAAAATGAATGAACCTTGGGATACATGGACTCATACCGCATACGTCGATTTTACCCGAAAATGGATTGAGCAATCTTTTAGAACATTAAAACCAATAGGTGGCTTATATGTATCCTGTACGTTTCATAACATGGGTGAAATCATTTGCGCTGCGAAAGAATTAACTTTTAAGCTGAAAAATATAATCACATGGTATAAGCCCAATGCTATGCCAAATATAACAAAGCGAACATTTACGCATACAACAGAATATGTTTGTTGGTTTGTAAAAGGGAAAAACTGGAAATTCAATTACAACGAACTAAAAAAGTTTAACCCACAAAAAACACAAACAGGCCAATTAAAGCAAATGAGAGATTTTATAGAACTTCCTATCCTTCAAGGCGTGGAAAGAATAAAGAAAACAGGCGGTAGAGCAATTCATCCGACTCAAAAACCTGAAAAGTTAATTGAAATGATACTTATAGCTTCTTCGGATATTAACGATTTAGTACTCGACCCGTTTTTCGGAACTGGTACAACCGGGGCAGTTGCGCAAAAATTACATCGACGCTGGATAGGAATTGAAACGAATAGTCAATTTGTTAATATTGCAGAAAGGCGGATATTTGGACAATCCTATGTTAAACAAAGGAAAAATTGAACTCCTTAAAGGTAATGCTATAGAGCTTCTTGGGAAACTCCCTCCTAAGAGCGTAAATCTTATTTTCGCCGATCCACCTTATAATCTATCAGGCAAAAACCATCTCACTTGCAAAAATGGTAAAGTTGCCGTATGTAACAAGGGAGAATGGGATGAGATAAAAGATATTCATAAATTTAACAAACAATGGCTTGAAGCATGTATCAGAGTTTTAAGGGATGATGGAACTATTTGGATATCAGGGACCTTGCATAATCATCCTTCGGTCGGTGTTATATTGAAAGAATTAGGGCTATGGATAATAAATGATATTATATGGTATAAACCAAATGCTGCTCCATTATTGCAGGGTAATCGTCTTGCCCCTTCTACTGAATTGATATGGTTAGCGAGTAAATCCAAAAATTATTTCTTTAATTACGAACGGGCACGGCAAATTAATAATGGTAAGCAGATGCGAAATTTGTGGACTATATCTGCAACCAGACATCTAACAACCCATCCAACAGAAAAACCAGAAAATCTTTTACAAAGAATAATTCTTATTGGCAGCAAAGAAAGCGATATAATTCTTGATCCTTTTATGGGTTCCGGCACGACTGGTGTTGTGGCAAAGCGATTCGGTAGGAATTTTATCGGAATAGAAATTGACTCTTTGTATTTTGAAATGGCAACCCATAGAATAGAAAATACTGTAAGAGAACCAGATTTATTTATCACGCCTCAATCTTTATCCGGCAATAGCGTCCGACATCATCAACATAGCCTTTTGCAGATTATCACAAAAGGTCTGAAACGGGACTAAATACGATTCAGCATTCGCTGACAATTCTTTGTTGTCCTCAGATGAGCTTATTTCTCCAGCCGGGCGCAGCCTCTCCCTTTTGTCTCAAAAGAGCCAACTCGTCCCTGTCTTTCTTGGACTCATTGACCGTCTCCACCGTTTGAAACGGCAGAATAACTTTTTCTACTTCCGTCCGCTTCTGGGGCCAATAAAGCCCCGTCTGCCTCGTTTCAGTTGTTTTACTATCATCTTTTGCCATTTTCCCACCTTGAAAAACGGATTCGCTTTTGCAGACTTATTCAGGGCACATTATAAGAACAAGTGGACACATTGCAACCATTTTCATTTATCCGCAACCAGAAGCATTTACAGCACAAACTAAAAACTAAAAACTAAGAACTAAGACCTCTCTCCCTTCTCTCCGCTGCCCTGCTTGGCACCAATTGTCAATCGTCAACCTGTCCTGAGGATCGTAAATCCTCTTTTCCCGCCCCCAGCCTTGTGCCGCCGCCCATAAAAAAAAAGCCCTTCACCGAAGCGAAGGGCTTTTAAGAAACAGTTAAACCAACAGCGAAAGTGCCTGACTTGTCCCGAGCGGAGTCCAGGGGTTTTCACCCCAAACGTCCCCACCACGGGTCTAAATTATCCTTTAGAAAGGAGGTGATCCAGCCGCAGGTTCCCCTACGGCTACCTTGTTACGACTTAGTGCCAGTCATCGGGCTTACCGTAGGCAAGCACCTCCCAGCGAACTGGGTTGGTAACTCGACTTCGGGTACTCCCAACTCCCATCACTTGACGGGCGGTGTGCACAAGGCTCAGGAACACATTCACCGCGTCGTAGCTGATACGCGATTACTAGCGATTCCAACTTCATGCAGGCGAATTGTCAGCCTGCAATCCGAACTGGGGCGACTTTTTTGCGATTTGCTCCGCCTCGCGGCATTGCATCGCTCTGTACTCGCCATTGTAGCACGTGTGAGGCCCTGGGCATAAAGGCCATGATGACTTGACGTCGTCCCCACCTTCCTCCGGTTTAACACCGGCAGTCCCGTTAGAGTCCCCGGCATGACCCGCTGGCAACTAACGGCAAGGGTTTCGCTCGTTGAAGGACTTAACCCGACATCTCACGACACGAGCTGACGACAGCCATGCAGCACCTGTGCAAGTTTCACCCCGAAGGGCAGCCTAACCCCTTTCAAGGCAGGCATCCAGGCATGTCAAACCCAGGTAAGGTTCTGCGCGTTGCTTCGAATTAATCCACATGCTCCACCGCTTGTGTGAGCCCCCGTCAATTCCTTTGAGTTTTAGCCTTGCGACCGTACTCCCCAGGCGGTCTACTTAACACTTTTGCTT
>DATKWV010000102.1:0-3941 GCA_035529405.1 Sedimentisphaerales bacterium | reverse complement strand
AGAGTTCCTTTTCCCGGTCGGTTTCTCGTGGAATAATCCCGGCCAATTCCGGGCAGTAATCATCGGCCAAATCACCCAATATATCAAGATAATGCTCCTGCGGCTCATCCTGCTTTAGTTCCGGCAGCTCTGCGAGGCTTGTTTTCATAATCGCCCTATTATACCCGATTGACCGCCAAACATACAAATACTTTCAGATAGGCCCCCTTTAAGTGACGATTTTCGATTGATGATTGACGATTGTTTTTTTAATCCGTGCCACCTGTCCTGAGCTTGCCCTGCCCTGAGCCAGGCCCAGCCGAGTCGAAGGGCCCTGCCCTGAGCCAGGCCCAGCCGAGTCGAAGGGCCCTGCCCTGAACGCGCTCGAAGGGTCGAAGGAATCCGTGCCAATCCGTGAAATCCGTGGTTAATATAATTTCTTTTCTCTGAGTTCTCTGCCTGCCCTTCGTAGCCTTGGCGAAGAAGGATGCCGAAGAAGGATGCCGAAGAAGGATGGCAAAGAAGGATAGCGAAGCGGGGTGTCCTCTGTGGCTAACTTTTCGTCTCTTTTGAGCCTTTTCGTGTCCTTCGTGCACTTCGTGGTTAAACAATTTTTGAATTTTACGCTTTGGTTTTTAGTTTTTCGCTTTGCGTTTTTCGCTTTTCCTGTCCGCTGTCCGCTATCCACGAACTACCAACTACGAACCCCGAACTAAAAACCAAAAAAACTGCGGTTTTTTTGGTTTTTTTCTTGCATTCCGATAGAGTATCCCTTAATATGCAGTCTGGCTGGGGAGAAATCCCGGCTAATAAAAGAAATCACTGAGATTTCAGGCGTTTCACCGCAAACGGCTAGTTTCTACATGCAGGAACGTTTGGAAGGCTCGGTGCTCTTCGTTTATACGAAGAGCACCGCCTGCTTATTGTGCCTTTTCCAGCACAATAGAGGCGGTGTTCAAGTATTAAGCTATAGAAAGAGCGCCGTCTGTCTTTCACGTCTTGCACGGGCCCTAGCCGGCCTGCGGTGAGCGTGATTGCGGCGGTGCTCTTTTTCTTTTGAGCCTGCCGCGATATAGAAACAAATGAATGCCGAGTACCCGGGTTATTTCTCGGCCAGGCGGCTTCCGGGGCCTGACGGCTCGGCCGGCCTTGTGAGCTGGAGTTTAATACTCTTGAGGCCCAGGAAGCTCTTAATTGACTATTGGTTTTTTAATCCGTGCGAATCCGTGTGAATCCGTGGTTAATTTTGCTCTGTGTTCCCTGCCTGCCCCGCGTAGTCCCCCTGGGCCTTAGGTCTAAGGGACGAAGCGGGGTGAACTCTGTGGCTGATTATTTGATTGAGGTTTGAAAAGTTATGGCAAAAGGAAATAACATTTTGACAACCGGCGATGTTGCCAATATCTGCAACGTCGCCCCGCGCACGGTTTCCAAATGGTTCGACAAGGGCCTTCTTACCGGCTATCGCATCCCCGGCAGCCTGGACAGGCGTATTCCCATAGCGGAACTTGCCCGCTTTATGACTGAGTACAATATTCCCATCCCGGAAAGCTCCCCTGCCCTTAAAAACGCCGTACCCGACCGCCCAAAACGCCGCAGGCGTACTTATCGCCGCTGACTGTTGTTAAGGAGTATACAGATATGGCCAAACGCAAACTCCGGAACTCTGCCGCCGAAAGGCCCAAAAAGCCAAAACCGGATTATATGCTCGACCCCGCACAACTCATCGAGCAGTTGCAGACCCTCCACCGCTGGCAGTGCCAGATGCTGGAACTCTTGCGCAAAGCCCTGCCAGCCAAACCGCAAAACTCCCCGGATGAACCCGGCTCTGACGGTACTTAGCCCGGAAATTACCATTTACCCACTCACTTTTGAATTTTACGCTATGGTTTTACGTTTTTCGCTCTCCGCTTTTCGCTCCCCCGCTATACGCTATCCGCTCTACGCTCTACGCTTTCCGCTATCCGCTCTCATTTTGCCGATAAAGCTTTTTACATAGCCTATTGACTGCGGGTTAAATTCTTATTAGCATAATATGTTTGTTAATCAGGGGCGTATGTGAAGCGATGAGAAAATATGCCTGAATTCGATAGACAAAGCGAACCAGACACCCAGTCCGACTCTGAGCCCACATCTTCCGCCGCCGCGATGCTAACCTTTCGCAGGCCCCTTATTATACTGGCTCATATAATCATTTTCGCCGCCTCATTGATGCTGGCGTTCCTTCTTGCATATAACATGCAGTTTCAGCGCACCTGGCTTGTACAGCAATATCCGCTTTTGCTGCTGTTTATCCTTATTATCAAGCTGACCGTTTTCAGGTTTTTCAAGCAGTACCGGGGGTGGTGGCGATACGTGAGTATTTCCGACCTTATTGGCATCCTGCAGGCGTCTGTTATAAGCACGGTTATAATTGTCGCGCTGTGGTATGCCTTGCTGGCTTCAAGCTCAATTCGCCGCTCTACCTACGCGGCCAATATAACAAAAGTCAGCCAGGCCGTGTTTCTGGCTGACATGTTTGCCACCGTGTTATTGGCCGCCGGAATGCGGATGATAATACGTCTGTACTACGAAGAGTTCCGCACCGTCGAAGGCACAAGGCTGAAACGACTTCTCATCATCGGTGCCGGAGATGCCGGCGAGGCCCTTCTGCGCGAGATTCACCGCATGCCCGTGGGTGAGTACGAGGTAATCGGCTTCATTGATGATGACCCTGTCAAACGGGACATCAGTATCCACGGTATACCGGTGCTGGGTACCGTTGAACAATTACCGCGGATTTGTACGGACCGTAACATCGATGAGATTGCCATCGCAATGCCTTCAGCTACGCACCGGGAGCTGAGGCGGGTTATCCAGGTGTGCGAGGGAACTAAAATCCGCTTCCGTACCGTGCCGTCGATAACCGATATCGCTTCAGGTAAACTGCGTGTGTCACAGATTCGAGCAGTGGATATTAATGACCTGCTCGGCAGAGAGGCTGTGCAGCTGGACCTGGATTCAATAGAAGCCTTTGTCAAAAATAAAGTAATTCTCGTTACCGGCGCAGGCGGCTCCATCGGCTCGGAAATGTGCAGACAACTGTGCAATTTCAGCCCCAGGCTGCTTTTACTTCTCGAACAGGCTGAAAACCCGTTGTTTCACATAGAACGGCAGTTGCGCAAGGAATTTCCGGCTGTGTCAATGATGGCCGTTATCTGCGACATCACAGACAAAACACGGGTGGAAGAGATTTTCGCAAAGTACAGACCCGAGATTGTCATTCACGCTGCCGCCCACAAACATGTGCCGCTGATGGAATTGAATCCCGGCGAGGCCGTCAAGAATAATGTCACAGGTACACGAACAGTCGCAGATGCCGCTGACCGTCACGGCAGCAGCCACTTCGTGATGATAAGCACCGACAAAGCCGTCAACCCTACAAGCATAATGGGCTCATCCAAGCGCGTGGCTGAGACATACATTCAGGACCTGAACAACACCAGCAAAACGCATTTTGTTACGGTGCGTTTCGGTAACGTGCTCGGTTCCAACGGTTCAGTTGTGCCTATATTCAAAAAGCAGATAGCGGACGGCGGGCCTGTCACCGTCACCGACCCCGAAATGAAACGTTATTTTATGACAATACCCGAGGCAAGTCAGCTGGTGCTGCAGGCCGCTACAATGGGAAACGGCGGGGAAATCTTTGTGCTGGACATGGGTGAGCCGGTAAAAATTGTGGACCTTGCCAGGGAACTGATTACTCTCAGCGGTTTCAGGCCCGGTGAGGACATCGAGATAACGTTCACAGGCACAAGACCCGGTGAAAAGCTGTTCGAGGAGCTTTCAATAAAAGGCGAGGACATGCTGCCGACAAGGCATCCTAAAATCGGTATATGGAAAAACGTCCCGATGGACCGTCAGAAGCTGTACGCGGGGATAGACGAACTTGTCGAAGCGGCAGAAATGCAGCACTATGACAAAAT
>DATKWV010000101.1:0-9934 GCA_035529405.1 Sedimentisphaerales bacterium | reverse complement strand
CCTGGCCGACAAACAACTCCAGCAGAACCTGCTCGATTTGGCTAAAAAGTGCGGCGTACATATAAAGCAGGTCTTCGAAGTGCAGCTAAGCACAGATACCGAGAAGGCAAATGCCGCAGTAGCAGGAACAGGTAAGAACAGGCGCATACTGCTGGCCGACACCCTCTTAAAGAATTTCTCCAATGAGCAGATAGAGGCCGTCTTTGCCCATGAACTGGCACATATCGCGCTGCGGCACTGGCTGAAACTGACAGTTTTCGGTACTGCTGTTTCGTTAACAACTTTTTACCTGACTTATTTATTCTTCAAACCGGCCGCAGGTTTCTTTGGCTTCAGTACTGTGCACGACCTGGCGGCCTTTCCATTACTTCTGCTTGTTTTAACTGCGATAGCGCTTGTGCTTATACCACTGCAGAACATATACCTGCGATATCTCGAAAAACAAGCTGACATATTTGCCCTCTCACGCGTAGCCATTAAAGAAGGATTCATCTCAGCAATGAAAAAACTGGCCGACCAGAACCTTAGTGACCCGTCACCCGGCAGAATCGTTGAGTTTCTCTTTTATACGCATCCGCCTATAGCGAAACGGATACGCTATGCCGGTGCGTACAGCTAAAAGCAACTGTGCACCTGCTCCAGTGGAAGTGATATAGTAAACCCCAGCCGGCCCCACATGGCTCTTTTCAAGCCATATTCTTCCTGGCACAAAAACCAAACTTCCCTGCCCCCAGCCTCCGAACCCTGTCATCACGGGCCAATGCGCGTGCGGATACCTGGTTCTTCAGTCTCCAACTATCAATCATTCCCCTGTAAACCATTTCTGTCAATAAGGGCATCCCCGTTTCTGTTATAGGGCTTTCGCTTATCGCTGCCCAGGTGCAGTCGGCTGTACCGCCGGCACTTGCGCTGGGTTAAGAACGATTATTGTTCGTAAAACCAGATTTTTCGCAGCTTCCGGCAATGGCGATGTCGAGCGGCCGCACAGGGCAGAACTGGAAATGTGAAAAAATAATGTATCCAACAGGGGCGTACGTAACTATTTTCAGTAAGGGCGGTTAGAAGATTGGCAGGATGGGCAAGATAGAATGAATGCAGCTACTTGCCTACTTTTACTAAAGTTTTCTCCCGTGCACAGTCGATTCAGAGATTACCCAGATTGCCATTCAGGGCCTGCGAAAGTACCGGAGTGTAGGAACGGGCAAGATACGTAACATAGGAAAAGATACGGAGAGCAGATTATGGTCAACGAACAATTGCTTGAAAGTTATATTGCGGCACTGCTGGACGGCCAGCGCGCTGGGTGCAGGGCCATAGTCGAGAAGGTCCTGCAGACCGGTACACCGGCGAATGTGGTTTATATGGAAGTGATTTGGCCGATGATGGTCGAAATTGAGCAGTTGCTGCGGGCAGGACGCATTACGCCTGTGCAGGAGCACATGGCTACAAGGATTAACCGCGCCATCGCCGACCAGTTACAGAATAAGCTGCCGCGAAAGGGCGTCAGGGGCAAAAAGGTAGTGGTTTGCTGTGCCCAGGACCAGTTGCAGGAAGTCGGCGCGCAGATTATGGCCGACCTGTTCGAAAGCGACGGCTGGGATGTGAAACTGCTTGGCGGCGGGCTTACTAACGACGACCTGCTTGGCTTTGTGAATGAATACGGGCCGGACGTGCTTTTGGTTTATGGCGCCACCGCAAAGCAGGCACCGGGTGTGCGGGAGCTGATAGACAGGGTCAGGGAAATTAATGCCTGGCCCAGCATGCGAGTGATGGTTTCCGGCGGCCTGTTCAACCGAGCCGAGGGCTTATGGGAGGAAATTGGCGCTGACCTGTTTGCAGCAAGTGCCGCCCAGGCCGTTGAGGTGGCCTTAAACGGACAGACGCTGCCGGTGCAGGATGAAGATACGCAGATGAACGCACCGAGAAAGAGACGCAAAAAAAGGGTTAATCGCCAGCCGGTCGAAAGTGTCAACTAAGGGCTTGCATTTAACGGTTGCCTGGCAGAAGCGCAGTTCAATAGAACCTATGATTATTTAAGGTCCTTTTCGAGCTTGTACTCGACGCTGTCAACAAGGGCCTGCCACGAGGCCTCGATTATATTCTCCGAAACCCCGACCGTACCCCAGATGGAATTCTTGTCGCGCGACTCAATTATTACACGGACCCTGGCGGCCGTACCCTCGCGCGGATTGACCACCCGGACCTTGTAATCAATCAGGTGCACATCGTTGATTGCGGGGTAGAACCTCTCAAGGCTCTTGCGCAACGCCGCGTCGAGTGCATTGACCGGGCCGTCACCTTCTGCGACAACATGCTCGATTACGTCCCCGACTTTAAGCTTAACCGTTGCCTCGGTGACGGTAGAATCTGCCCGGCGCTGCTCGACATTGACGTGATATTTTATTAGGTCGAAGGCGGGTTTATGTGTGCCCATGACCTTGCGGACGAGCAGGTCGAAGCTGGCATTTGCGGTCTCGAATTGATAGCCTTCGCTTTCAAGTTGCTGTACGCGGTGAAGAATCTTTCCGGCCAGCTCCCTATCCTCGGCGATTTTTGCCTTTTCCAGCTCAGCCAGAACGTTTGACCGCCCGCTCAACTCCGAAACCAGAAACCGTCGTTCGTTCCCGATAAGTTCGGGGTTGACATGCTCATACGTGTGTTTGTTCTTGCGCAGGGCGTTTACATGCAGCCCGGCCTTGTGCGCAAATGCGCTTTCGCCCACGTATGGCATATTCATTACGGGCGTGAGGTTGGCGACCTCGAAAACAAAACGGGACAGCTCCGTGAGTGTTTTTACTTTTTCGGCGCTGAGTACATCGAAACCCATCTTCAGTGCCAGGTTCGGTATAACCGTGCACAGGTTGGCGTTTCCGCATCGCTCACCCAGGCCGTTGGCCGTACCCTGTACATGGCGCGCACCGGCACGGACCGCTGCCAGGCAGTTGGCCGTGGCGCAGTCGGTGTCATTGTGGGTATGTATGCCGATGACTATCCCTGCCAGTGTTTGGCAGACTGTTTTGGTTATTTCATAGACCTGCTCCGGCAGACAGCCGCCGTTGGTATCGCACAGCACAATGGTATCGGCACCGGCTTCGGCCGCAGCCGATAGCACCTTCATGGCATAATCGCTGTTGTTTTTGTATCCGTCAAAGAAATGCTCAGCGTCGAAAATCGTCTCAAGACCTTTTGCCTTTAGATACCCCACCGAATCGGCACAAATGCCTAAGTTATCTTCGAGTGAGCAGCCGAGCACCTCGATTACGTGCATGTCCCATGTTTTTCCCACCACCGTGGCCGCAGCCGTTTTGCACGCGAGTATGGCATTCAGCGATGTGTCCTGACTTGCTTTACAATCTGCTCTGCGGGTACTGCCGAAGGCAACGATTTTGGAGTTTTTCAGCCCCAGTTGGGGAACCTGCTGGAAGAATTGCATTTCCTTGGGGTTGCTCGCTGCATACCCGCCTTCGATATAATCTACGCCGAGCTGGTCAAGACATTTTGCAATGGCCAGCTTGTCCTCTAAGGAAAAGGTTACACCCTTAGCCTGCATACCATCGCGAAGCGTTGTATCGTATAGGATTATCTTTTCCATAGACTGTGTCCGATTTACATTTTGCCTGACTGCCGAAGCTGCTATTTTAACCGCGCCATACGAAGTGTAAAGAATAAATTGCTTTACCATGCAAAGGGCTCGATTTAGGGCCGATTGACTGTTTCAGCGCTGACTTTGTGGTCACAGGAGAAAACAATTGACGGTGTATGGCCGGAATGGCTATATTAGACCGTTGACAGCTTTTGCGCTCGTAGCTCAGTAGGATAGAGCGTCGGTTTCCTAAACCGAAGGTCGCAGGTTCGAATCCTGCCGGGCGTATTTTGCAAACCCCTGAAAACAAACCACTTACGAAATCCAAAGCCGACAGCGAAAAACCTCAATCTGAAAATCTTGCTCTCAGCTTGTTTTTGGAATTGGAACTTGACGCGGATTTGAAGCAGGTTATCGAGGCTTGGCCGAGGTTATCAGTTGAATTACGACAGGCAATCGTTAAAATGGTGCGGTGATGTTTAGCAGGAAACGGAGGTCTTAGGTAATTAGAAGGTAAACCATTGAATAGGAATTAAGGAGAGTCAAAATGGATTGGTTCAAGCGTTATGGTATTCCTGGGGCATACTTTCTGGGACTTTCAACAATATGGGTATATGCACTCTATTATTATAAGCTTCAAAACATTGACATGGCCACAAACGCAACGTATATCGTGGGTCTTGCAGTGTTATTATTTGTTCCTATAGGATATGTTCTGTGCGTAATGCAGCAGTCGATATACCTTCATTTCCTTCCTTGTGGTATCATTAGAAGAGCTATGAAATATTCTTGCCGTTTCACAGCCGAGGAAAGGAAACACCCCGAATATGAGCTCGAGACTGAATCTGTGCTACTTGTGGCAGGCGCTGACAAAATTGAAGCTCAACAGTTTATGCAGAATTGGAACAGAAATCGTAATGATATTGCTGTTATAAGTGCCACCTTGGCCGTGACAACAATCTTTGCGCCGCTGGTAATCTTGTTGGTTGTGAAGTTTTGTTTCGAGCTATCCTGCAAATGGAATTACAAGTTCGGAACATTTGCGATTGGATTAAGTATCTTCATGCTCATCATCTCAGTTTGGAGCTGGTATATCGTGACTAAGCAGAATGCAAAGACTATAGCAGGAATCTATAGAGGCTTGCCCAATAAGCCGAAGTGCGCTCGGCTTACTTTGCCGTGATGTTGCAAAAGACGAGCAGAAACAATAACTAAATCGGCAATCGTTAAAATTAACAAGGAGAACAAAATGCAGCTTAAACCGAACACGGAAAAAACTCTGGAAGCTTGGCTTGGCCCTGACACTTGGCATACAAAAAATGATTACGATATGAACCGTTGGTATGCTTTTGTTGACCAATACCAAAAAGACCATGGTTTTACAATCGATGAGGTTGCCTTACGCGAACTTATCGAACGTAAGTTGACGAAAAAAACTGGTAAACGTTTCGACGACGAATACTTTCGTAACTTGTTTCGCGAGCGTATCAGCCTTGCATATAACATTCTTGATTTTCTCAAATATACTGGACGATGAGCAAACAATAAGTAAATAGGCAATCGTTAAAATGGTGCGGTGAGTTTAACCTGTAGGGGTATCTGCGATGGTATGGTATATAATTGCACCTATTGTTATGACAATCGTGATATTGGTTCTCATCAAAGTATTCGGTAGTAAATATTCAACTACAACCGAAGAAGTCCAAACAAAAACACGGCAACTTAAATACACTTGGGATGGTGTGTTTGGCTTTCTGTTCTTTATGGGAGCAGCTATAATGGGAGCGTCTTTGCCCATAAGGGTATTGATGCTTGCCGTTGGTATAGTGGTCGGCCATGTTGTCAAAGGAATTGTGGAGCTACAAAAAGAAAAAAAGAATGTGAGTAGAAGTGACGAGCCGAAAGATGAGCAAAAACAATAAGTAAGTTGCGGAAAATAGTTATTGACAATCTTTAACGGATGGTGATAATAAGAATATGCGAAACATAGAATCAAACCTGTTTAATCAATCAATTATGGCCGGGGTGAGTCCAACTGTAAAGCGACTGCGCATTCTATGTGCGTGCATAGCCCCGCCCGTCTTTTTATGCGCAGGTGAAAAACATGACACTAACAAACAGCGAATTCAAACGGTTTTGTGAAGGTGCGAAAACACTAAAAGAACTGGCAGGGTTAATCAGGTATGATATAGAACCACACAGGGTAATACCCGGGAACCCTGACGAACGAATCACTGATGCCCGATTAGCTTTTGTCAGGCTCACGGCTGGACCTGATGACCTGCCGAGACGCACTAATGCGGACACAGGCGGAAAACAAACTGCCCTTAGCATACAAAAAACGCCGTTGTGCGTTAATAACGAGGGTACTGAACAGCTTCCTAAACCGAAGGTCGCAGGTTCCACCGAAAGCTGTCCTGTGGAGAATCCTGCCGGGCGTAATTTTAAATTTCCCCAAAAACAGCCTCTTGCACTGAAAAATCACACCAGCTACAATACCGCCTAATCGGAAAAGGTCAATGCAAAGGAGGTATGCAAATGCAGGAACAGATGATTGGACATGTATCGGATTTCTTTGCCCGGCCCGTGGTCGCTGCCCTCGAGTTGACGGCACCATTAAAAGTGGGTGACAAAATCCACTTTAAGGGCCACACTACCGACGTGGAAATGGTTATTGATTCAATGCAGATTAACAACGTGGATGTCGCCGAAGCCAAACCGGGAGACTCCGTCGGAATCAAGGTCACCGGCCGTGTAAGGAAGGGCGACTCGGTTTACAAGGCTGCCGGCTGAATGCCGTCCTGGCCGCACCGTTGCGGCAGCGCCCTGTGAAAGAGCCAATGCGAATCAAAAACAGGCTCTTTGCTGCTGCAGGCCGATAGCTAAGTGGGCTTTTTTATCCGCATCGTTTTTGCGTACAGGAAAATATGCCTGAGTCGTTCTGCGCTCAAGTGCTCGAGGTATTCTTTGGTGAAGTCAAACCGGGAGCCGTCATTCAGGCTTAAAATGCGCTTTTCCAGCTCGGATTTTGTTATGGATTCTTTTGCTAAAGCGGACATTGCCTTAACCTTCCAAAATTAGCTTAACCGCGATACCAATACTTCGTCCCGAATTCGCTGCTCCTTGATTTGCTGACGGGGAAAAATCAGAATTTTTTGCTCCAACCAAATAAAGTATTATCTGCCGTTTGTGAAGGGCTTATAATCTCAACGCACTCCCGAAAGGCCGGAAAAATGTCAAGTTGCCCGCAGGTGCAAGAGAATTGGGTGCAAATTATTATGGTCGGTCGTACAGGTAATACAGGCGGAAATTTCAAGGGCAAGGATAATGAATCGTCGTGCCGGACAATTGCCGACACTACTGGCACGACAGGGTCGGTATGGGTATGTCGATTCCGGCCGGCACACAGGCAGGCATAAAACGGGACTTGGCCTGGCCGATGAGATAAAAGCTGCCTGTAATACAAATCAAATCCTCCCGCCCGACCGCATTACCTGCCAGTTTCAGCGCCTGCTCCAGACTGGCTGCGGTCTGATACATTTTGCCGCATATCTCATGGTACGTCTCCCCCAGTTCCTCCGGGCACATTGCCTTCCCTGAGTTACTTCGCGTAAAGATGACCTTGTCTGCTCCGTACTGCAGCTGCTCGAGCATACCCCTGACGTCCTTGTCAACGTTGCAGCCGAATATGACCACCATCGAATCGTATGGAATATTCTGGCCTATGGCGCGAATCAGTTCAGCTATGCTCGCGGCGTTATGAGCGGCATCTATAATAATTCTCGGGTCGTCGCAAATTATTTCCATACGTCCGGGCAAAAAAACCTTATTGAGCCCTTCGATGGACTTTTCGTTATCTATCTGGTAGCCGCTCGATTTAAGCTTATCGAGCATCGCAAGTGCCAGGCTGCAGTTTATTGCCTGATGTTTACCCGGCAACGGCACACGCAGGTGTTCAAATTTGCTGGTGGGCGTGATAAGACTGATTCTTGTGTGCGGCCCATGCTCGCGCGAGGTCTCGAAACGATACGAGAAATCAATATCCTTGCCGGTTACGCTCAATGGCGCATTTACGGCGATGGCATGTGCTTTTAGTACGAGCAATGCCTCTGCTTCCTGCTGCACGCTGACAATGGGAATGCCCGGCTTGAACACGCCCGCCTTTTCCCTTGCGATCAGCGCAAGCGTATTGCCTAATTGCTGCTGATGGTCAATGCTCAGGCTGGTTATACCGATAACCTTTGGCTCAATGACATTGGTGCTGTCGAGCCTGCCCCCCAGGCCTGTTTCAATGACCGCTATATCCACCTGCATATCGGTAAAGTGCATGAACGCCAGTGCCGTCATAATCTCGAAGAAGGTCGGCGGGTCTTTACTGGCCATTTTTTCCACGCTTCCGTAAGCACGGTTCAACAACCCCAGCATCTGCGATTCGCTGACCATCTCGCAATTCACCGCTATCCGCTCGTGCAGGTGCACCACGTGCGGCGACGTGTACAAACCCACGATATACCCGTTTGCCTCCAGCATCCGGGCCAGCATAGTTGCAGTAGAGCCTTTACCTTTTGTACCGGCTATATGGACCGTGGACAGTTTCTTGTGCGGATTACCCAGCAGCGACAGAAGCCTGTGCATACGCTTCAGGTCGAATGTCGTAACGTTGTAACGCAGGTTTGTCTGCTTTTCGTAGTCCGTGCGTTCCAGCAGGTACTTAATTGCCTGCGCGTAAACCTTAAAAGGCTTTTTGCTGTTTACCTTCGCGAGTTTGGACGTACTCGTTCCGCTTTGTTTCTTTCGAGTTGTTTTCGCTGTTTTTGCCATAAAATCACTATTATAATCAGCCCAACCCCAAAAGTCAATGCGCAAACCCCAGGACACATATATTGCAGGCGACCCCGGTTTTTGCACGCCCCTGCCTAACCACCTTTAGATAAAGCACTTACATAAATACGGCAACATCCCCAATATTTATTATTGATGCCGCATATTTCATAAAGCAGGCTTAACATATATTAAGGCAAGCTTATAGTTGTGGGCGCCTGAGGCCGCCAGAGAGCCTCGCAAAAACGACGTGTGAATCCAAAATCAATAGATATAGCCTTGTTTTCCCTGTCTGAGCCTGTAGCAGTTCTGCATTTTGCGGAGTGTATCGGTCAAAGTGGCTGCAAGCGCTTTGTCGTCTGTATCGAATAGTTTCTTACAAGCTATAGCTTTACCGTAGCAGACGGCTACAGGGCCCGGTGAAAACACTCTTTTGCCTTTCGGCCAGCGCTCAAATGCGCCGTCAATTAAAACAGGCACTATTGACGCGTTGCTTTTCCTGCACAGAAGTCCGAAACCCGGCTTAAAATCCGCGATTCTGCCGTCCGGCGTACGGGTGCCCTCAGGGAAAAGGCAGGCACTTCCCCCAGCCTTAAGCGCAGCGATGATTTTCCTTATCGCCGATAAGTCGGCCTGTCCTCTTTTTACCGGCACGGCCTTTACCGAAGAAAGAATTGCTCCGAAAAAACGATTTGTAAAAAGCGTATCGCGGGCCATAAAATGAATCTGTCGTTTCAGGCCGACTCCGCAGAATAACGGGTCAAGGAAACTCTGGTGGTTACTGACCAGCACCACAGGCCCTTTGCGGGGGACATTGTCAAGGCCCTCGAAGCGGAGGCGGAAAAATAAAATGCAAAACACCCTGCACACCCACCATCCCAGCCAGTAGCATATTGTTTTTATATGACTTTTCACAGGTAAACGCAGTCCGGGTAAGAATTTTGCTGTATTACAGCTTAAATACCCTGCGGTGTCAAGTCATGCCGGAATCATTAAGCAACACAACTGCATCTGATGCCGACAAGAGGATTGGGTTGATGGTTTCTTGTCATACCGCCGTCAGGCGTCCTGTGGACTGCGGAGGCAGGAATCTATTTTTTTGACGGGATTAACGGGATAAAGGCAGGATAAAGACAAATATCCTGATAATCCTGTCTTTCCTGTCTAAAAAACGACTAAATACTATTTAACCACGGATTATTTATCCGACATAGCTTTAGCGGCGGCGGAACGCAGATTTTCACGGATTTGAAAACAATAGTAAATTGTCAATAGAAAATAGTAAATTAAAAGGGTTCCCGTTGGTTCTTCAATATTTATCCAACCAAGCCGGATATCAGGGGGTTCTCCGCCTTCTTCTGTCTTTCTGCTTCCTGATTTTTTCTATCTTTTTTGCTTCTGGGCTTTCTTTTCCAAGTAATTTATTCTCCAGCAGTTCACACATTTGCTTTCTCGCATAATAACGGTTCAGTCCCTGGCTCCGGCTCTTTTGAACCTTCACTGCCAACCCGCTGCAAATATGTTTTAAAT
>DATKWV010000100.1:0-14374 GCA_035529405.1 Sedimentisphaerales bacterium | reverse complement strand
TATTTCCTGCATACGCTCAAAGCAAAGATTTATTGGAATTTCGCATCAACGCGTTATCCAACAAGGTTTCTATGAACTTTTCGTAACTTATTCCTCCGGCTTCAAGAACCGCTGCAAATCCGGCATCGCCGGATATATCGGGATTGGGATTGACTTCCAGCACGAACAGCTGCTCATTCCGGTTCATACGGAATTCGACACGAGCGTAATCCTGACAGCCGACAGCGTACCATGCGGCGAGTGCATATTGCCGCACCAGGGCAGCCACTTCTTCGGATAGCCCCGCTGGTATAATACGGGGGGTATTATTATACGCAAAGGAATCAGCATGCCATTTTGCAGAATAATCTACAATTTTCGGTTTATTCCTGCCAAAGGCGCTAAAATCAATTTCAGCAATCGGCAAAACCTGTACTTTGTTATTCTGCTGAATTAAACAAACATTCAGCTCACGGTCCGGAATAAATTGCTCGACAAGTGCCGGCAGCTTAAACTGCCTATGAATTCGCTTAATTGCCTTGTGCAAAGCCGCACCTGGCAGGTCAACAATCGAGTCAGGGTCGATGCCTTCACTGGCATCGCAAAAAACCGGTTTTACCACATATTGCCCGTGCGCCAGGCCTTTGGGGTCGATTCTCTTGTCGATTTCAACAATTCTTCCGTCCGGAACCGGAACACCTGCTGCTTTAAGCACGGCCTTTGCCTGCCATTTGTTTTGAGCCAGTATCAAAGCAGGTGTGTCGCTTCCCGTATATGTTCGGCCATGCGCACGGCAGATTGCAGGGACATAACAGGCATGCAGAATATCCGCCGGCAGTTCTTCGACAAGGTTAAAGATAATTCCTTGATTGCCGTCAGTGAGAATATCGGGTAATTGTTCGATTGTCTCGATACTTTTGACCTGGTATTCTATCCCCAGCGTCCCAAGCGTCTCAGTAACAGCACGGACTTCCTCCATAAGGCCGGCGTTGCTTTCCTCGAAGACAATTTTGTCTTTGGTTGTTAGTCCTTTGCCCACAGCGTTGTGGATAATCAGAACATTGCTTGTCATAAAAACATCGCCCGTTCATTTAAGCCTTTTAAGTGCGTTATTAATTATTTGACCGATTAGTTCCTCATACCGCATACCTTCCGCAGCTGCAATCATTGGCAGGTCAGAATGTGTCGGATGAAGACCGGGCAAAGGGTTTATCTCCAGAAAACACGGCATCCCTTTTCTGTCACAGCGAAAATCCACGCGGGCCGCATCTCTGCATTGAAGGGCTTTATAGGATTTAAGGGCCAATTGCTCAAGCTGCCCGTGGAGCGAACCTTTGCGGTATGGTAAATAGTTTACCAGTTGTTCACATTGTTCTTTCGCAACATACGAATATATCGCACCTTTTTTGTCCTGCGGCATCTCGATTTCCAAAATTCCAAGCACATAAGCATCGTCTCCGTTGCCCAGAATCCCGACCGTAAACTCCCTGCCGGGCAAAAATTCCTCCACCAGGACAGGTTGAGCAAAACGGTCCAGTAAATATGCACATGTTTGTGTCAGCTGGTCGTTTGATTCTATCCGCGAGTTGTGATTTATGCCCTTGCCGGTTCCTTCGGCTACAGGTTTTGCAAAGAGAGGATATTCAAAGGCAGTATGGTCAATATCTTCGCAGGATTCGATTACTTTGAATTTAGCGGTGGGTATACCCGCATCCCGTACAATGCGCTTGGCAAAATCTTTATCCAGAGTTATTGCACAAACAAGAGGGTCTGAAAACGTATAGCCGATATTGTACACCTCAAGGATTGACGGCACATGCGATTCACGACATCGGCCAAACAGACCTTCGGCAATATTGAAAACCAAATCCCATTTTTCTCCGGCGACAAGGCGGGCCGACAGCGAACGGGCATTGCCAATTCGGTCGGTCTTATACCCCAGGCTTTGAATTGCCCGGTCTATTAGCGTAATTGTCTCCTCCGAATCAAATTCCGCGATATCCTCCTGGTCGTAACCTGAGTTTTCGTAATCGATTCTCAAGTCGTATGTCAGGCCTATAATCATAATATCTCCGTTTTCCGGGACTGCCAAACATCATAAATCAAACAAAAAACCACAATCCGGAACGGGTGTTTTTTTCCTTTTTTCAACAATTTTTTGGCGTCTCTCGTTTCTGGTCATATTTACAGGCTGAATAATTGACATTTTTCCACTGGCCAACTCCCATACACCTGCCTTAACTGACTGAACTTGTTCATCCTGCGCCCTCGGTGATGTTTTAATTTCAGGTTCAGGGTAATTAACCATAAGCCCTTCGTGGTTGCGCAAAACCGTGTGCGTCGGACTCATAGAAACAATATAGTTCGGCATAACAGGTATTTTCCCGCCTCCGTGTGGAGCATCTACTACAAAAGACGGTATGGCTATGCCGCTTACTCTGCCCCTCATATATTCCATTATTTCTATCCCGCGGCTCAAAGGAGTGCGAAAATGCTCTACACCACGCACCAAATCACACTGGTACAGATAATATGGCCTGACTCGCATTCGAACCAGCCCTCGGCACAATTGCTCAATAATCTGGGCAGAGTCATTAACTCCTCTTAGCAAAACCGTTTGATTGCCAAGAGGTACCCCTGCAGCTGCCAACCTGCTGCAGGCATCTGCCGATTCAGGGGTCAGTTCGGTTGGGTGGTTAAAATGGGTGTTGATCCACAGCGGATGATACCTGCGCAGCATTTCTACAAGTTCGGCTGTAATTCGCATCGGCAAAACAACAGGAACACGTGTACCAATACGAATTACCTGTACGCTCTCCACCGAGCGGATACTTGACAGGACCGTCTCAATCGCATCCGTTGGCATTGTTAACGGGTCGCCGCCGGAAATAATAACATCAGAAATTTCCGGATGACCTAACAGATACTCTGTTACTTGTTGGAGCCTGCGAGTAGAAATCGAGCATTCTCTGGTTCCAGCCATACGCTTACGCGTACAATGACGACAATAAGACGCGCAGGTAGTTGTTACAATCACCAGTGCCCGGTCCGGGTACCGATGCACAAGACCCGGCACAGGCATATCTTCGTATTCCTCCAGCGGGTCTTCACTCAGGCAGGATGGGCTCAAAAGTTCCTCGGATTGCGGCACACACATCTGAAAAATCGGGTCGGAAGTGTCGGGTCGCTGTATCAGAGAAGCATAGTATGGCGTAATAGCCAAAGGATATTTTTTAATGACATCTGTCAGCTTTGGGTTATTATGTAAGTTTGGCAGGTAACGTATCAATTGGCCGGGTGTACGTATCCGGTTTTTTATTTGCCATCTCCAGTCGTTCCAGCGGTTTTCATTCTGTAGATTATCTTCATCCGGGTCGGCTGAACACTTTTCCGGGCAGACTTGTTCCAGAAGTGAAGTGGACGGAGGTTCATCAGTTTGCTCCGTATTTTCAGAAGAATTACACACTTTATACATAACCTGTATTCCTTAAAAAGGTTTGAGGGCAAGGGCATCACTCTCGACCCAGAAAAACACTTAAACTCCTTACAAAAGCCTTTTTCAGGGGCTTAATGCTTGTTTCTATTTCATCCGCATCCATGCCAATCATGGCAAACGAAAAGAACCCGGAAATAAAGCCGGCAACCGCACAGGCAAGGCGACGTATTTTAACTGGGTTTATTTTAGGAGATACATATTGACAGACCTGGTTTTCAATCTCCTTCAAATAACGCAAATACGGCTCTTCCAAATCTTCTGCAGCAACATCCTGAAGCCTTAATAATAATCTTCCCTGAAAAAGCAGGATGAATTCCTCGCTATTCTCGGCAAAAAAGGCATAGTGGGCGTTTAAAAAATGCTCTAAAACATCTTCCAGGTTTTCCGGCTGCTTCGGATAGGAACGAAGACGTTTAATAAGATTTTCAATGGCATCTTCCACCAGCACAAGAACCACTTCCTCTTTATCCGCAAAATGCCGATAGAGGGTACCTTTGCCCAGGTTGGCTTTTTCCGTGATATCTTCAACCGTTGCGGCATCGACACTCTTTTCGCTAAAGACATCCAAAGCTGCCTCTTTAAGCTTTTTTCTGGTCACAGCGGTCCTTTGCTGGGTCCTGTTTTTACCGGCCTTTTTAGACTTAGCGCTCATAAAAATGACCATATAGTCATAACTGACCATACGGTCAATAATAAAAATCAATTTTTTAAGAATAATTATTGTTCGGGTTTGTTCAATGCCAATCAACCTCGGACCAAAAATCCGTTATTCCGTTTTCCGGCACCGTCTTACCTGGTGTATCATACAACCACACTTCAGCCAAAGTAACTGTTCTGAACAACGTGGTTATCCAGGAGGCTGAGGGCTTCGGCATATATCAAATCGGCGGCCGGGGGCCGAACTGCAGAACATTCGCATTACCGGCACGCGCACCGCTGCCGGTTCCGTCTGGGTCGGCTCAGGGGCGCTTTTTGCAGATAGCGCCGAGGTTACACTCACCGATTTTGTCAGCGAGATGAACCAGTCCTGCGGAATAGTAATCGACGGCCCGGATACGTCTGTGGTCGGAATCCGGCTGGGCCGATATTGCACGCGGCGGAGGCATTGGCGCCCGTGCCAGGGCCAATGGCTGGCTGACCATCGACAGTTTCTCCATCAGCCACTGCGGCCTGGCAGGCTTTGTTGTCGGCCAGGACGGACAAATCGACCTTAGCATTGGGCAGGTCTTTGGTAATCCGATTGGCGCTGCTGTCACCCCCGAAGGCTATGATCTCAACCGGCTTATGGACGGTGTAATGTACTATGATAACGAGCGTAATCTGGATTCGGTCTCGCTGCCTGTGCCGGACAGTTCGTCCCCGCTGCCGTAAGTAATGCCCCTGTCACAGCCGCAGTCCTTTTATTGCCAAAGCCATAACAAGCCTTTTTTACACGGCCGCCTGAAAACGGTCTGTTCAATCAAAATGCCTTCAGCTTTTCAGCTCGGCCTTTCTGGTCCTGTGTGTAGATACCGCCGGCAATTTCTCCCACTTTCAGCGCATACTCTCTGGGCACTACAATGACCCCGTCACCGTCACCCACTATCAAGTCGCCGGGATAAACCAATACGCCGCCGAGTGTAACCGGAAAGTTGTACGATTCGCACAGAAGCCTGCCGGGCACTATGCCGCGAGAACTATAGCCTTTCCTGCAGTACACAGGAAGTTTTTTGACCTTTATAATCTCGTCTGTGTCCCGTATGCCGTTGTTTGTGACCACCCCGACCAGGCCCTTGGAGGCAAAAACTAAGCTGTTATAGCTGCCGGTATGGCCGCCTTCGCTAACACCTGCGGCGTCTATTACGGCTACGTCCCCCGGCTTTACCACTTTAAGCCAGGCCTCGAAATTGCTCCTGGCATATTCCTGCCTTTCGAAATTCTTGAATTGTTCGATGGTTTCGAAAGAATGCTGTCCGATTCCCACGTCGCTGGGCACGTGCCTGACGGTTACGGCGAAACCGACAATTTTGTGTGTAAGCTTTTCCGCATCGCGCCAGAGCGGTCTTATGTCCTTTTCCATCAGGCCCCTTTCACGCAGACCAATGGCGTCCATACCGTCAAGAACGTCGGTAACGCGCAGGTCTTTATACAGTTCCAGAATCTTTGTGCGCGCTGCCGGACTGTCATCGAAGCTTTTGTTTTTCAGTATCCTCACACCTTCGGGAGTCATAAGTTCAGGCTCATTTACCGCCCTATCTTTGCCGGCGCCCAGGCTCAAGAGTAAAGAAAGCGTTAAAACGGTCCATACCACAGTCTTTGATTTGGATACAGTAAAAAAACACATAAAGACCTCCACTAATTTTTTCACAATTTTCTTTGCGTTAATTAAGCATTATGGCCGGTTGTTTTCTTCATCGGCCAGAATTTGCTTCAGGTTGTACTGTGTTAAGATATTGTTCTGTGCATCGGCTAATTGCCGCAGTTTCGTTGTCTGTACGCTGCCGACGGGCCTTACTGCTGCGACGATATCGGATAATTTTATATTGGCAGGGTCTTTTGCCGGCAGAAAACCCGTACCAGGCTCGGAGATTTTCGATACCAGTCCGCGTTCGAGAAGAAGACTCAAAATCCTTTCCCCGGACTCGGCTGGTATGTTCAGCCTGCTGCATATAACAGAAGCTGAGACAGCGCCTTGATTTGCCTCGAATGCCGCTGCAATTTCGCGCATGATATTAATAACCGTCAAATCGCTTGCGATAAAAAAGTCTTCGCGTCTTTTCGCCGCTGCAACCGCAGCCGTATCAAGACTTTGCAGATTCTGTGTGGTAAACGTAAGCTCCAGACCGAACAGCACTATAAGCCAGGTTATAAATATCCAAAAGACCCCAAGAGGTATCAGCCCCAGGACACCGTAAAGCCGGCTGTAAGGAATAAACTGCGTAACGTACATCCCGAACACCCACTTGGCCAATGCCCATACCAGCGCCGCAGCAGCAGCGCCCCAGATAGCCGCGCTGGCCCTGACTTTTGTGTTGGGCAAAAGAAAATACAGCAGGAAAAAACCCAGCGTCGATATCACGTACGACAACACTGCGGGAGTGACGTTATGCAAAACCGTCCTTTGTATTCTTCCCAGCATAGTGTACTGGGTGGCAACATATACCGCGGCCCCGAGAAGCAAAGGTCCGAGCGTCAAAAGCGCCCAATAGTTGATTATACGCTGGAAAAAATTCCTCCCCCTGGCTATGTGCCAGATACTGTTGAATGCCCTTTCTATTGTCGATAAAAGCGCAAGCGCCGCAAAAATAACCAGCAGGCCGCTGAAAAGTGTTATTGAGCCCTTGCTTACACCCGTAAAAAACCTGCCGACTATCTGGTCAAGGTACTCGGTCAGAAGCACCATTTTTTCCGTACCTTCATAGTCGATACTGTAGCGGATATTCGAAAGATGCAACTGGTCATAAACGAGATTTTTTACCTTCTGGCCGATGTCGTCATACGCCGGGAACGACTGAAATATCAACAGCATCACTATGGCCAGCGGTACAATTCCGAAAATGGTATGATATGAAAGGGCCGCTGCGTGCCGGCCGGCGTGATTTTTTCGCAGAAGCCTGGCGCAATGCGACCACATCTTGATTTGAAATATAACGAACCTGCCGGCCCTGCCAACCTGCTCGGTAGGTGTTGAAAGAATTTTCCAGGCCATAAACCTGCCTTTCTTTTGACAGATGTAGCTTTGCAATATTGTCACGGGCCTTGTTTTATTTGAACAGTTCCTCAAGACCCCTGCGCAGCAATTGCTCTTTAAGCTGCTGTTCGAGCAGTTTACCCAGGTCAAGTTCCGGCCTGTCAACGGTTCCTCTAAGCGGCAGTGTTATCCTGCCGCCATAACCCTCTTGCCCGACACGTACCGTCTTGCCAGCTGTAGTATAAGGCAAAATAACCGACATATCCAGACTTTTATCAAGCCCTATACTGCCTTTGAAGTTTACCGGGTTGTTTCCCACGTCCATTTGCATATTCTCATAGCCCAGCACGCCGTTTCGCAGGACAAATCTTGTAGGATGAATGGTGATGACCTTACCCGCGGCATCCTGGCCGATAACTGAAAGAATCCGCCCGAGCAAATCGGACGCCTGAAGGCGCAGGTTGCTTATTGCCACCGTCCCCACCACTTCAATATCTTTTTTGTCGCCCCCGGCCAGCGGTATCGCCAGCTTCTCACAGTCAAAATCGGCAGCTCCTGAAACATTAACGGCATTTGCAAAAATGGGATTTAGATACGTCAAAAGCTCTTTGCTCATGGTGTCGGTTATTTGAATATTTTTTATTATTTCTGTCCGTTGTGGAATTTGCAGCAGTGTGGGCTTTCGGTTGAAATCAGCTGCACCTGCGAAATTCAACGTGCCGTTGTTGACCTTTGTCGAAAATGGAGCTATTTTAAGAACGCCGTTTTGAACGTCAATGTCAACATCCGTCGAGCCGAAGTTCAGCCCCTTGTATTCAGCCCTGTCGAAACCCAGTTTCGCTTTTGTATTAAGGTTGGCCATCAGCTTGTCCGTCTGTCCTTGAGGGTACGCGCTGGACAAACCGATTCTGCCCGCCCTTTGTCCGGTGATTTTCAGACCTGCAGGCAGATAAGCACCCGTCACCGCGGCAACAGCCGACCAGTCATAAACAAAATCAATCTGGCCCTGCACTTTGGTTTCGTTGCCCTCATCGAACTTCCTGAATTGGCCTTTTTTTATCTTTATCTCGGGGCTTGTCAGCTCGAACTGTTTGATATTGATGGTTTTTTCAGCAGGGTTAATCTCTGTGTCAAAAATCACCGACACCGGACTTGTCCGGAAAGGCTCCTGCCTGGGCCTGCTTATTTCAAGGTCCGTGATAATCGTCTTGTCGGTTACTATCCGGTACCCGTCCTTTATACCTTTGATGGAAATCTCCGATTCAGCCATACCTGCCAGTTGCGTTGCTGTGGGAAAAGTCGGCCACAAAGCTGCAAAAGGCAAAACCTTGGCCAGGTCAATTTTTGCAGATACCGTGACCTCAAGGTCTTGTGCAGCCTCTTTGCTCAAAGGCACCACCCCATCCTTTATACTTATCCGGCCCAAACCAGCAGTGGTTTCTATCGAATTCAGGCGGACAATTTTTTCCTTTCGAAGGGTCTCAACAGAAAAATCTATTTTAGTTTCGGGCTCTGTCGCCTTTGCGCCCTGCGGTGAACGAATCTCAAGGGCGTTAACCGCGCACAGACCGTCGATGGTGATTGTGTCTTTGCTGCTGGCAAGCCTGCCGGTGCTGGAAATTTTTCCTGCAAAACCATATCCGCCCGTATCTATAAAATGACCGAATTCGGATTGCAGAGCCGCCAGATTCATATCAGCCTGGTACTGGAGCAACTCATTGCTGCCGGTGCAGTTGACCTGTCCGAAGCCGCCGGATAAATTCAACCTGTCGTACCTTATGCCCTCGTTATCCGATGTTACGGCCGCCTGGCCGTGCAGCGGCTGTGAAAGCCTTATCGCTTTGCCTCTAACCGTGCCGGCTAATTTGTCCAGTGTCGCTTCGGCAACGATTTTCTTTTGACCTGCTGCCGTTGACGTGGCTATATCGCCGCTGAACTGGCCCGATGTCAGGTTTAACTGTTTGTCCGTGCCCAGTGTCTCGGGCATCTGCGACAGTATCACCGCCAGGTCGCATTCCCAGTCGGCCCTCAACTGGTAAGCGGAATCCGCCTTTACAAATTCGCGCAGTGACCTCATTGACGTGGGTACAACACCGCTTGCGGCCACATTTGCCCAGTCACTCTGTACTTCGAGGGTATCGATATTAATCAGGTCTTTCTGGCGGCGCAGGTTTACACCGATGTCAAGCCTGCTGGTTTTTAATCTGTCGCCTTTTAACGGTCCCCCGCTTAGCTGAAGGTCCCGGCATTTGACCTGCCCGCTTAAACTTTCAATTAAGCCGTTTCTGATTTCACTTTTTACGTCAGCAGAAACTATGCCCCGGGCATCTATGTTCACCGCTGCCAGTTCAAATAAAGAACTTAAAGAAGCAAGATGCAGGTCTTTTATTTCAACACTCATATCCCCGCTTGTTCCTGCCAGGCTCCAGGTGCCTGCACGTTCCCGTTTAATCACGCCCGATGTGTGAATCGTTGCTTTCTGTTCGTCAGCCGTAACGGTCATACCCACATCAAGACTTGTTTGTTGGCCCGGCGGCTGCAGCTTAACCCTGCTGTTTACCTCCGAAAGCTCAACCGTTTTTCCGCCCCGGTCTGTTATGCTCAGGCTGCCGTCTTTAACAACAAGCTCCATTCTTTGAATCGGCAGCTCTGTTGCCTCGGATTGTACCTGCGGTGAGGTTTTATTTGTGCTCGCGGCGGCCTTTTTCTGTCCCGGCTCCGCCAGACGTATCCGCACCTGCGGCTGTTCGATTACGGTCCTGCCGAACGATAATCTGCCCAGAACAAGAGAACCATAGTGCGGCCTGGTCACTATTTGTTTTACTTTTACCGACGTGGCACCACCAGCGTCGTCAAAGCTCAAATCCGTGACCTTTACACCTCTGAACCACCCCATCGACAAACTTTCAAAGTCCACCTTTCCCGGCACCGCGGCGTTGATTTTAGCCAACAAGACAGCCCGACATTTCCTGCTGGATATAACCACGGGAGGCAAAAATACCAGTAACACAATCACAATTACTGCCAAAGCCGACAGCAGTTTGACTATTTTTCTTGCGGCTTGTCTGTGCCCGGGTGTTTTGTTGTTTTTGCTTTGTGCCATTTTTGCCCCCTGAGAAAACACTTAAAGTTGAAAATAAATGTGTTCTGCCGGAATCGCTTAGGCGAAAATCCCCCAATTTCTGACAAGCGAAACGCTGCCGGGTATGCAATCCCGATTATGCCCTGGTGCCCGGTGAGATTTACTGTCGGCTGGTTGCTCAATCCAGCATAATCTCGTTTGTTTTGTTCCTGATTATTGAGTCAATCTGCTCTGTATATTCTTTGGTGATGTCCTCTACCTTTTTCTTGCCGTTGTCCCGCTGGTCTTCGGTGATTGCCTTGTCTTTTTCCTGTTTTTCGAACTGTTTGTTGGCGTCTCTTCTTATGTTACGGACGCTTACCTTGGCCTGTTCACCCGCCTGTTTCACCTGGGCAACAAGCTGTTTTCTTCTCTCCTGGCTTAACGCCGGGATATTCAGCCTGATAAGTTTACCCTCCACCGTCGGCGAAATACTCAAATCGCTGTTTTTGATGGCCTTTTCGATGTCTTTGACCGAATTCGGGTCAAACGGCTTGATGACTATCATGTCCGCCTGCGGAGTTGCCAAAGCTGCTATCTGCTTCAAAGCCGTAGAACTTCCGTAGTAATCGACCTTTATGTTCTCCACAAGGCCCGTGCTTGCCGTGCCGGTGCGAACGGATTTGAACTCCTCGTGGAGTACCTCAACGGCCTTCTTCATTTTGTTCCCGTACTCGCAGACAATTCCGTTCACAGGCATTTGCTGTCTCGCTTTTATTTTTTGCTCTTGCCGGATTTCCTCGGTAAAGCCGGCCGGCGAACCGATTTATCACACGCCCCGCTGCTGCATATCAATGTGCCGACCTGCTCGCCGCAGACGGCTTTGGTTATGTTGCCTTCCTTGAATATATTCAGAACTACAATTGCTATTTTATTTTCACGGCACAAGCTTATGGCTGCATGGTCCATTATCCGCAGGTTTTTCTTGAGCACATCATCGTAGGACAGTCTCTGGAAAAGCTCCGCATCCGGATTTCTTTCCGGGTCTTCGCTGTAAACGCCCTCGACCTTCGTGGCTTTTATCAGCAGCTGGGCCTCTAATTCCGATGCCCTCAAAGCAGCGCATGTATCTGTTGTAAAGAAAGGATTGCCTGTGCCGCCCGCCAGTATCACCACCCTGCCCTGCTCAAGATGCCGCAGCGCCCTTCGACGGATGAACGGTTCGCACATAGCCGCCACCTCTATGGCGCTTAGCACACGGGTCTCTTGTCCCCTTTTCTCCAGCATCTCCTGAAGAGCGCACGCGTTGATTATCGTGGCCAGCATACCCATATAGTCAGCGGTGTTTCTGGGTATACCGGTGGTTCGTGAAAAGTTTTTGCCCCTGAGAAAATTGCCCGCCCCAACGACAACCGCAACATCGGGACCCAGTTTGCATATTTCCGATATTCTCTCTGCTATCCGGGCCAGAACTTCCCCGTCAATTCCCCCACCTCCGGGCCTGCAGAAACTTTCGCCTGAAAGTTTTAACAATATGCGCTTATATCTGGCCTTTGCCATACTCACTCACAGCCCGGTGCACCGCATGGAATTTACCGTCGGGTTCAGCCGACTCCAAACCTCGCAAATTTGGTTATTTTTGCCCAGCCGGCGCCTTGTTTGCCCACCTCCGCAAGCACGTCGGCCACCGTCTTGCTGTCGTCCTTTACGAACGGCTGCTCGAGAAGACAATTCTCCGAATAAAACTTCTTCATCCTGCCTTCGGCAATTTTATCCGCTACGTTTGCAGGCTTGTCCTTGAACTGCTCGGTACAAATGGCCTTCTCACGTTCGATTGTCTCCGGGCTTATGCCGCTTCTATCCAGCGCCAACGGGTTCGTGGCCGTGATGTGCATCGCAATGTCCGACGCCGCTTGTTGCATGCGGTCGCACGACGCCATATTCTCGTCGCTTGTCTGGATTTCCACCATCGTTCCGACCTTTTTATTAAAGTGAATGTACATTGTTATAAGCCCGGGACCAGCGAGCTGGTATTTTGCAAAATCGCCGACCTGTATCTTTTCGCCGGTTTTACTGACCACTTCTGTAAGGTACTCGTTGAACTTTTTGTTGTCTATGCTGGTTTTCAAGACGTTCTCAGCGCCCTGGTTTTCTTCGCAGGCCATGGCATAATAACCCAGTGTCTCAGCAGCAGCCACAAAATCCTCGCTCCGGGCTACAAAATCCGTTTCACAGCAAAGCGTTGCCAGCACCGCAATTCTGCCGTCGGGGCTTGTCCTGCCGACAACTATGCCTTCCGAAGTTTCACGCCCGGAACGTTTGCTCAGGGTCGCAAGACCCTTTTTTCTCAGTATGTCCATTGCAGCCTCGACGTCGCCCCCTGCCTGCTCAAGTGCCTTCTTGCAGTCCATCATCCCCTGGCCGCTGATTTTTCGCAGCTTTATTACCTGCGAAGCCGAAATTTCCGCCATTTTCAATTCTCCTGTATCGCACTATCTCCAAACCTGTCAAACACAGCCAAATACGTCTTCATCTGTTCTATTACTTTTCAGCCCTGGGCTGGTTCGGCGTTTTCAGTTTCAGCGCTCCGGTCGGTTGAATCTGCACTGTCCGGCGATTTTTCCAAAATCGGTTTCTCGCCTTCATCTGGTACCATTTCCGCCGCGGGTGTGCTTTCAGGTTCTTGTTCATGCGCCGAAGCCAGTACCGGTCTGGTGCTGCGTGCTCGCCGACCGGCCGTACGCGCCTGGGCACCGGCTGCCTCGCTGCCGCCCGTCATCGTCTTGCCCGCCGCGACTGCGTCAGCCAGCTCGTTTATCATCAGGTCCACCGCACGTATCGAATCATCATTGGCCGGTATCGCCACATCCACAGTATCAGGGTCCGAATCGGTATCGATTATCCCTATCCTGGCAATGCCCAGCTTGGCGGCCTCTCGAAGCGCAAGATATTCCTTCCTGACGTCCACGACCACAACTGCACCGGGTAATTGCGACATCCTCCGAATACCTTCCAGGTTGCCCTTTATCTTGCGCATCTGCCGTTTCAGCCGCGACGCCTGTTTCTTGCTCTCGTTCTCCAGTGCCCCGCTTTCGGCCATCGCTTCAAGCTGCTCGAGCCTTTGCAGCCGCGAACGAATTGTCCTGAAGTTCGTAAGCGTACCGCCCAGCCAGCGCTGTGACACATAATGCATCCCGCACTTCTTCGCCGCCGCCTCCACTGTCTTCTGCGCCTGACGCTTGGTACCGACAAATACCACGTCCTTGCCGGATGCCACCACCTTCATAAGAAGCTGCCGGGCTATCAAAAGCCCTGCTAATGTTTTCCTCACGTCTATAATGTGTATCTTACCGCGTTTGGTGTAAATAAAAGGGGCCATTTTGGGATTCCACCGACTGACACCATGACCAAAATGCACCCCGGCACTGATTAACTCACGAGCCAGCGTTTTAGCCACAAAAACCTCCACATTTTCTGCAAAAAAATAACCGCCGTCTGCTACACGCAGACCAGCCAAAGAAAAAAAATAATGCAAACACCGAGCTATGTCAAGATTTTTTGCTAAATATAGTTATATTTGGAGTTTGCAGTTGAATCTGCCCGGTCCGGCACCGGCTGGATAAACGCTGGTCGCAGACCGCGCACACACCGCACAGGGTCAAATGTTCTCATCACGCCCTGGTTCGCCGCTTCAATACCACACGGTAATGATAAGATTGGGCTCGGTTTTTTTTGCCTGGATTTCGCCCACGGTCGTATTGGTGCTTTTGATCTTAATCTCCGGATTCTTCGCCAGCCATTCGCCTATCTGCTCACTGAGAAAATCAACGGCACCTGCGTGCAGCTTTGTAAAGAAAATTCTTACGCTCGTAATCCTGTCGCCGCTGGGCGCCGCCGTTACCGGCTTTTTTACAGCCGCCCTGGCCGGTGTCGCCGCCGCCGGCCATGTCTCGCTGCTGCCGCCCATATTCAAAGGCGAGTGAGAAATACCCGTATCCGCGCCCGGGTCAAAGGAAATCGGTTCGCTGCGCTTTTCCTGGTTTGAGTTTATAGGCTCTTCCATAAATGGTCCTCCACTCCAATATGACAAAATTTGTCCATACCAGTATTAAAACCGTTATCGGCCGCTGCCCCCAAAAGCGTCACAGTCCTTTTGGCTACAGCTCTA
>DATKWV010000099.1:0-12491 GCA_035529405.1 Sedimentisphaerales bacterium | reverse complement strand
CGGGACCTGAGTACCACTGTATGCCGTCGTCGTGGTTGGTATTGACGTTATAGGAATCCAGAATCTCGTTTTCCTCAAGAGTGATGTTGCTTCCGGCGCCTCTTATGCCGTCCTTGGCAAAATTGCGGATAGTGCAGCCGATAACCTGCGTGTTACTGGTGGCAACTACGCCCATATCGATATTTTTGATGGTACAGTCCTGCAGAATCACGTTTCCGCTGCCGTACAAGTACACCCCATAAGGAACGTTATTCCACTCGGTTGTCGTCCAGCCGGTCGTATTCTCCTGGGTGTAAATGTAGCAGTCCTCGATGGTAATATCGTGGGTGGCGATTCCGCTTGAACCGGACAAAATATCAATTATATGCCCACCTCCCATGCCGTAAGCGAATTCCAGTCCCCTGATTACCCAGTTCGATGCATAATCAAAGGCCCATGACTTAAGCTTGGGTGTGTGGCCTGACTGTGCCTCGATGGTGATGGTGCTTGTATTATGATAGCCGCCGGTTTCGTTTATAATACCGTGATTGCCGCTTCGCAGCATAATTGTGTCGCCGGCCTTTACCGGCGCGCCCGTGTTTCTGGGGTTGAGGTTCTTGTCACGGGACTCGATTTTGTTGGCGGCGAATACGGCCTGCAGTGTGCTCCAGGGATGGTAATAACTGCCGTCATTGGCCATAGAGCCGCTTACGGGGTCAACATAAAAGGTATTACCCTGCTGAGCAGCTTCGATAGCCCACTGGTCGGCAAATAAGGAGTAGTCCGTAAAGTCCACGCCGCCGTTGTGGTCCATATCGGCACCGCAGCACCAGGTCGTGGGGACCATAAGGCTGCCTTCGGCCAGCCACTGAAGCGTAAATGCCTTCAGGTCGCCTATGTCCAGCCGGCCTTCGACAGACATATCACATCTTACAGCCAAACCCCAGACGGGGCCTTTCCACGGCTGCGGCTGACAGGCATCGTTGACCTCATCGACGCGCCAGAAGTAAGTTCTGCCCGGCAAAAGGCCCGCAGGGTCATAGTCGGCGGTATCGTAAGAATTTGCGTCGAGGGCCTGGAGACCCCTGTATATACCGGTTAAATCGGAATTGTTCGCGTCATTGACATCATCAAAACCGGTGCCGAAATACACATCGTGGCCGGCTGCGTATATTCCGGGCGTCCAGGCAAGAACCGGCAATGTGCTGACCTGTGTGCTGTCGTCAGCGGGGCTTTCATCATAGGCGGCCAACCGCAGGCCAACAAGGGTGTGGTCGAGGAATGTACTGGCATCTTTAAATTTGCCCGTCACCGCATTTTCACACAACATCCCAGTGGTGCCGCTGGTCTGCCTGGTGAACATAACCATGTCCAGGCCGATTACATCACCGGGCTGCAGGGTTCGGACCGGCGAGCCGGCGGGGTTGGCGAGATTGAGGTCGGTATATGGTGTCAGGGCAAATTCGTAGGTTATAACATCGCCATTTACGGTAACGGCATAACCGCCGGGAATGGCACTGTCGGCGGACTGGCTTGAAATGTGCGACCAGGCGCCGCCGGTGCCGTTGTATCCGATGAAATAATGCTGGGCGTAGCGCATCACGGTGCTGCTGTAATAGGCCGGGTCGCTGGTATTGGTGTTTCCGGCATCGATGTGGATTTCCACGTCATCGTGTGCATTCCATACTGTAAAGTCGCTGCTGAAGATATGGTCTGTGTCGGTGCCGGTTATAACGACGTAAACCAGATTTGTCGCAGGGCTCCACATAGCGGCCCAGCGCGCCTGTGAGACGTCCGTGGGTGTGCCGCTATAGACGGTGTCCATATCAATCCAGGTTGCTGTGCCCCATTCACCGGGATTGATAACTCCGTCTATGGCAGGCTGGCCGATGGGGATACTGAATTGTCCCTGGCCGGTATATGCAAAAGCAGCAGGACAGGTAAAAATAAATAATAGAATAACGCAGACTGTAACAAATACTCTGGAAAACATAACTTTACTCCTCCGGTAATGATATGTTAGATTGGCCGGGAGCTGCCACACAGCAGCAATTCCGGTTTAAGAGGAAAATTATATCACAAAGAGAGCACGAAAGCAATAAAAATCCGGCATCTTATAGCAAGACACAGCACGTGATACCGTTTAGGTTACGGGGCGGCGTTGATTTTGTACAAATGGGCCTGGAAACCGATGAAGGTATCCTGGAATTGGCCGTTGGTCAATGACAGTTGACGGCCTTCATCAAGCACGTCGATAGTGGTATCCGGCAGGGCTGAGAGGGTGAATAATTTTGTTGTTGAAGGCTCGCGCATTGACGCGGCGAAAAGGTAAGTGGCGGAACCATACTGCTTTACAATAAAATCGACGGGCGTGGTGCCGACAACATTCTGTATGGTGGCTGCACCTTCGACAGTGGGGCTGTTAAGCACGGGCGCCAGGTCGTGAATGCGGTTGTTAATGGCGGTTACGCCAGCTAAGCGGTCGGCAAACTCCGGGCGCAGCAGGGCACGGTCGTCGAAGACGCCGGACGAGCTTTTCCCGTGAATAAAGTAAATAATTCCTGTCGAGCCGTGAATGATTGACATCCAGACCTCGGCTTTGATTTCTTCGACGGTTGCCATGTGGTCGTTTGCGCTTATATCGCCGGTTTCGATGACGTTCCAGACGATATGGCCGGGCGGTGAGTACTGGTGGAGGCGGTCAACGCCGAGGGCCACCCTCCAGGCGTCATCACAGGTTTCTGGGCGGGCGCAGTCCATAGGGTAAATGTCGAACCCAACGATGTCGGAGCCGAGTATATACTGGGGATAATCGACAGCGGGTGTAATGTATCCGCCCTGGCCGGGCCAGGTGCCGCTGTCCCAGCCAAGTCCCTGAGACAGGTTCAGGAAAACGGGTTTTGTGGGGTCGTTGGCCTTCATCTGATAATATCGCTGCTGAATGGTCGAGGTGGGTACCGGGGGTCCCCAGGTGGAGCCGGTCCACTGGCAGTTGTCAGGCTCATCCTGCTGGAGGTACCCTATAATAAGCGGGCTGCCGTCGGCCAAGGTAACATCATTCCATGCCAGCGCCGTGCTGTTCTGCGAGGCGATGACCTGCATACCGGCAGAGCGAAGAGTGGTCAATTGGGTATCGGTGGGGCCATTCCACAGGCCGATGTAGAGATTGACACCTGCCTGTTTCCATATAACGGCATCTTCGGGTCTCTGCAGCCATACGGCCAGCGGGAAATAACCGGCGCCGGTCGGCGGGCCGTTCGACCACTGCGCGTAGGCATTGAAGGTAACCGGCGACAGCCATTGCTGTGCCTGCTGTGCAAAGTCATTAAGGTTGACAACGCCGTCGGTGTTAAGGTCGGTTGCAAGCAGGCCGGCAAGCAGTTCTATCTCCGCCTCGGAGAGGGCACGACTATAAATACGGACATCGTCAATAAGGCCGTTGAAGGAGCGAGATGTGTTTCCGCCTATATAAACATTGGAGGTCGAGACTTTCAGGCTGCCGGCAGCGGTCTTGACGGCATCAACGTCGCCATCAACGTACAGATACATCTTCGAGCCGTCAAATACGCCGGCTACGTGGTGCCACTGGTTGTCATTGACGGTTGCAGAACCCTCAAGAATGCCAAAGCCCAGGCAGTAGAAAGCGACATTGTCACCGTACCCGCTGCACAACATCCAGTTGTATCCTTTTTCGATGATTCTGCCCAAAGAACCGTCAAATGTGCCCTTGAACCAGGCTGAAATAGTAACAGCAGAGGTGATATTGAAGCTGGCGTCATTGCCGCAGTTTACATAGTCGCCGTCGCCGTCAAGACTGATTGCCTGATTATACCTGCCTGCGGCATAGGCGGGGTTGCCGACCTCGGTGCCATTGTTGCCGCCGACAGTGTCGGCGGCATTGCCGTCAAACTCGTAGTGGGAAACCAGGGCCGTCGGCGATGGGCCAGGCAAATCATAAGCATTAACAAGCCAATCATCGGCCAATACCTTGAGGTCTTCAAAATCAACTATATAATCTGCGTTAAAATCGCCCGGCGGGGTGGAGGCATAGTCGTATGCATGTACAAGGCAAGCAGAAATCAGAGCCAGCAGAACAATAACGGTATAGATTGAAAAAGACTGTTTGCCGCACATAATAAGTCCCTCGTGAACATTAGAGTTAATCAGGTAAAAATCGCCGCTCCTTGCCGAAAAGACATTATACCATATTGCGGGGGCGGGTTCAAGTATAAAAACGGAGAAGGGTTTACGGCCTGCTGCAAGGCGGCGGCTGGAGGCAAGGTGTGTTTTGCCCCGCAGTTTTGTCGAATATATAATGGAGACGAAGGGAATCGAACCCTCATTTCCGCGATGCGACCGCGGTGTGCTCCCGTTACACTACGTCCCCTGATAACATTTACGGAGGTAAAAAGTCAGTCAAAAGACCATTTTTCATAGCAGCATATCCGGTCAATAGAAAGGCGTTTGGGCTGTTTGGGTTTATCGGCAGGGTACCCGACGGCCATCAGTTCGATAATTTCGGCCTGGTCAGGAATATCCAAAAGGGCTTTGACTTTTTCGGGATAGAACGAGCCAATCCAGCAGGTCGCCAGGTTCAAGTGGGCGGCCTGCAGGGCTATGTGCTCAAGTGCAATGGCCACGTCAATGGGTGCAATTTTCTGGCCACAGCGCATAACATAATCGGTGGTACTGCAGGCAACGATGATTACACCGGCCTTTTCGAGAAACATCTGGTCGCCGGCGGCCTTTGCAAGATTGTGCCTGGTGTGTTTGTCGGTGACGACTATAAATCGCCAGTCCTGCATATTCTTGGCTGAAGGGGCCAGTCTTGCGGCCTCGAGGACTTCATCAAGTTTGTCCTGCTCTACAGGTCTGTCCTGGTACGACCGGCAGGAATATCTTGCAAGAATAGATTCGATTATGGGCATAAACTCACCTCGGAATTTTAACAGACGAACCCGGTTGAAACCAGTTGCTAATTACAGGTAATAATAAAGCATCAACAGTGTTGACGCAAGGACTAAAAGTCGGTATTCTCATAGAGGTAGAGGGCGATTAGCTCAGTCGGCTAGAGCGCCTGCTTTACACGCAGGAGGTCACTGGTTCAAGTCCAGTATCGCCCAGTTTTATAAGTGATAAATCTACAAGTACCTGCCCTGTGTTAATCGTATATCGGCGGGCCTATTTTGATGCAAAATCGGCTCGGGCGTCATTGCGGGGGGGGCTAATCAACGGCAGTGCCTGAAGGCGAGATTGTGAGTAACAAAGGGCATATCAGGCAACAAATGCAGCTTAATTATGCGCCCGGTTTTTGGGCAGTGCCGCAGAGTAACTTATTCAGCAGCAAAATACCAGCCGGCAGAGCCCGCAGTGTTGTAATTGAATGAAAGTTCCCGTATTATAGCAAGGCCGATAAATGGAAGGGTGTATCCGAAAGTGTTAAATGAGAAATGACAGATAATATATAAGAAAGGGGTGAATTATGATTTGGTATGCAATAGGCGCTGCTGCTGTAATAGTTTTCTTTACGGGTATAAGAATTATACGGCCCACACACAGGGGGCTGATTGAAAGATTAGGTAAATACAGACGGTTCGGCATGCCCGGATTCCATTGGATTATTCCAATAATAGACAGAATGATCCAGGTGAACATTACCGAGCAGATGGTAGATGCACAGCCCCAGGAAATAATTACAAATGACAACCTTAATGCAAGAGTCGATGCGCAGGTATACTTTAAGGTAAAACCTGACGAAGACAGTGTCAAAAGTTCTCAATATAATGTGAACAACTATGAATGGCAGATAGTAAACCTGGCCAGAACGACCCTGAGAAATATCATAGGGACACTGACATTGAAATCGGCAAACAGCGAGAGAGATAAGATAAACGGAGAACTTCTTAAGACTCTATCGAAAGAAACCAAAAATTGGGGGATGGAAATAGTCCGAACAGAATTGAAAGAGATTGACCCTCCAAAAGATGTGCAGGAAACAATGAACAAGGTGGTCAAGGCTGAGAATGAAAAAATAGCGGCCCTGGATTTTGCCAACGCCGTCGAGAGACAGGCTGACGGTCTAAAAAGAGCCGAGATTAAAAAGGCAGAAGGTATAAGACAGGCAAAAATTCTTGCCGCTGAAGGTGAAGCTGAGGCAATAAGACTTGTTAATGAGGCGGCCAACAAATACTTTGTCGGCAACGCTCAACTGCTAAGAAAGCTCGAAGCTGTTGAAAAGTCTCTGAGGGACAACGCCAAAATTGTTATCCCAACTGGTTCAGAGCTTGTTAATGTTATTGGCGAGATGGCGGGCGTTTTACCGCTAAAAACACAAAGGCAGGAATAGACAGAATTAGAACTTTCAAATACCCGAAACAATGATACAACCTTATTTTCAAGGTTACGAACGGCGGGACTTGTACCTGTCAGCAATAGGGTTGTGTTAATGCCTTTTTCTCGTGGTCAAGCAAGCCGGCCTTGCGGCGCAGGGCGCCGTAGGCGGAAAAGCCGCCGAGGCCGCCGTTGCTGTAAATGACTCTGTGACAAGGGATTATCAACGGCAACGGGTTTTTGGCCAGGGCTGAACCAACGGCTCGCCAGGCGGCAGGGTGATGAATTGTTCGTGCCAATTGTCCATAGGTTATTGTGCGGCCGAAGGTTATGCTTTTACATGCGGTCAAAACCAGGCGGGTGAACAGACTGAATTCATCGAGCAGGACAGGAGTATCGCCAAAATCTACACAAGAGCCTTCGAAATAGGCGGTTATGCGAAGCTGGGTATCATAAAGAAGCGTTTTGTCGTACTGGGCAGGTGGAAGGTTTGACAGGAGGAGTTTTTTGGCCTTTTTGCAGTCGGACAAGGGCAGCTGGGTTCGCAAAATGGCGTTTTCTGTGGCAGCAAGGCCAAAATAGCCCCATTTTGTCTCAAAGGCGGTGTATTTTACATTTTTGTGCATTTTTTTGCTATAAGTCAAGAATCAGCCGTCGGCAACTGCCAGGCAACAGGGCAGATTAGGCGGTCAACGCATAATTATGCGGTCAACGGAGCCCTGATACAAGCCTAAGACCAAATAGTTGGCCTGCAGGAGCAAATTTATTGACTCAATGGTGTATTTTCGCTAACATAAGTGGTTTTGTGGCATTAAACTGTGGCGGCTGACGATGATAAGGGTTTGGAAAGTTATTGCACAAACCTCGCGGACCGAGGTGTTTTTGTTTTGATTTATGTCTCTGGATGAACTGAGAAATCGGATTGATGAGCTTGATAACAAGCTGGTTGAGCTTCTGAATGAGCGTGCGCGAATTGTGGTTGAAATAGGCAGGCTGAAAGGCAAGACCGGCAAACCGGTATATGTGCCCGACCGGGAAAAAGAGGTGCTCGAAAAGATTATCAAGGCAAACAAGGGGCCGCTGCCTGATAAGTGTGTTCTGGCGATTTGGCGAGAGTTAATGAGCGGTTCTTTTGTTCTCGAGAGGCCGCTGCGAATTGCGTACTTAGGCCCCGAGGGCAGCTTCAGCCATACGGCAGCGATGCTTAAATTCGGTCAGAGCGTGGAGTACGAGCCCCTGGCGGATATTTTCAGTATATTCGGTGAGGTAAGTAAAGGGCATTGTGATTTGGGTCTTGTACCGATAGAAAACACGGCGGGCGGGGGTGTTATAGAGACCCTTGATGCCTTGATAGATTCGGATGTGAAGATATGCTCGGAGGTACTGACAGCCATTCACCATAACCTTCTGGCGAAATGCGCCTTAGAGCAGGTGGAGAAGATTTATTCAAAGCCTGAGGTATTCGTTCAATGCCGCAACTGGCTAAGCGCCACTTTCAAGGGCGCGCAAACTATCCCGGTGGCCTCCACGTCCAAGGCGGCGCAGCTGGCTGCGGGCGAGCCCAATGCAGCAGCAATCGGTTCAAAGGTGGCGGCTGAGCTGTATGGTCTTGGCATTGTGTGTGAGAATATCGAGGATATAGCCAACAATGTAACCCGTTTTCTGGTGATCGGTCGCGAGGACGCAAAGCCAAGCGGGGAAGACAAGACAGCGATATTGTTCAGTACGGCCCATAAGGCCGGTGCGCTGGCAGATGTGCTGGATGTATTCAAGCGGTACAAAATCAACCTTACCAATATAGAATCCAGGCCGAGCAAGAAAAGACAATGGGAATATTACTTCTTTATGGACTTTCTGGGTCACCGGGGCGACAAAAACGTCGCAAAGGGACTTGATGAAGTGCGTAAACACTGTCTTCAGCTTTCGATATTGGGCAGTTTTCCGAAGGCAACCGAATTACTTTAAGGGCGGCGGCAGATGTGCGTTAAAAAGCACCTGGGATTTAGGATTGAGAATAGGCAAGGAGACTTTTTATGAGCAGGCCTTTTATCGCGGGTAACTGGAAAATGAATACCGATAGCCGCAGCAGCGCAAGCCTGGCTGCGGGCATCTCGGCAGGCTGTTCGGACGCGGCAGGGAAGGCGGTTGATGTGGTTTTGTGCCCGCCTTTTGTTTATCTTGGGACAGTGGCCAAGGCACTTAGCGGAACCCGGATTCTGCTCGGTGGTCAGGACCTTTACACGGAGCAGGAGGGGGCGTTTACCGGCGAAATCAGTGCCGCGATGTTAAAAGACACGGGCTGCGTTTACGTTTTATGCGGTCATTCCGAGCGACGGCACGTAATAGGCGAAAGCGACCAGTTAATAAACCGGAAGGTTGCGGCTGCAATCAACGGTGGTCTTGTGCCCATATTCTGTGTGGGGGAGAAAATTGAGCAGCGTCAGTCGGGCAAGACCAATGATGTGGTAACGGCACAATTGAAGGAGGGTTTGGCTGATTTAAGCGAGGAAAAGGTTGCAGAAATAATAATAGCATACGAGCCGGTATGGGCCATAGGTACGGGTTTGACGGCCACGCCGGCACAGGCACAAGAGGTGCATTGGCTGATAAGAGAGCTACTTGTCAGGAAAGTCGGCAAACAATCGGCACAGCAGATACGAATACTATACGGCGGGTCTGCAAAACCAGACAACGCGGCAGATTTGATGGCTGAGGCCGACATAGACGGTTTATTAGTCGGCGGGGCCAGTTTGAAGGCAGATGATTTTCTGCGAATAATCATGGCATCGACATAAAAAGGGTATTTCGGTTGACGTTACGGTACGAACGGGCCGTAGCGGGTAATTTTGTTAAAGGGCAAAAGCATGTTAGGTTCATCGATTTTGGCGGTAAATTTGTTTATGAAGATAGCGGCGGCCTTTTTCCTGATTTGCGCGGTGGTTTTGATTCTGGTGATTCTGATTCAAAAGGGCAGAGGCGGGGGCCTGGGAGCTGCCTTTGGCGGCGGGGCCGGCAGCGTTTTAGGTTCGAAGACGGGGGACTTTCTGACGTGGCTGACGGTAATTCTCTTCGGTCTGTTCCTGACTTTAGCGGTGGTGATGGACAAGTTTTACAAGCCATCCGTAAGCGATTTCGGGCAGGAGGAAGGTATCAGAAGCGAACAACTGCCGCCAGGGCAGGAGACATTGCCAACTGAGGGCAGGCCTTTTGAAACCGGCGATACAGACACGAACTCCATCGGCGGTTAAAACTTTAGGTGTACGTTCAGACTAAATGAAAGTTGAGAGATTATGATAAGCAGTATGACAGGATATGGCAGCGCAGAGGGTCAATTGAAAGGTGCAAGCTATGTTGTAGAAATCCGGGCGGTCAATAACCGTTACTTCAAGGCAAGGGTAAAACTGCCGGATTCAGTAACATTTTTAGAAGAGGGCATCGAAAAGCTTTTGCAACAAGAGCTTTGCCGGGGGATGGTAAATTATGTGCTTCGGATTAAAAACGCTTCGGCAGAGACGCTGTTCGATATTGACGAGACGGCGCTTCGTACGGCGGCAGAACGGCTGGGGCGTATAGTAAGCTGCCTGAGCATTACATGTCCGGTTGATTTAGGTTATCTGCTTACACTTCCGGGCATTGTTCAGCCTTCACTGCCGGATGAGAAGACAGCGCTGGAAATCAAGGATGTTGTTCTGGGTACTACGCGAGCGGCGATTATGCCTCTGAAACAGATGCGGTCGGCGGAGGGTGCGGCGCTTGCAGAGGATTTGGAAAAGAGGTGCCAGGGAATAAAGGAAGATTTGCAGCAAATACGAACCCGCAGCGGCGCAGCGCTGGTGGAATACCGAGAAAAGCTGAACAAGAGGGTTGACGAACTGCTGGCCGATGCGCAGGTGAAGCTGGACGAAACAACGCTTGTACGGGAAGTGGCAGTTTTAGCTGAGAGGTCGGACATTTCAGAGGAGCTTGCACGATTAGAATCTCATCTGCAACAGTTTGCCGAGGCTTGTGCCGGCAATGAGCAGGCGGGCCGTCGGCTGGATTTTATCAGTCAGGAGATGCTCAGGGAAGCCAACACGATTGCCAGCAAGAGCTGCGACATACAGATTACGCGGCTGACGGTGGATATGAAATGCCAGATAGACCGAATCAAAGAACAGGTTCAGAATGTAAAGTGACGCCGGCAATGGATAAAGAGAAGAATTCGGCAGGGTCGGTGGTGGTTATAAGCGGTCCATCGGGTGTCGGCAAGAGTTCAATCTGCCAACAGCTTGCTGCGAAACTTACAGACTGCTATCTTAGTGTTTCGTTTACGACGCGGCCCAAGGGCACAAATGAGATAAACGGTCGGGACTACTGGTTTGTGTCAAAGCAGGAGTTTGCCAGGCAGCTTGAGGCGGGCGGGCTGCTGGAATATGCTGAGGTGTTCGACAATCTTTACGGTACTCCCAAAGCGGCGGTAGAGCAGGCACTAAAAGCAGGCAAAACGGTTATTCTGGAAATAGACGTGGAGGGAGCCAAGCAGATAAAGGCGAAATATGCCGACGCGGAGCTGATTTTCATACTGCCGCCGAGCCAAAAGGAATTATGGCAACGAATGAGTCTGAGGGCGCGGGAAGACGCTGAGAGTGCGGAAAAGCGGCTGGACAACGCAGATGATGAGATTGCGGGGGCGTGGCAATATTACGACCATATGGTCATAAACGATGATTTACATCACGCAGTGGACGAGGTGGCGCAAATAATAGCGACAAACACAAGGAGATAAATTAATGATAGAAAACCTCAAGAGCACAGACTTAGTGCGAAAGGCGGGCGGCAGGTTCAAATTAACGGCTCTTATACAAAGAAGGCTTGAAGAGCTGGCCCAGGGAAGTCGTCCGCTGATAGAAAACACGGAGGGCAAAACACAGCTGGAAATCGTTGTAGAGGAGATAGCGCAGGATAAAATCACTATGGTGATTGAGGGTGGTGATTTCCTCAGAGGCAACCAGCAGCATTAAGCGGCCGCAAAAGTACGTTTGGAGAATACGGTAAATAAATGACGGGCGGCGAGAAAACAATTTTGGAAGATTTACATATCCTGCTGGGTGTCAGCGGTGCAATTGCGGCATATAAGGCAGTTGAGGTTGCCGGCAGGCTTACGGCAGCGGGTGCGAAAGTAAATACCGTCATGACGGCAAATGCCTGTCGGCTGGTAGGGCCCAAAAGCTTCGAGGCAGTAACAGGCGGTGCGGTCTTTACCAGTCTGTGGTCGAATTGCAGCGAATACAAAATCGGGCATATCAACCTTGCAGAGTGGGCTGACATTGTCGTAGTTGCTCCGGCGACGGCGAACATAATAGGCAAGATTTCCAACGGGATTTGCGACGACCTGCTAAGTACGACGCTTTGCGCGTGCCGGCGAAAGCGTGCTGTTCTGGCACCGGCAATGAATACGAGGATGTGGGAAAATCCGGCGGTGCAGCGCAATGTGGAGGTTGTCAAAGAGATGGGATTCGAATTGACAGGCCCCTGCCAGGGCAGGCTGGCCTGCGGGCAGGAAGGCATGGGCAGGATGGCTGAGCCTGCAGAAATCGTCAAGGCCGTCGAGCGAATCGCCTGCGAAATAAGAAACAAGAAAAGATAAGCAATTCTGCAATATGCATTTTATGATAACAGCAGGGGGCACGCGGGAATATATCGACCCGGTTCGTTTTATCTCCAACGCAAGCAGCGGCAGGATGGGGTATTGCCTTGCGGGTGCGGCCCAAAGGGCCGGTCACAGAGTCACGCTTATCAGCACATCCCATATGCAGCCGCCGGTTGGTGTGAATTTTGTGGGTGTTGAAAGTGCGGCTGAGATGTTTGCGGCGGTCAAGAAGTTTTTCGGCAAATGTGATTGCCTGATTATGGCAGCAGCTGTGGCAGACTACAGACCTGTACGACAGGCAAAGAACAAAATCAAAAAGACAGGAAATATGCTGACCATTAAATTCAAACCTACGGCGGATATTCTCAAATGGGCAGGTGAGCATAAAAACGAAAGGCAGATTGTTGCAGGATTTGCACTGGAAGATAAAGCGATTCGCAAGCGAGCGGAGAAAAAGCTAAAAGAAAAAAATCTCGACATGATAATTGCCAACAGGCCGACGGCCATCGGTTCAGCTCAAACCTGTGTGGAAATAAAGATGCGCGGACAAAAC
>DATKWV010000098.1:0-4137 GCA_035529405.1 Sedimentisphaerales bacterium | reverse complement strand
TAGTTTCGGTATGACCACGGCCTGTTACATCACAAACTTCATCTGCAAATTAGTGGCTGCCGAGGCGGTGTTCGGAACGGTGATGCCGCAGTTGTGGGCGTGGCTTCCGATATTCATCTTCCTGCCGGCAGCGTTCCTGCAGCTTGATTCGATGAAATCCTGATAAGGACAAATGATACGCCGTGCTGAAGAGACGACAATTATCCCCTGCCCGGGTCTAAAAGGAAAATTTTATGGCGGTGCCGAGGGCATCAATATTGGCCCGCTGACTCGAGCAGCGGTTATGCTGCCAAAGGTAAAAAACCTCGGCCTTAACATTCCTCGCCAGCGCAAGCTTAAAACCGGCGTAAAGCCGGTTGGTGCTGTAGTTGGTATGGTCAAAATTAATAAACACCTCATCCGCCAAATAAGGACTTAATTTAAAGTCGGTCAACGTAACCGGAAATTCGAATGTTACCTTGTTCCTGTAGCGCCACAGGTTGCTTTCAGTTTCTCTGTCGCGAAATTCCAGCCTGCTTCTGCTGCTGACGACTATGTCGTGCAATCTGCCTTTGAGCCTGGCGTTAAGGTGTGGCCGGTTCTCACGCCTCCACACACCCGCGGAATCCTTTTCAAACACCTGCCTGTAATTGAATCCCACATTCAGCCAGTGAGCAAAACCGGTATAGACAAAGCCCAGGTCCGAATGCTGATAAGCGAAATTGCCTCCGCCGTTGATAAAGTGCAATTCCTCCTCGAACTCAAGTTCCCAATCCTCATCCAAATCGAGAGAAAAACCGCCGGTGCTGCGGTATTGAAACCCTTTGTCACCGCCGGGGCAATACACGGCTGTGCTTAGTACAGTAAGTATTACCACTAAACTAAAGAAGGCCGGTTTTTTCAACGTAACTGTCCGGTAAGCCAAAAAGGATAACTTCACGGCCTTGTCCACGACAATCAGGCCTTTAGCTGGGGATTTTACGAAAGGGTATGCCGAGCGGCAAGTATAAAAAAAGGCCGTGAAACCCAGCCCTTTAATTTGCAAACTAACTCAGATTCGCTAAACGCTACCCGCTGTACGCCGTTTTCTATCCGCTAACGGCTGGCAGCTATTTACTTTCTGCATTTTCGCAGCAGGGCAAGGCTACCCAAGGCAAAAAGCAAAACCGAGGCGGGCCTGCCACGCCGAAGCACCCTGCTACCGCCACGTTATTGGCGCTTGCGTCGCAAGATAAGCGCCGCTGCACCTACGCCCAAAATAACCGCGGAGGCGGGCTCGGGCACAACCGTCAGACTTGTAATTTCTCCAAAGACATCAAACCAGTCGAACTGCGGATATGTAGACCCTCTTATTATCAATTTTGTCTGGTCGAATTCCGCGAGGTCAAACGACATAGGCAAGCTGTCATCGATAAAGACGCCCCCTGTTGAATCCGACAATGTCAGACCGTAACCTGTAAAATTAAAATCCCCCTCCAAAGCATCTACCGCAAAAGAAAAACCATCCCCCTCCAAACAATCGTTGTTGACGTTAATATCGTTGTTGACGTTAATATAGACAAAGCCATCAATGTAAGCGAGCGTCAGCGTACCTAAGGTAACTGAAATAGACGCATCTTGAGCATAAGTCCCATAATAGGCGGAACCGGGACGCTGGTCTGGCACGGATGAATAACTGAACCATCCCTCGAAAGGCTGGCCGACGTACACATTACCAAGAGCCTCATTTTCGTTCAAATAAACAGCGTTAATGAAACCCGAAAATTCAAATTCCACAGTAGTTACCGCCGCATTTGCGCTCGCAGCGTAGCCCAAAACACACGTGACGGTTATTAGCAAACACATAGCAAATTTACCTTTCATCGTCTGGCCTTTTCGAAAAATTCTAAAAGTCTTAATGTTAACAAAAAACAACTTGACGCCAGCACAGCAACCTCCACGAAAGGCAGGGCCGGTATGAAAGCCAAGACCGATGTTTTATGATGACAAATACCAATTATTATAAAAAGGTTTTGACCCGCCTTTTCTTAACGAAACATTATTTTAACACAAAGCCGATTGACTTTGCAAGTAAATTTTATTTTTTTTGTATTTTTTTATATCCGCTAACGGCTGTCATTTTACCCTGAGCCTGCCCTGCCCTGAACGCGGTCGAAGCGCCGAAGGACTGTACGCTATTTCCCGCGTTTTCGCAGCAGGGCAAGGCCGCCAAGACCGAAAAGCAAAACGCAGGCGGGCCTGCCCCGCCGAAGCGGCCTGCTATCGTCACCCTATCGCCGCTTGCGTCGCAGAATAACGGCCACTGCACCCAGGCCCAAAATGATCGCGGAGGCAGGCTCAGGCACAACCGTCAGCGATGTTATCTCCCCAAATAAAGTAAAAACTGGAGTGGTTCCCGACGTGACATAAAAATACGTATTGTCACCATTAAAGACAGAGAGGTCTGGAAACGTATTCTCGTCCGGCAGGGCGTCGCCGATTGCGCTTGCGCTGTCCCCGTCAAAGAACATTGCCACTCCCGCCCATGTAGGAAACAAAACCAGGTCCTCAAGGTCCGACGGCTGGCCGTTAAACCAGCACGGACCGTAAAAAAGGCTGGCTAGACTAATAACATAATAATAAAAGCCCCCGGCACCGGTCGATATACAAAAATACGGGCCTTCCGCCGCTGCAGGGTCGTGGGTGAAGGTATAGTTACCGGCAGTTATCGAAATTGAAATCAGCGAATAAAGACCGAAATTGTCAGGCCAGTCTTGGTCCGGTGCTTCGCTGTCGTAGGTACAGACGCCTCTCATAATCGTTTCCCCGACGATAAGGGATTCGTCAAACTCTATGTCGTCATATATATCCACACCGACAAGCACGGCTTCTGCGTACACCGTTACTGTATGTCCCAGCGCAGGGTTACTGCTTATCACCAGAAAAGCAAATATACATAATAATACAGGCACAAATTTCCACATCTTCATTATAAAGTCCTCCTTTCTTCGTCTTTGGGTACTGCAACAACTATCATAATTCTATTAGGCGACCTTGTCAAGCGAAAACTTCGGGATTTTCTGGCAAACCCGGCTCAGACCTACTGTCACGGGTTAACAATCGCATCTACTGTATCGGTAATTGCCTTTATCCACTGCTCGGGGTACCAGTACGGACCAAATACCTTTTGATCCGGCAACAAACTCGTATCCGCAGGGTCAAGGCCGTGGTCCGCGACCCAATCTTCCAGCCACTGCTTAAATTCATATCTGTAACCATCTCCAAGACCAAAAAATCCATACAAGGGATGCGTCCCATCTAAAAGCCGCAGGATACAGTCCGGGTTTTTGCCCTCGCAGAGCCGGTTGAAGTGCGCTATAAGCTCATCGCAGCTGGGCTGGTCGTTGCACTGGGCGATACTCAGGCCCACAGGCTTTTCTTCAGGCCAAAGGATTTCCGGCGGGTCGGGCGGATAAAAGAAACTCTCCGGCAGAACGTCAGAGATATCCTGGCGGAACTTATCGGGGTGGTACGGGTCCTCCTCATCGGTCGGCGGAACGATACAGCCGGCTTTTAGAATCGAATAGTTTGTAGAGTACGGGAACCCGGCCAGCAGGTTGTTGAAGTTACCCAGGTCAGTATTATACTCGTTCTCATCATCATGATAGCTTTCATCCTGTGTCTCATCGATAAAGCACATAACCAGCATAATTTTATATTTGGATTCGTAGGCACCCATATCCGGATACGGCGAAATAGCTCTTCTCGCCTCCCCGGTTATATTACCCCAAGGCCCGGGCAGCCAGAAGTCCGCGGCATTGATGCATGGGCTTTTTGGTCCGGGCATAAGGCCGTCATCTTCTGTGGCCCAGGTATCGTCCTCGCCTTCCGGCCCGAACTCGTAGCCGGGTTCGTCTATGGGAAAATCCGGGTCGGCGTCAATATTTCCGCCGCCGTCTATGCCAAAACCGGGCTGCTGCCAGTTATCGCTGCCGCCGCAGCCGTATATATCACAGTGGCTGAAAGTGGTAAAGGGGGTGTCAATATACACCTCATCCTCAGACGCATCCACTGTATTATTCCAGAGGATGCAGTTGCTGATCTGCGGACTGGAAGAACTAATCGACATCGCAGCACCATCTGTACCTGCAGTATTGCCATAAAAGGTACAATTAAGAA
>DATKWV010000097.1:0-6404 GCA_035529405.1 Sedimentisphaerales bacterium | reverse complement strand
TGGGATTTGATTTAGGTTTTCAGGATTTCCAAGAAGAATTGGCTAATCTGCCCGGCGAGTATGCCCCGCCGGAAGGTTGTTTGTTACTGGCAAAATATCAAGATAAAGCAGCCGGCTGCGTTGCATTGCGAAAACTAAGTGACGGTGTGTGTGAGGGAAAAAGATTATATGTTAAGCCGGAATTTAGAGGTTTAAAAATCGGCAGAAAGTTAATGGAAGCTATTATTGAAGAAGCTCTGAAAATTGGTTATACGCGTATACGAGGAGATACACTTGCTTCAATGAAGACAGCTCAAGCATTATATGCGTCCCTTGGATTCAAGGAAATCGAGCCGTATTGCTACAACCCGATAGAAGGTGCGGTATTCCTGGAGCTGAAGCTGGCGTGAAAACTTGAGTTGACGATTATAACTGAACATTTATATTTATAAGGAACCGCCATGAAAAAAGTTTCAAATCTCATAATCGTATTAACTGTTCTTTTGATATTTCCCCAAAGCAGGGCCTACCCGCAAATCCGCGAAAGGGCCGAAATCCCTGCCAACGATACCTGGAACCTGCAGGACATTTATCCCTCAGACCAGGCCTGGCACAAAGCCAGAGAAAAAACAGTTGGCGACTGTGACACCGTGCCGGCTTACAGAGGCAAACTGGCAGAGGCGGCTGACGAACTGCTAAAGTGCCTGCAGCTTACCAGCGGCATTTCAAAGCAATTTAACCGCCTTTACTGTTACGCGGCAATGAAATCAGACCAGGACACGCGCGACTCGAAGTACCTGGCAATGAAACAGCAACTCCAGCAGATTATCACCGACTACAACACCAAGACCGCATTTATCGAACCGGAAATTGCAGCTATGGATAAAAACAAAATCGACGTTTTTTTAGCCGAGCAGCCCAAACTGGAAATTTTCAGAATGTCCCTGTATGACATACAGCGCACCAAGGCACACAGGCTGAGCGAAAAAGAGGAACGAATTCTCGCAGCAGCAGGTTTAATGGCCGATGCACCATCGGCAATATACGGTATTTTCAGTGACGCTGAGCTGCCTTATCCCGAAATTACTTTAAGTGACGGCACCGTTGCAAAACTCAATAAAGCCGGTTATGCCCTTTACAGAGCCTGCCCCAGCCGGGCCGACCGCCACACTGTTTTCAAGGCCTTCTGGAACGCATTCACAGATTTCAAACGCACCTTCGGTGTGCAGCTTTATGCAAATGTCAAAAAAGACATGTTCTACGCCCGCACCCGCAACTATGAAAGTTCCATCGAAAGCGCGCTGGACAAAGACAATATCCCCCAGCGGGTATATCTGGCCCTTATCGAAAACATTAACAACAATCTCGATTCCTTCCACCGTTACCTCAGGCTCAAAAAACGGATGCTCGCTGTTGACACATTGGACTATTCCGACCTTTACGCACCTGTGGTAAAGGACCTGCAGTTGAAATACTCGGTCGAACAGGCAAAGCAGCTCATCCTCGATGCCTTAAAACCGCTGGGAAATGATTATGTAAAAACCGCCAGGCACGCCTTTGCAAACCGATGGATTGATGTGTATCCCACCCCCGGCAAACGGGCCGGGGCATACTCAAACGGCGGTGTCTACGACGTCCATCCGTATATACTCCTGAATTACAACGGCCAATATGACGATGTCAGCACCCTGGCCCACGAGCTGGGCCACACCATGCACAGTTGGCACTCCAATACCACCCAGCCCTACCCCACCGCGGACTATGCAACTTTTGTAGCTGAAGTGGCCTCAACGTTTAACGAGGTCCTGCTGATTAACAAAATGTTGAAAGAACTCAATGACCCTGATGTCCGTCTGTCTTTGCTGATGAATTACCTCGAGACCATCAGGCAGACGGTTTTCAGACAGACCCAGTTTGCGGAATTCGAGCTGCTTATTCATCAAAAGGCCGAAAGCGGCCAACCCCTGACAGGCGACCTGCTGTGTCAATTATACGGCGATATACTCAAAAAATATTACGGCCACGACAAAAAAATATGCCATATCGACGATTTATATACCGTCGAATGGGCTTATGTTCCGCATTTTTATTACAACTTTTATGTGTACCAATATGCAACCAGCTTCACCGCCTCGACCGCATTGGCTGAAAAGGTCCTGAACAAAGAGAAAGGCGCTGTCGAAAAATACATCGAATTCTTATCATCGGGCGGTTCCGATTATCCGATTAATCTTTTGAAAAAAGCCGGCGTTGATATGACAACACCGGAACCGTTCAATAAGACCATAAACGTAATGAACCGCACAATGGATGAAATTGAGAAAATACTGGAGAAAAAGGCAGCTAAGTGACAGGCAAAGACGGTAACACTAAAAGAATCATTCGCACAGGACCTTATCCTGAGCTGACACTGACTGCCGTTATCGTAGGTTATATTCTCGGTGCGCTTATCACCGTAAGCATCGGCTACGCATCTTTGATACTGGGTTTTTCAATCGAAGGCTCGGAGCTTGCGGCGATTTTAGGCTTCGGAATCCTGCGCGGAATCCTCAAAAGAAACAGCATCGTTGAAAATAACATCAACCAGACCATCGCAAGCGCCGTCAACAGCGCCTCTGCCGGTATGATGTTCACCGTCCCGGCCTTGTTCATCCTCGGGCAAACCGACTTCAATCCCTTGTTAATGATTTTCTCCTGCATCGCCGGAGGTATCCTCGGTGTTGCATTCATAATCCCCCTGCGAAAGCAGATGATTGACTATGAGAGATTGACTTTCCCCGGCGGTGTGGCCGTGGCGGCAATCCTCAAATCCCCCGGCGCCGGTGTCAGGAAGGCCCTGCTGCTGCTTGCGGGTATAACCATAAGTGCAGTAGTTCATTTCTCAAGTCAGTTGACAGGCTTTGAAAATTACAACCTCGGCGGACTACTCGGCCTGCCCGACTATATGAACGGTATATGGTATATATCACTGATGACAATCGGCGTTGCCTTCATCGCCGGCAAAGGCGGTTTTTGTTTTATAGTCGGAGGCTTTGCCTGTTACTGGGTCCTGGCCCCGTTATTGAATTCTATGAATCTGCTGCCTGCTGCCGAAACGCTGAATACAATGCAGACAACCATGCCCGAATATCTTCGGGTCACTTTGTTCAGGCCTGTGGGCATCGGTATGCTCGTCGGCGGCGCATTGACCGGCATCGTTCTGGCACTGCCGCTTATTGCAAGCGCCGTGCGAAGTATGCACTCAGCGGCAAAAGCTAAAACTGCCCATTCCAGGGACGAAATGCCCATCCGCCTGCTCTATATCGCTATTGCAGCAGCAGCCGTCGTGCTGTTTTTAATCGCCACCTTATCTGTAAAAGAAATGGGCATCATCAGGGCCGGCGTAATGGCGGTCTTCGGCACGGTCTGGATTTGGATAGCGGGAGTAATCCTCTCCGAGTGCATCGGAAGAACAAACTGGTCGCCGCTTAGCGGCATAACGCTCATTGCCGTGACCGTACTTGTGGTTATTGCCAGCGGGCTTGGCGATAGAGCTGCGATAATTGCCTCGGTAATGGTCGGAGCCGGCGCATGCGTAGCTATGGCACAGGCCACCGACCTGATGCTTGATATGAAAACCGGTTATCTTGTCGGCGCTTCTCCCCGAATGCAGGGTTATGGCCAGTTTCTCGGTACATGGCTTGGCCCGATACTTGTTATGGCGATGATTTTTATCCTGCACAAGGCTTACGGCTTAGGCAGCGAAAGACTGCCCGCACCACAGGGACAGGCCCTTGCAAGCATGATACAGAGTATCCTCGGCGGTGACGTACCGCTGCAGAAATATATAGCCGGTGCCGGCCTGGGCGCTTTGTTAAGCGCCAGCGGTATTGGCGGCCTGGGCATCCTGGTCGGACTTGGCTTTTATTTGCCGTTCAATATCGTACTCACTTACTCCATCGGAACTGCTTTACGGTTATTGGTCGATTGCAAGAAAGGAACACGCTTCAGCCATGAGGTAGGTATCCCGATTGCAGCCGGCCTGATTGTAGGCGAGGCCCTCGTCGGCGTTGGTTTCGCCCTTTATTATGTTTTCGTCGGTGGATTAACGACATAAAACTTCTCGCGTATGAAAAAAACTGGCTACATAATAATAACCGTTGCCTTTTTGGCAGGCGCACTCGTGGCTGTAATAGATGAAGTGAACGTGCAATGGATTTATTTTATCGCAGCTATTGTTCTAGGCGCCGCAGGGGTAGCTGTGGTTCGTTTGCATGAACATCGGCTTGCTGTCGCCAACGAAAAAACCGCCGAGAACTTAAAAAGCATAGATTTCAGCCTGGCCAAAATCGTCGAAAACATCACCTCGCTTAACACCCAAAAACAATCAATAAACCCATACGACATTCGGCAGCGAATCGATGAACTGTTTAATGACGACCTGACAGCCTTTGTGCAGGCTCGCCACAGCCTGGCCCATACCTATGGCCTGCAGGCCTATGCCGACATTATGAGTCATTTCGCGTCCGCCCAGCGATACCTCAATCGTGTCTGGTCCGCTTCAGCCGATGGATATATTGATGAGGTGTACGCTTATCTGGATAGAGCCCAAATACAATTCAGTCAGGCCCTCGAAAAGGTCCGCAGCTTAAACCAGATAATTTCTGCCTGAACTATTGTTGTTATTTGTCGGATGCCGATTTGCCGCCCACTGCCGTACGGAACAGCCAGTACCCGATTCCCACTAACAGAACTATACCCGGCCATGTCCCCAGAGGCTTGTCAACTACGGCAAGTATATCCCCTCTGCCGGCCAGCACAATCGGTATGGCTAATACGATACCTATCAGTGCTTCACCGGTAATCAATCCCGATGCAAACAGCAGACCATGACGATTTGAAATCTCTGCTGCCTGTTCAGCGGTATTTTTTCGCCTGTGATACGATTTGATAACCTGGTTAATTATCCCCCCCGCCAGAATCGGCACCTCTAATTGCAATGGCAGATAAATCCCTATCGCCACCGCAAGCACCGGCATACGAAACGTACTGCCTCTGTGTTGTAGATAGCTGTCGGCGGCAATCACCGCCACCGCTGCGACCATCCCGATGAAAACGTAATTCCACGGCAGTCCTCCTTCAAATACACCTTTGGCTACAGAGCTGATGAGATTTGCCTGCGGGGCGATTAACGCATTTTCTGTTGCCGACGAATGTCCCGCAAATCCGTAGGCTTTCAATAACAGCGTCAATACGGGTGCCATCACAAACGCCGCTGAGACCGTACCGACCATTTGCATTACCTGCTGTTTCCACGGTGTTGCCCCGACAAGATAACCTGCCTTCAAGTCCTGCATGTTATCGCCGGCAATGGCCGCTGCACAGCAGACTACGGCGCCGATGATTATTGCCGCAGGCGGCCCGTTTGCCGCGCCCTTGCCCATAAGAACACAAAGAAGTAATGCCGATACCAGCACCGTTGCTATAGTAACACCCGATATGGGATTGTTCGATGACCCCACCAGGCCCGCCATATAGCCGGCAACTGCCGAAAACAAAAAACCTGTAACCAGCATTACAATAGCCATAGGCACCGTAACAGAAATCTGCCTGACAAAAACCTCATAAACCACAAACAGGGGAACCACCGACACCGCGATTAATATCAATACCCATTTCATCGGCATGTCTTTTTCCGTCCGTGCTATCTCAACAGATTTCGTGCCGGCATCGCGGTAAGCCGCAAGACCGCTTTTTATGCCGCTTACAATTGGGCCTTTAAGCTTGAAAACCGTCCACAGACCGCCCACAAGCATACCCCCTACGCCTATGTAACGTGTCTGGCCCAACCATATCTGATGCGCCCATTCCAGGGCCGCCAGCTTTTCGCCCCCCACAACGGGCCAATCCTGAAAACCTGCACAAATCGGTATGGCGACCAGCCAGTTGGCAAGTCCGCCAAGAAAAATAAGCACCGCTATATTTAATCCCACTATGTAGCCGACCGAAAGAAGCGCCGGGCTGAGGTTCGAGCCAAAATACGCAATCGAGCCGCCTACCCCTCGTGCCGTCTCGAACACCTCTGCCCAGAGTCGCAGCCCCGCTCCGCCGAGCTTGAAAAGCCCGCCCGCTATCGCTGCCTGTACAATATACCTTACACCCGAGGCATCCTCTTTCTGACCTGATTTCAAAACCTCCGCTGTTGCTATACCTTCCGGGAATTTAAGCTGGGCTTCCACAATCAATGCTCGCCGCAGCGGTATGGTGAATAGTACCCCCAGCAGTCCCCCGAATCCTGCTATTAGTGTCACCCACAGGAAATCGAACCCTGTCCAGAAATTCAGTATTACAAGCGCCGGCATGGTAAATATCACGCCCGCAGCCAGTGATTCGCCTGCCGAGGCCGCGGTCTGCACGATATTGTTTTCCAGTATGTTGCTGCGCTT
>DATKWV010000096.1:0-4956 GCA_035529405.1 Sedimentisphaerales bacterium | reverse complement strand
TTACTATTTTCTATTGACGATTTACTATTGCTTCGTTCGCCTTGGGCGGCCTCGCAATGACAAACCCTGCCATAGTGATGGCAGGGCTAAACAACCGCTAAATATGCGGGAAGTTTGGGCGGGCGAACTGGCCATGATAGCGTCGGGCGGCAAGGTCATAAGCCTTCGCGGCGTTACGCTCGTTGTCAAAATAGCCCAGCGAGATTGTCCGGCGATTGGACCTTATTCGGGCGTTCCACCTGCGCTTAGCCTTGTGCCAGGTGACACCCCTGAATTTGGAGCGCGAGCCAGCACAGGCAGGGGTGTTGCAGGAATTCTGGGAATGTGTGGCGGGGCGCAGATTGGCCCTTCGATTGTCAAGGCCATTGCCGTTTATGTGGTCAACAAGCAGATAGCAGGGGACGTTCAAAATCTGGCGATGCATTTTGATGGTAACTTCCTTTTTCAGGTCGGGCAGCCATTTCTTGCGCTGGGCATAAAAGGTGGTTCGGCCCCTGTTGGCGTGCCAGTTGTATTCGGCCAGTCGCGGGTAGTCTGCAGGGTCAACGATTGCATAGCGGGCCTGCGTGAGGGGGATTCTGCGGAAGGGATAGCCGTACCAGAGACGGCGAACAAGCAGCAGCAGGCAAAGACAAATTCGGTGCAGGCAGGGGCAGATTGTGATGCGGATGACCAGTACCAAAATGGGCCTCCAGGACAGCAGGGCAGTTCCATAATTGGACGGGTGTGCGGAAATTCGGTGAAATCGGGGGAGTTTTCGGGGGGGTTAGTGAACGTAAGTTGTTTTGCGATAAGGAGTAAAAAAATTTGCGAAAAGGGCGATTTTTGTCTGGGGCGTGGTGCGGTTTTGCGCGCGCGTAAAGAGGACATCGAGGGCAGGTAAGATGCAGGAATAGAGGCAGGGGTAATCAGGGTGCGCTTGCGGTGGTGACGCGGTTTCGGCCTGCCTGCTTTGCTTCGTAGAGGGCGGAATCGGCTTGTGCCAAGAGGGTCTGCAAGGTGTCGGCGGAATCCTTGTTGGCTTCGGCGACACCGCAGCTGATGGTGACGGATTCGACATTGGGTACGGAAATGGTCTGTGCGGTTTTTCGCAGCCTGTCCACGAGCCTTGCGGCTTCGGAAAGTTTTGTTTCGGGCATTACCAGTATGAATTCGTCGCCGCCATAGCGCACAATGACGTCAGAGGTTCGCACGCTGTCGCGCATAATTTTTGCAAGCTGGCGAAGGATGTCGTCTCCGGCGGCGTGGCCTGCGGTGTCATTTATGTGCTTGAAGTTGTCAATGTCGAGGATGGCGATTGAAAAACAGCTTTTGTATCGGACAACACGATTGTGCTCGGCGGCCAGGACGTGGTTGAGGACGCGGCGGGTGCCAACGCCGGTAAGGGGGTCAATTTCACTGTCTCGCCGGGCATCGTGGTAGTCCTGGGAGAGTTTTGCATTGATGAGGTTGACGTTTAACATTTCGCGCAGGAGGGAGGCCTTGTAAAGGTTTATTTGTTTGGAGCTTGCGGCGGAGGGTTTGAACTGACACATGCAGATAAAACCGCAGCCGTGTGGACTATCTTTGCCGGTGGCATTTAGTCCAAGCGGAATCAGGAGGCCTTCGGCGTGGCTGTCAAGATTCTTGCAGTCCTGGCAGATTCTTCCGGAAACGACCTGGCCGCTTAGACATAACTGTTTTATTCGTTTGAGGTTTTCTTCTGAACAGTAACAGGCCCTTCTGTAGATTATAGGACTTTTGGAATCTTTTTGAGCCAGGTAGAGCACGGCCTGCTGTGCGTTGAAGGTTTTTGGTACTTCGTCTATGGAAGAGGCGATGAAGTCATCGAAATCGAGGTTTTTCAGGCCGATAGAGACTTTTGCAAGCTGCTCAGCGGCGGTTTGCATGGCCTTGTTTGTGAGCAGTCTGAAGGCAACGATATCGCGGCTGGAGACCATTCCGAGGGGTCGGCCATCTTTGACAACAGGCAAATGGCGAATTTTGTGTTTTGCCATAAGCTTCTCTGCCTCCTCGACGGTGGTGTCGGCGGTGCAGGAAATGGCTTTGGGTGTCATGACATTGCTGACGAGTACGCTGTTCGGTGGGGAGTCTGCATTTGCGACGACTTTTGCGAGGATATCGCGTTCGGTGAGCACACCGACAAAGTTGTCTTTGCCGTCATAGACCAGGACACAGCCTACGTTGTTGTCGCTCATTAGTTTTGCAGCTTCTTTAACAGTGTTGTCCTGGCCGACCGTGAGGAGGTTTTGCGGCTGGTTGCCCATCTGTTGAATGTCTTTAACGGTCGGTGTCAACATATCGGCGGTCTCCGGGCAAAAAACATGTTTCAGCGATGCTTAGGTATATCTATCGGAAAGAAGAACAAGGCTGATTACAGAAAAGATTGTCTGGTGCTGATTTCGGCGGAATAAGGCAAATCAGGGTGAATTTAGGTTTTTTCAGGGGTGTTTTATCGGCGCCACTCGGCCTTGCGGACCATAAGAGGGGGCATGGTGTGGGCCCTGGGCTTTCGGCTTCCTGTAGAAACACAGCTTCTGGTGTTTGGATACCAGAGAATGGTGAGGGTTTTTATATCAGGCAACAACGACTTTTTTTTCAATCTGCCGAGCATTATCAAGTGTTCCCTCGTGCACAAGTTCAAGAGCTTTTCCGGGGTCTGGTATCGGCCAAATACGGCAGGGACTTTGACTAATTGTGTGATTGCGGACGTACAGGGATTTCGTTCAGCAAAACCGGGCTAAAGACACCTGAATCAGAGGTTGACAGGGATATTGCGGTCGGCCAGGTACTGCTTCATCTGCTTTATGGAGAATTTTCCGAAGTGTGCGATAGAGGCCACAAGAACGGCATCGGCGTGACCATCGACAACAGCCTGATAGAGGTGTTCAAGCTGGCCGGCGCCGCCGGAAGCGATGACCGGCAGATTAACGGCATCAGCAATTGCCCTTGTCATAGGGATGTCATAGCCTGCCTGAGTACCATCGGCATCCATACTGGTGGGCAGAATTGCGCCGGCACCGAGGTCCTGGACTTTTTTGGCCCAGGTGACAGCATCAATGCCAGTGCGGTGTGTACCGCCTTCGACCATGACCTCAAAACCCGATGGGAGTTCGGCATTAGCGCTGGTGTCGATGGCGACGGTGATTTTGGCGCTTGCGAATTCATCAGCGGCCTGCCTGACAAAATCAGGGTTTCTAACAGCAGCGGTATTGATGGAAACCCTGGAAACGCCTGCATTGAACAATTCCTCTATATCGCGGCAGGTGGCGATTCCACCACCAACGGTTAGGGGTACGGAAATAGCCTGGACAGTGCGTTTTACGGCGTCGATAAGAGTTTTTCTTTTCTCGACGGTAGCGGTAATATCGAGGAAAACGAGCTCGTCGGCACCGGCGGAGCAGTAAGCGGCGGCATTTTGGGCAGGGTCTCCGACATCCTTTAAGTTTACGAAATTAATACCTTTGACGAGGCGGCCATCTTTGACATCCAGGCAGGGGATGATTCTTCTGTAATCCATATCGAGTATTTCCTAAATAATGCGGCGTTGAAAAAATAAACACTTACGGACGAAGTGTATCAAAACACGCTAAACAAGTCGAGAAAATGTTTTGCCGGACGGAACAGGTCGCCAGGTCAGAGAAGGCAGATTTCCGTGAATACAGCAGGAAACAAGGGTTTTGGCAGGTAACATTGGTTTTACTTATATTATTTATCGGTGACGGCCGATGTGCGGGAGTTGCGAGCGCACCGAGCTTGTAGTCGCCAACTACCCCCTGCCGAGGCGGTTATAGACCTGAAAAATAGCTATTGCATCTTTAGCCGAAACGTCTATAATCATATTTTACTGTTGTTGCCAACTTTAGGGCGGATTGCTGTAAGACGGTAAGATGCAAAATGAGAACTGCAGATGCATTAGACCAATTCTGGGCTGACGATCCTGGCACTATTCGCGCATTTCTTAAGGTGCAGCCGCATTATGAAAAATTAGCCGAGGAAGCAGCCTATGTGCTGGAAAAGAACGTTCAGACCTCCAATATCGAGTACTCAGCCGTTACATCCAGAGCAAAAACTGTGGACAGCTTCTGTGAAAAACTCACGCGTAAAACTTATAAGGACCCTTTGACAGAAATCACTGATATCGCAGGTGTGAGGGTTGTTTTCCTTTACCCGAAAGACCGTCCGCAACTGGAGACAATTATTGAGAAAGAATTCCACGTGGTCGAAAAGGTTGATAAAGTTGATGACGAACAGTCTGACCGTTTTGGATATGGTGCATTACATTATCTCGTCAAGCTTAACAAAAATGCGTCCGGCGCTCGCTATGACGACCTTAAGGGCCTTGTGTGTGAAATCCAGGTGCGTACGATCCTCCAGGATGCATGGGCAATAGTAGCTCATCACCTAAGTTATAAACAGGAATCAGATGTCCCGAAACAACTAAGAAGAAAGCTCAACGCCCTGTCTGGTCAGTTTATGCTTACAGATAATCTGTTCGACCAATTGAGGGACGAACAGCTACGTTATAAAGACACACTCCGCACGCAAATATCCGAACGCGAAGCTGACTTCCTTAAGAACACGATCAACGCCGACAATCTGGTTGAATTCCTCAACTGGCGACTCCCTGACAGGGAACCCCCAACGGTCAGGGGTGCAGGAGTCTTACGTCTACTGCTGAAAGAAAACGGTTATACCACGTTGAGCGCACTGGATACACTGTGGCGGCGGACACACGAGGCGGTAAAGGCGTATGAAACCAAATACCCAATTGTGGATCCGAAGACGGGAGGGCCTACGCGGCGTAGCCAGATGGGGGCCATAGCAATTGCCCTGTACATTATCGATGGCAAGACATACCCATATCGGGGCAAGCAGTTAGAAGACCGAACGAAGGAGTTTCGCCATCTGGTCAAAGATTAGTTACGGACCCTGCCAAGGCCCGTGACCGCACCG
>DATKWV010000095.1:0-4743 GCA_035529405.1 Sedimentisphaerales bacterium | reverse complement strand
AACCTCGACCGTATCGCCAATGAAGGAATCAGATTCGACAACTGTTTCTGCACAAACAGCATCTGCGCGCCCAGCAGGGCCGTAATTCTCACCGGAAAATACAGCCACCTCAACGGTGTCATCGACAACATAGTGGAAGTTGACGGCCGGCAGCAAACCTTCCCCAAACTGCTGCAGACAGCCGGCTACCAAACCGCCATCATAGGCAAATGGCACCTCAAGAGTATGCCAACCGGCTTTGACTACTGGAACATACTGCCCGGCCAGGGCGATTATCACGACCCGACATTTATCGAAATGGGCCGAACAAAAAAACACACCGGCTATGTCACCGACCTCATAACCGACTTTAGCATCGACTGGCTCAAAAACCGTACCGCTGACAAACCCTTTTTCCTGATGTACCACCACAAGGCCCCGCACCGCAACTGGCAGCCGGACGATAAGCACGCAAAAATGTACGAGGACGTCGAAATACCATACCCGTTGACCTTCAACGATGATTATAAAACCCGCAGCGACGCCGCCCGCCAACAGGAAATGACCATCGCCCATCACCTCAGCCCCAAGGACCTGAAGGTACCGCCGCCTGCGGACTGGAAGGGCACCGCTGAAGAATGGGACAGCCTCGGGTACAAGGGCGAACCCTGGACGCCGCCCGGAAAAGACCTCAAGGGACAGGCCCTGAAAAAATGGAAGTATCAGCGCTATATAAAGGACTATCTGCGCTGCATAGCCGCAATTGACGACAACGTGGGACGCCTGCTGGACTGGCTCGATGGTACCGGCCGTGCCAAAAACACCATCGTAATATACACCTCGGACCAGGGATTCTATCTCGGCGACCACGGCTGGTTTGACAAGCGGTTTATGTACGAGGAGTCGCTGAGGATGCCTTTTATAGTTCGTTTCCCCGGTGTAATCAAGGCAGGCTCAGTCAACACCGACATCGCGCTTAATCTCGATTTTGCCCCGACTTTTTTGGACTGGGCTGATGCGCCCATACCGCCGGATATGCAGGGAGAAAGCCTAAGGCCGCTTATGCAGGGCAAAACGCTGTCTGATTGGCGAACCTCAATGTACTATCACTACTACGAGTATCCCGGCTGGCACGCGGTCAAGCGCCATTATGGCGTCCGCACCCAGCGGTACAAACTGATACATTTTTATTATGACATCGACGCCTGGGAACTTTACGACCTGCAAAAGGACCCGCACGAGCTTAACAACGTCTATGACGACCCCGGATACAGCGGTATCGTCAAGCAATTAAAGACCGAGCTGAATCGCCTCCGCAAAAAATACGCAGACTCTGACGAGCTTACCGCCAGCTTTCTGCCGAAACACTGACACTTAATACCCTCGCGGTACAGCCGATTTGTCGAAGATTCAGTGTTTATACTTTCTCCGGCACAACGTAGGGCTTGCGATATTTACGCGTCAGCATTTTATTGGCCTGGTTGTCACCGACAAACCTTTCCTTTGCGCCGTCAAACTTCAGCGTGCGTCCCAGACGGCAGGATATATTTGCCAGGTGTGGCAGGATGTTGGACATATAACCCACCTCGATGTCAGCCGTAAGGTCGTCCTTGTTGCCGCTCCTGACCGCGTGCAGGAAGTTGCGAATATGCGGTGTCTGGCCCGTACCTGCCAGGTTCATAGCGTCGTATTTTTCCTCTTTGCTTTCGACTGTTTCAGCCGTGGGCCCGGGTTCGTTCTTTCTACCCATAAACGTCTTCCAGCCACCCTGGCCCCAGTCCGATGCACCCATTGCCATCCAGCCCTTCGTGCCGTAAAACATATTCCCGATACCAATGTCCTCTTCTGTATTGGTATAAAGCCCGCGAACCTCGAACTGCAGTATCTTGCCGTCTGCGTATTCGAACGTGGCGCTTTGTGTATTTGGTGTCTGCTGGTCGCAGTCGAACGCAAAATACCCGCCGGTGGAGTTTATCTTTACCGGGTGCTCGCATTTATTCAGCCCCCACCTTGCAACATCTATTTGATGCGGCCCCTGGTTGCCGATGTCACCGCAGCCGTAATCCCAGTTCCAGTGCCAGTTGTAGTGGAACCGGTTCGGATTAAACGGCCGTTTCGGCGCACAACCCAGCCACATGTCATAGTCCACGCCTCTGAGATAATCCGCTGTAAAAGCCGGCATTTTCCCGAAGCCTATATTGATTTCTCCCAGCCCTGTCGGCATCGGTCCGTCCGGATAAGTCCCGATACTGTCCCTGGGCTTAAAGCACAGCCCCCGGGCCATATACACGTCCCCGATACCGCCTTCATGCAGAAACTGCATGGCCTTGCGGACATTCTGCATTGTCCTGCTTTGTGTGCCCACAGCCACAATCCGCTTGTATTTGCGGGCCGCTTCAATCATTTTCCTGCCTTCCCGGATATTGTGACAGCAGGGCTTTTCCACATACACGTGCTTGCCCGCCTGGCACGCCCATATAGTTGCAAGTGCATGCCAGTGGTCCGTGGTGGCGATTACTACCGCATCGATGTTCTTGTCCTCGAAACAACGACGCAAATCACGCTCGGTGGAAGGTGCAAATCCCTGTTTTTCCTCGATTTTTCGAACGCGGCCGGCAAAAAGATTTTCATCGATATCTACCAGCATCCTTATCCGTGCGTTCGAAACCTCCGTAAAGCTGTCGGCAAGCTGCATTCCTCTGCTGCGGATTCCGATAATGGCCACATTGATTCGGTCGTTGGCCCCGATAACACGCCCTTTGACAGCCGGCGACATTTGTGTCCTTGCGCATGAGGCCAGCGCGCCTGAGGCAATAATACCGACACCGACTTTGCCGCTGTCGGCAAGAAATTCGCGACGTGTCACGGCTTTATCTTGTTTTCCCATTTTGATTTCTCCTTTTGTTTAATTAAATCTCAGACCCCAGGTTATCTTTGCTCTTATTTAGAAAACCAGCAATAAGGCCGGCCCACACACTCGACCGTGATATATATTGCCGTATTTTATGCGATTGTCAAGCCGATTTTTTGATATTTTCCGCGTTATCGCTGATAAATCCGCGCATCTGACGCTGCGAAATGGTACTTGAGTGTTTCGGTAAAAACCAGCCCACCGTTGTTTTGCTGTTTGTATTTTAGGGTTGACAGATTCGACATTGCCCTGCAAAATGCAGGCTCATTTTAACAGTCAGAATTACATAACATTAATGAAAGGAGAATGACCAATGACCACTGTGCACACTTACACCGCGAAATTCAATGTATGCTGCCTGATACTTGTACTTTTCCAGGTCCTGCTGGCAGCCGGCTGTACCTCGCTGGCCGGCTCTGAAAACAGCACCTGCAACCTTGTATTCAAGGCCGATTTCGAGGACGGAAAGCTCGACCAATGGCAGCTGACCGACCCTGCCGCCTGGCGAATCGAACAGGCCAACGGCGGAAAAGTCCTTTCCCTCTTCAAGGAAAGCTCCTACAGGGCACAGGTACGCTCTCCTTTCGGAATCGCTCTTGTCAAGGACGTTGTCGTAGGCAGCTTCGTAATGGATTTGCAGATGTTTTCCACCAAAAAGGACTATCCCCATCGCAGCTTATGCCTGTTCTTCGGCCACCAGGACCCCACACATTACTATTATGTGCACATCGCCAAAAATGCCGACCCCGTCGCAAATACGATTCTTGTAGTTGACGGCAAAGACCGTGTTACAATCGCAAAAACCACCAGCAAAGGCACCGAATGGGGCACGGACTGGCATAATGTCAGACTTGTCAGGGACATCGACAAGGGAACAATTGAACTGTTCTTTGACGATATGACAAAACCCATTATGACCGCCGTTGACCACAGATTCAAGGCAGGGCGGGTCGGTGTAGGCTCGTTTGACGATACAGGCCGGTTCGACAACATAAAAATCCACGCAATAAAAAGCAAAAGCTGTCCGGCAAAAAATTAAGATAATATCCCGGATACCCGCTGTGAAAGGAAACACAAAATGACTAAAAAAGCTTCTGTAACGATGCTGGTTTTTGTCCTGACAGCCGTTCTTTCCTGCGCACCGGAACAGCCCTGCCCGAAACTGGCCGGCGAAAAAGGCCAGGTTAAATTAATGACCCTCGACCCGGGACATTTTCACGCAGCCCTTGTTCAAAAGACAATGTACGACCAGGTCTGTCCCATAGTACATATTTACGCCCCCGAAGGACCCGATGTGGGAGACCACCTCAACCGCATTCAGGGCTTTAACAACAGGTCCGCTGCAGAAGGCCTCGAACCCACCGACTGGAAAGAGATTATATACACCGGCGATGACTTCCTTCAAAAAATGCTCACCGAAAAACCGGGCAACGTTGTTGTTACCTCCGGAAACAACAGGAAAAAAACCGAATATATCAAGGCCTGCGTCGATGCCGGCCTCAATGTGCTCAGTGACAAACCCATGGCCATAGACACCGGCGGCTTCAAGTTGCTCTGCCGGGCCTTTGACTCAGCGGATAAAAACGGCGTGCTTATCTACGACTTGATGACCGAGCGACACGAAATCGCCACGATACTCCAGAAAGAGCTGATAAACGATTCGCAGGTCTTCGGCCGCCTGCAGAAGGGTTCGCCGAACGACCCGGCTGTTATCAAGGAAAGCGTGCACTACTTCTTCAAGTACGTCGCCGGCAATCCCCTCAAGAGGCCCGGCTGGTACTTCGACACCACCCAGCAGGGCGAGGGAATCGTCGATGTCACCACCCATCTTGTCGATTTGGTTATGTGGGCGT
>DATKWV010000094.1:0-3191 GCA_035529405.1 Sedimentisphaerales bacterium | reverse complement strand
AGGCGGGCACCCTTGGCTTTCATTTTTCGAAAGGCAAGTTTGGATTCCCTTTTGTCATGAGTACCTACGGCATCGGTAACAACAGTCACCCTCTTGCCCCGCAGCAATAGTCCCAGAGCCATAGCTGCGACAGCACCTTCGGCGCTTGCTCCGATTAAAACAAATTCCTTCGCGCGGAGCTCGCTGAGCAGGCGGTCTATGCGCGGCTCATCGAACGGGTCAAAACAGCGCTTGTGCAGGACAACCTGTCTGTATCGACGCAGTATGTCACGTGACAAATCGGCGCTGCTGTCGGCAGGGAAGCTTATGCGATTGCTCAAGAGTGTATATGCGATTTTTTTTTGTCCGTCGGTACCGTCAAGGCAGTACCTGGCGCCGTTTCCGCCGTTGTTGTTGTTATTATTGGAATAGACTTCGCAGGTGCTTATTACGGGGATATTGTTGCGTCTTGCCCATGCAATCATTCGGCGAATATGGGCAAGGACCCTTCTGTGGTTCCTTATACAGACACTGCCGCCGGCCAGAAAGAAATCCTTCTGGGTGTTGACGTCTATCAAAATCCGGCTGCGCTGTGGTTTAATCCATTGCCGAATCATTTTTCCGTTGTTTTTCCTCCGCCAGTAGCCGCAACGTATATGTGCAGGCTGGTGACCCGTTCAAAAACTACTATCGGACCGTACGGTCATCAACTTTAGCAACAACAGCAAGAAAATACTCTTTTAACTTCGCAGAAAAAAATATTTTTTTTATAATGCGAGCTTACGGAATGGACCTTCTTACCCGAGGAGATTATCGTTGGCAAGGGTATTAAAAGATTATCCGAATGTGGCTGTGAAGTTAGAATCTTTGGAAGGTCGGGTGGATTTTGGGCGGGTTTTCGGACGCAGAAACCCAATCCACATCGAGCTTGGCAGCGGCAAGGGCACTTTTTTGGTGAACCAGGCGCTGGCGCAGCCCGACGTTGACTTTTTGGGGATTGAATGGGCAAGCAGATACTACCGGTATGCCGTGGACAGGGTAGGCCGATGGCCTGTGCCGAATGTACGGATTATTCGGGCTGATGCGGCAGCGTTTCTGGCCGAGTATGTACCGCACAATTCTGTCGATTGTTTTCACATCTATTTTCCGGACCCGTGGCCCAAGCGGCGACACAATAAAAGGCGTTTTTTCTGCGATACCAACCTGCGGTACCTGGTGCGTATTCTCAAACCGGCTGGGATTATAAGAGCTGCTACCGACCACGCGGATTATTTTCAGAGTATAGAAGGTCTTGTTGCCGCAGAACGGTCATTGGAAAGGATTGAATTTACGCCCGCCGCAGGGGCAAGTGACGCCGAGCTCACGGGGACAAATTACGAGAGAAAATACCTTGCCCAGGGCAGAGCGATTTTCTATATTGCGGTCAGGAAAAGATGATGCTTTCTTGCGACAGGATAAGTCACCATTAAATTGTTGTTACGGGGGGCTAATAAAAATGCTTGCCTAAATGCCTGCTTAAAGCTATTATCTGCGTTCTGTTTCGTTCTAAGAATTCGCAGCTTAAAGTCTGTTTTTCAGGAAGGGGCGAGAATGAAGACGATTGCCGGTATATTGCTTTTGGTTATTGTGGTCGTAATTGCCGGCTGTTACCCGGCGCAGGAATCCGGAAGTTGCTCAAGCAAAGAGTTGGAAATAAAAGTTGCCGATTTCGGGGCGGTACCGAACGACGGCAAAAATGATACACCGGCAATTGCCGCTGCAATAGAGGCGTGTAAAGGCCGAAAAAGCACAAGACTGGTTTTTGGGCCGGGCAGGTACGACATCAACGCGGGCTCAGAGCCCCAAACAAGGCGGCGGCAGCCAAGTCTTAAAATAGAAAACATCGATAATATGACAATCGAAGGCAACGGCGCAGAACTTATCGGGCGCGATTATTCCACGATGTTTCATTTCAGCCAGTGCCGCAACATAGCCATAAATAACCTGACGGTAGATTGGGACCCTGTGCCTTTTACACAAGGTAAAGTTGTGGAAGCCAACAGCGATTACGTGGACATCGAAGTGGTTGCGCCGTTTACCGCACAGGCAGGACGACGGACGGAAGCCCTGCTGGGTTACGACCCCGAATTAAAGCGTATGGCGCGAAGATACACAGACCACAATCAGAAGGGCTATGAAAAGACCTCTGAGATAGTCCGGCCGGGCGTAATGCGCCTGTTCATAGGCCGACAGGACAGGTTTGCCGGAGTCCTGCCGCCCGTCGGCAAACATATAATTGTCAGACACCAGGTTTATAATTATCAGGCGTTTGAGTTTTTGCACTGCAGTAAAGTTCGAATGGAGAATGTAAATATCTACTCAAATCCGGGAATGGGGGTAATAGGCCGGTTCAGCAGTGATTTTCTGCTGAGACGTTTGAACGTAATGCTCAGGCCTGGTTCAGGCAGATGGATGTCGAGTACGGCAGATGCAACGAATTTCGGGTCCTGCAGGGGTACGATTGTAATGGAAAACTGCCTGTTCGAGAGCATGGGAGACGATGCAACAAATGTCAATGCCGGTCATTATCAGGTTGTCGCAGAGCGTTCGGGCGACAAAGAACTGATTATCGGCTGTGGTCCTCGTGACCGGCACGTAACTTTGCCCCAAATCGGCGACAGACTGGAACTAAGCGGCCAGGACCTCGTACCTTACGCAACTGTGGCAGTAAAATCGGTCAAGTCCGACGGAAAAGAAAAAACATTTGTTGTTGAGCTGTCGGATAAGCTGCCGGAACGAACCGCTAAAGGCGATATTGTCGGCAATGCAAGTGCCTGTCCCTCAGTTCGCATTCGGGGCTGTACGGTTTCGGGCAGCAGGGCGAGAGGTTTTATCCTTAAGACACGCGACGCTGTTATTGAAGACTGCACTTTACAAAATGTGTCTGCTTCCGGAATCGCCATGAACACGGATTTAACCGCATGGTGGGAATCAGTCGGTTCGCAGGACGTAATCATTCGAAACAACCGTTTTATTGACTGCAGATTCGAACGGGCGTACGTCAGCGGAGTAATCGAGTGCCTTGCCGGTCTGACCGGTCAGGAAGCCGCGGGCATTCATCGAAGAATTACCGTTGAAAACAACATCATACAGGGCACCGACGGAAACGCCATTAGAATCGGTTACGCAAACCAGGCCGATATCGTCGGTAATGTTATCGACAACTCGAACAA
>DATKWV010000093.1:0-5621 GCA_035529405.1 Sedimentisphaerales bacterium | reverse complement strand
GAATGACATGCTTCTGCTGCAGGCCGAATAGGCCCACGTGATGTACCGGGTGCCCACAACGGCATCGATTACGTGCCCCAGTATCACGCGCGGTGCAAATTCTTTCAGGCGGGATGGTACCGCCCAGTTGGTTATGAAATTGAACCCGTTGCCGACATGCTCCCACCTGGCCTGCAGTTTCGCACAGTCCGGGTATTGGTCAAAACCGACCTCGACAGCACAATGCCGCAGCCTTAGTTTGCGCGCCACACGCACTGCAGCTTGCATCTCAAGGTCTGCAGGTATGCCGAATGTTATTGCTGCGGTCTGTATGTTGTTTTCGTCCAGATAGCCTGCCAGCATACGAGAATCAAGCCCGCCAGACAGTAAAAGGCTGTGTTTATTTTCCGCAGATACATGTCTGCCGATGGTTTCACCTATTGCCTCTGCGAGAATATCCACCTGCGCTGAAAATGGTAGGTTGAAATACTTTTCTGATAGTTTTATCCTGTATTGCGGCACCTCCGAAGCACCTTTACCCTCGCGCCATAAAAGCAGGTTACCGGCACCGAGACGATGAACGTCCGCCAGCAGTGTCTGTCCGTCAAATATATGCATCGTTAAAAGAACACCCACAAGGCCTGCCGGGTTTAACCTTACCTTAAAATCGGGATGATGCCTGAACAGTTCAGGACTTGAACCCGCCAGCAAAACCTCCCCCCGGGCCCAATAGTAAACCGGAAATATCCCGAGAAGGTCCGCCCCTGCCAAAAGGCCGTAATTTTGCCGGTACACCATCCCCGCGTAAAAACCGTCGAAGGCTGTATCCGAATAACACCTGTGCCTGGTCCACAACTTCCTCAAATGCAGCGCATCGATTCTTGTACAATCACTTTGACTTATTGCCTGGCCCCACAGCACCGCTGTACCTTTATCATCGGCAACGTAACTTACAGGCGCATCCACATTAGCCGACCAGACTATGGAAAGGTTGCCGCTTTGGCAGCCGTTGGTGGCCAGGTGCTCCACAGGGCATAAAGCTGATTTTATCCGCTTTACGAAACTGCTTCTGCGTTCGGTGTCCGGGTCAACAACAGCAATAAAATTGGCCATAAGATTATGCGGCTAAGTCAGGTACCGGCACGAATAAGGAAAACCGACGATAATTTCAAACCTTTCACTGACCACAAACGGCCTTTTGTTTGCAGCCGTCGGTCATTAACTGCCACGAATGCTCTACAAGCGCCGTCGAATAACGTATGGGAGGTACGAACGGTGCCTTGAAAAAGTTGCTTGCCTGGACGTTGAATATACACGCCGTAGCTATCCAGTCCAGTTTACCCCTGTCGTCGTAAGCTGCAGCTGAAATTTTGTACTGTCCCAGTGGCAGCGGCAGTTTCGGTATGTGACAAATTACCTGTCCCTGGCCCCTCGGTACATTGAAGCTCTGGCCCGACGACTCGACGCTGCAATGGGTAACAGCGATGCCCATTTGATTAAAGATGGTAAATTTAAACTGTACTCTCGATAACGGCCTGTGACTGACAAAATCCAAAACTATGTCCACCGGCCTGCCGGACACGGGCATATTGGTATTGACGCCGTTTTCCTGCTGCAGGCAGGCCGCAGTAAATTGTAAACGGCCGTCACCGTCACGAATCGGCGTATTTCTCAGGTCTGCGCTGTCAACCGGCCTGAATATGCTCGACAGGTACTGATCTATCACCTCTTTCGACGGACCGCCGGCAACTATTCCGCCATCCTCCAGCAGTATCGATGTCGGACAAAGCTGTATGATAGCGCCCATATTATGACTTACGAAAAGCACCGTCCTGCCCCTTTGTGTAATGTTATGCATCTTGCCCAGGCACTTATTCTGAAATTCCGCGTCTCCTACTGCCAGTACCTCGTCGATTACCAGTATTTCCGGCTCAAGGTGGGCCGCCACCGAAAAAGCAAGCCGCACCTTCATGCCGCTGGAGTACCGTTTAACCGGGGTATCTATAAATTTTTCTACCCCGCTAAAACCCACGATTTGGTCGAACTTGCGGTCTATGACCTTCTTCTTCATTCCTAATATCGCGCTGTTAAGATACACGTTTTCCCTGCCGGTCAGCTCGGGATGGAAACCTGTACCCACCTCCAGAAGACTGGAAACTTTTCCGCGTATTCGGGCCCAGCCGGTTGTGGGGTCCGTAATCCGCGAAAGAATCTTGAGAAGTGTCGACTTGCCGGCGCCGTTTCTGCCTATAATCCCTATCACCTGCCCTCTTTTGACTTCCATAGATACGTCTCTTAACGCCCAGATTACATCACAGGCCCCGGGCCGCGGGTGTCCGTCTGAATCCGGCCCGGTATCGTCAAAATTGTACAGTGACCTGTACTTGCGGTAGTTATCGAGCGGCGCCTTTATGAAATCAATTATCGTCCTGCCGAAACTGTCGTGAATTTTTTCTTTCAGACCGATACGGTAACACTTGCTTATGTTTTCCACTTTTATTGCTGTATCGTCTGTCTTCATTGACCCTTGCAGCGGTTATCTGAAAAACACTGTCAAATCACGTCCACGAATATCCTTTCCATCCTTTTGAAGTACAGTGCGCCGGTAATTAATACCAACAGGGCCGTTACCATCCCCGGCCATACATACTCCCACGGTACCGGCCTGCCGAGCAAACACGAACGCAGGCCTTCTATTACCCCGACTATGGGATTGACAGAGTAAATGACCCTGTATGTTTTGGGTATCGATGAAGCCGAATAAACAATCGGCGCCGAGTACATCAGCATCCGCACTATGAATTGCATGGCGAATTTCACGTCACGAAATCGAATCGCCATCGCCGACAGCCACATCCCCACCCCCGCACTGATGCCTACCATCGATACAAAAAACAGCGGAAAAAGCATCAGGTTCCACGTCGGCACCACGCGGTAATACACAACAACCAGCAGTAAAATCAGTATCGAAATGCCGAAATCGACAAGTCGCGCAAGCACCGGCGTAATCGGAAACAACAGCCGCGGAAAATATACCTTGCCGAGCATCTGTTGTCCCTGAACAAGGCTCTGACTTGATTGAATCATCGCTTCCGACATGTATGTCCAGGGAATAATCGCCACCGTCGAAAACAACACGTAGGGAATACCGTCTGTCTGCACCCTGGCTACACGTCCGAAAACGAACGTGAATATAATAATCTGCAGCAGCGGATTTAACGTCGCCCACGCAAAACCGAGAATAGTCTGCGCGTAAAGTATTTTTATATCCCGCCAGACAAGGAATAAAAACAGGTCTTTGTATTCGCTCAGCTCCCTGAAATTTATTACCTGCCAGCCGGATTGCGGCTTAATAACCGTTACCTGCGGATTTTCAGTACCCGATTTATGCATTCGGAAATTTCCGGCTTTATGGGATATGATGAAAGCTAAAGCCTGTTTTTCAGAACATTTATATGATAGTCTCTTACCTGGATGCTGTGGCTGGTACCGATGGTTCGCAGCACGTTCTTAATCCTGCCTGCCAGTACCAGTTGATTGTACGCGATATCGCAGATGCGCAAAGCCTGCCCGATTGTCTCGGCATCCTGGTCTTCGGCGCTGCTTTTGTCATCGAGAGCTTCAATGAGCATATTATCAATATCCTCATTACCCGCCAGGGCGCCGGCAGCTGACAGCACATTGCCTTTTGTTATCGTATCGCCGCTTTCGTAAAGCTGCAGCAGTGCATCAACGGACTGCTGCGGGAAAGCTGCCAGAATTTTCTTGGCAATGTATATATCGCCGGCCCGATGAATAACTCTGTCCTGGCTTACCTGTTTTACAGGACCTTTCAGTTTCTCTAAAGAAAGTGTTACAGCTTGTGTTGAGGTATTTTTGAACGCGGTGGAAATGCCCTGTTTGAGCAGGGCTTTATCAGTCAGGAAATCCGAATCTTTAAGTCTTTCGAACGCGTCGTTGGCAGAAAGCATCTTTAACTGCTCTATTTTTTCCTGCTTTTGCGGTTCGTTTGTGTCGGTCAAATCCGCCTGTACAAGTTGTATGCCGTTGTCGGATGCCAGCGCCGACACCGTCTGGGACTGTAATACCGCCGGGGCCTGATTAAAATTGTAATAATCATAGGAAGGCTCGAAGTCCTGGATAATCTCCCATATTTGCTCGTTGCTTCTGCCCTCAAGGTAAGCCCGCAGATACAGAACCGAACCCCTGCTACCGGAATTGGCCACGGTATAGAAAACAATGCCGCGGTTGAACGTGCCTAAATAGTAATTGCCGGTGTTGCAGCTGTCGTAGAGCATCCTCGTATATCGTAATTGTTCTTTATCGATTTCCATTTCCTTGCGGAACAGGACGGTTTTGTTTCTGTAATGAGTCTTGGGGTAATCAACGTTGTCTATTGTTTTCTCGAACACAAGCGCCCTTACGAAATTTGGTTTTGTTTCGGTTACACTGCTGCCGGACACATCTGTAACGGTCAGGCTGACCGTATAGTTACCCGGCTGTGAATAAGTGTGTCTGGGGCTTTGTTCGTGACTTGTGCTGCCGTCACCAAAGCTCCACAGCCAGCAGTTATGCGCAACAGCCGAGCCGTTGGTCGGACTGTTGATTATCGTTATTGTACCCGGGTCAATCTGACCTGTAGTGTCAACATCGTTGGCCAGCACATCAATGGTAACCGGTGTACCTTCCGCCGTAATCGCCGAATCATTCATCGCAACCGGGGAATTTCCTACGGTTACAATTACCTCTGCCTGGTTGGAGACCAGGCCGTTACTGTCGGCCACTGTATAAGCGAACATATCTGTGCCGGTGAACGACTGCTCGGACCGATAAGTTATCGTACCATCGATGTCATTTGCCTCAGCGGTACCGTTGTTCGGGTCGGTTGTTATAACAACCGTGCTCGGTTCGATACCGCCGTTGGTGTGAGTATCATTGGCCAGCACATCAATTATTACCGGCGACCCCTGTGTTGTTATGGCCGAGTCGTTTATCGCAACAGGGCCGTCCGATACGATAACTGTTACTACCGCCTCGTTTGAGCCGTTACCGCTGTCGTCCTCGACCGTATAACTGAACTTATCTATACCGCTGAATGCGGCTTGCGGGCTGTAAGTTATGGTGCCGTCACCGTCGTTGACCACAGCCGTGCCGTTGTTGGGTTCGGAAACAACCGCAACCGTATCAGGTTCGATAAATCCGTCCGCATCGAGGTCGTTGGCCAGAATGTCGATGGTTACCGGCGTGTCGGTGCCCGTAACGGCAGTATCGTTGCCGGCAACAGGCGTGTTACCCACTGTAACCGTTACGGTGGCCTGGTTGGATGTTGCGCCTTCTGTGTTTCTCACAGTATACGTGAATGTCTCGGTCCCGGTAAAACCGGACCGTGGTGTGTAAGTAATGCCTTCTCGCAGGTCTCCGGAGCTTCTGTCCCTGAACCTTGCGCTTAACGGCACTTCTCCGACTCTGTTTTCCGAAAATTCAGCCTGAAGCACTTCACTTGCATACCCCACGGTGATGTATCCCTGTTTTGTTTTCGAGCTGCTGCCGGCCGGTCCGGAAATCTCCAGACTTACCGTGTAGGTCCCCGGCGACATATAGGTGTGGTCAATCCAGTCCCTGGTTGTATTTGTGTATCCGTC
>DATKWV010000092.1:0-5467 GCA_035529405.1 Sedimentisphaerales bacterium | reverse complement strand
ATCCTGGCCGGAGATACCATTCGTTCTGCAGCCGAGCTGAAGGTCCCCATGGTTGCCGTGACACTGCTGCACCGAGACGGGTATTTTTACCAGAGACTGGATTCCGAAGGCCGGCAGACGGAAGAACCGGTGGAGTGGGTGGTGGATGATTTTCTCGAACAAATGGAGCAGACGGCAACCGTGTCCATAAACGGAAGGGACGTTCGGATAAGGGCCTGGAAATACAAGGTAAAAAGTCCGACGAAATTTACGGTGCCGGTTTATTTTCTCGATACCGACACACCCGAAAACCACGAACAGGACAGGACTCTTACCCACTGGCTTTACGGCGGTGATTTGTATTATCGGCTTTGCCAGGAAATTGTCCTCGGTATCGGCGGGGTGCGGATGCTGCGGGCAATGGGATATAACCAAATCGAACGATACCATATGAACGAGGGCCATAGCGGTTTTTTAACCCTGGAGCTGCTGGAAGAATCCGCCGGCAGGGCAAACAAAGAAACCGTAAGCATGGAGGACATCGAAGAAGTCAGGAAAAAATGTGTCTTTACCACCCATACGCCGGTGGCGGCCGGCCACGACCAGTTCCCGATGGATATGGTTCGCAAGGCTCTCGGAGACTGGCGGGCTTTTCAGTTAAAAGATGTTTACTGCTGTGATGAGACCTTCAATATGACCTACCTTGCACTGGCCCTGAGCCATTATGTAAACGGGGTAGCAAAAAAACACGGCGAAACCTCACAGCATATTTATGCGCCCTATATCATTGATTCGATAACAAACGGCGTTCATGCCGCAAGATGGGTATCAGAGCCTTTTGCCGAAATGTTCGACCAATATATACCGGGCTGGCGGGAGGACAACTTCAGTTTAAGATACGCTCTGACTATTCCTGCCGACCATATCTGGAAGGCCCACATCGAGGCTAAGCGCCATTTGATTCAATACGCCAATCGAGAAACAAATACCGGCCTTGACCTGGATTTGCTGACCCTCGGATTCGCAAGACGAACGACCGCCTATAAACGCCCTGACCTGGTTTTTACCGATTGCGAAAGGTTAAAATCGATCGCCTCCAAAACCGGGTCCTTCCAGCTGATTTTTGCCGGCAAGGCCCACCCGAACGACCAGACAGGAAAGGAAATTATCGGCAGAATTTTTCAGCACATACATTCCTGCAGACCACAGATAAAGGCTGCCTACCTGGAAAATTACGACATTGAGCTGGGCAAACTTATCACTTCAGGCGTGGATATATGGCTTAACACCCCGCAGCCGCCTCTTGAGGCTTCAGGCACAAGCGGCATGAAGGCGGCCCTGAACGGCGTTCCTTCACTGAGCATACTGGATGGCTGGTGGATAGAAGGCTGTATCGAAGGCATTACCGGCTGGGCAATCGGCGAATATCAGCAGGATAACCAGCCCCGGCGAGACAGCGCCGCCGATGCGGCTGCTTTATACGATAAACTCCAGAAAGTTATCATTCCCATGTTTTATAAAAATCCGGCAAAGTTCCGTAACATAATGCTGCACTGTATCGCTTTGAACGGCTCGTTTTTTAATACCCACCGCATGATGCAGCAATACGTCTTAAAGGCTTATTTTGAATAAAGCGAGGCAATAAAATGAATTCTATTGGTATTGAAGAAGCAATTGATGTGCAAATGGAAAAACCTGACTCCGCCACGTTATCGGCAATGGAACGATACCAGCGGGCGGTGAATTACCTGGCCGCCGCTCAAATCTATCTTAAGGACAACTTTCTGCTTGAAGAGCCTTTGAGGCCCGACCATATAAAAAGCAGACTGCTGGGTCACTGGGGAACCTGTCCCGGCATCAATCTGATTTATATGCATCTGAACAATTTAATCCTTCGCACGAACGCAAGTATATTATTAATCACCGGTCCCGGCCACGGCTCAGCCGCCAATTTGGCTAATATGTACCTTGAAGGTACGATTACGGATTTTTTCCCCGAATTTACTCAGGACCGCATCGGCCTGGGAAAATTCATTCGGAATTTTTCCTGGCCGGAAGGTTTCCCAAGCCACCTGTATCCAGGCCTTCCCGGCGTGATTCACGAAGGCGGCGAGCTTGGTTATGCCTTACCCACGGCTTTTGGTGCCGCCCTGGACAATCCCGATTTGATTGTCGCCTGTATAGTCGGCGACGGTGAGGCCGAAACCGGCCCGACAGCCACAGCCTGGCATAATGCAAAGTTCCTCAATCCTGTTACCGACGGGGCCGTGCTGCCGATTCTGCACCTCAACAGCTTCAAAATCGCCAATCCCACCATCTTTGCTTCGATGACCAGTGACAACCTCAATGAGCTTTTCAAAGGCTACGGATACCTCGTGAGGATAGTCGATAACAGTGACAGCCTGCATTGCGATTTACATGATGCGGTGTTTTGGGCCTATCAGCAGATATGCGGCATTCGGCAAAGCTGCCGGTCGGGCCGTATTCCCGAACGGCTGTTTTGGCCTATGATTATCCTTCGCACCCCCAAGGGTATGACCGGCCCAAAGCTAATCGACGGAAAGCCCATAGAGGGTTCATTCAGGTCGCATCAGGTCCCGGCAAAAGACCTGAAAACCAGCCACACACAGTTGAAGGCCGTTGAAAACTGGCTAAGGTCGTATCGACCACGGGAACTGTTCGATGAACAGGCACGACCAACTGAAGACATTCTCGACCTCTGCCCAACAGCACAGCAGCGAATGGCTTTGAATCCTCACGCCTACGGCGGAACTATCCGAAAACCGCTCAATCTGCCCGGCCTGTATGACTTTGCAATAGAAATTAAAGTCCCGGGGCGGACCGTCACAAGCCCGATGGAACAACTCGGAAAATACCTCGCAAAAGTCGTACAGCTTAACAACCCGGACAGGAATTTTCGTATCGTATGTCCCGACGAACTCGAATCAAACAGACTGGGGCAGGTGCTGCAGGAGACCAGCCGTCAGTATAACTGGTTTGTACCTGCCAATTCCGAGAACATCGGCCCTGATGGCAGAGTGCTGGAGGTGCTCAGCGAACACAGCTGTCAGGGCTGGCTGCAGGGTTATCTCCTGACAGGCCGACACGGTTTATTCCCCTGCTACGAAGCATTTCTGCCGATAGTGGACGGCATGATGAACCAGTATGCAAAGTTTCTGAAGTCATCTCTGGAGGTGCCCTGGCGAAAACCTGTCTCTTCGCTTAATTACATCCTGACTTCGGAAAGCTGGCGGCAGGACCACAACGGCTATTCACATCAGGGGCCCGGCTTTATCAATAATCTGCTGACCAAAAAAGGACATACCTACAGGGTGTATCTGCCGCCCGACGCCAACTGTTTAATATCTACGGTTGACCATTGCCTGCAAAAAACAAACTATATTAATCTGGTTATAGCCGGCAAGCAGCCCATGCCCCAGTGGCTGTCTATGGATGATGCCGTAGAGCATTGTCGTGTGGGGGCCGGCATCTGGCGATGGGCCGGTACCAACGAAGGTGAGGACCCGGAAATCATCCTTGCCTGCTGCGGTGACAGCCTGACAATGGAAACAATCGCAGCAGCACAGATTCTGCGAAACGAAGTTCCCAAATGGCGCATCCGGGTCGTCAACATTGTGCGCCTTACCGTGCTTGGAATACCGCAAAAGTATCCGCCGGGCCTGGACGAGAAACAGTTCCAGCGCATCTTTCCGCTGGACTGTCTGGTTGTATTTAATTTTCACGGTTATACGGCAGCCGTAAAACAGCTCTTGTGGGAAAGGCCGCAGACCGCGCGTTTTGATATTAACGGCTATCGTGAGGAGGGTACGACAACAACGCCTTTTGACATGCACGTAAGAAACAGAACAAGCAGATACCATCTCGTGATTCAGGCCGCCCAGAAGGTGGCCGAGCAAAACAGGCACGTTGCCGCAACAGCCGAACAATTAATCATCAAATACGAAAAAAAACTGCGGGACCATAGGGATTTTATCCGGGCGCAGGGAACCGACCCGCCCGAAATAGCAGCCTGGAACTGGAGCGAATTTTAGAAACCATCGGCAAGAAAGGTATTTTGCAGCTGCTCCAACCGACTTGACATATACTTGCCAAAGCGGTGTTCAACGGTGTCTTTCACAGAACCCGAAGTCGGAAAACGTAAAGATTCAGGTATTCAGCCGGGAAACAAAAAGCATGCCAACACCCATGTAAAGTTTGACTTTTTAATACTATTTTGCTATTTATTAAGGTGTGTTCTTTGCTGTACCTTTCCGGCAGGTCAGCGGGGGGGTAGCCAAATCTGCAGACAAAAAGCTTTTCAACTGTCTGTAAATAACTTAGAATAAATCCTGGGTTATGAAGCATATTTTCAGCAAAAAAACAGATGCCGAACTTCTCACAAGGTACGCGCAAGGCGACGAAGCGGCTTTTCGGGAAATCGTAAGCCGATACAAAAACGGTCTTTACACGTTTTTGAAACGCTTCCTGAACCACCATGACCTCATCGAAGACGTCTTTCAGGAGACGTTTCTTCAGCTGTTCACCAGCAGAGAAAGTTTCGATAAGAGCCGACCTCTGCGGCCGTGGCTGTTCACCATAGCGGCCAACAAGGCAAAAGATGCCTTGCGCAAACAGCAAAGAAAAGCGGCCATTTCTATCGGACCTGTAGCTGACTCGCAGGAAATGAGCTTCGATGAGCTGTTCAATACCCTAATTTCCGACAGCACAGTACCCTACGATTATCTGGAAAAGGATGAAACGGCCGGCCAGGTACGGCAAGTGATAGCTGATATGCCCGAAAACCTCAGAGAAATACTGATTTTGGCTTATTTTAACAGATTTTCTTACAAACAAATCGCTGACATTCTCGGTATACCTATAGGTACGGTAAAAAGCAGACTACATACAGCCGTTGGACGGTTCGCAAAGGACTGGAAAACCGCGGTCAGGAGTAAAGACAGTAGATGACCGGATTGGATCACCAGCAAAAACAGCTGATATTTGATTACTGCGTAGGCCTGACATCAAAAGAACAAACCCGCCGAGCGGAGGCGTTAATAAGTTCTAACCAGCAGGCAGCTGACATTTGCGCCACGCTCAAATCAGCACTTTTACCCCTCGATAGCCTTGGGGACGAGGAATGTCCGGAAGAATTGGCACAGGTTACGGTAGGGCGGCTTAATAATGCGGCACGTTCAAGTGAACTCAAGCTCCAGGCCCTGCTGGCAGCCGAACAAAGCCGTGAGCCAGCCGTTAAAACGGGGGTCTGGGCCGATATCGGCAGAAGACTGGCCACCGCAGCGGTATTTGTAGTCGCAGGCAGTATCCTGATTACGGCGCTGAATCTTACGCGTCAAAAATACTGGCAGCATCAGTGCCAGATGCAGCTGGCCCGCATATTCCAGGGTATAACCCAATACGCCAATGACCACGACGGTAAAATGCCGGCTGTGGCTACATCAGCCGGCTCACCCTGGTGGAAGGTGGG
>DATKWV010000091.1:0-2646 GCA_035529405.1 Sedimentisphaerales bacterium | reverse complement strand
TATCTGCCGGGTGCCGCTTTGCATCTTGTAAGCGCCGGCACAATACCATTGTCTAACATAGCTATCGGCCTGAAAGTAGGTGCGTGCCTGTTTTTGGTTATTCTCGTTCTTTCGGTCTTCAGGCCTGATATATCAGGAAATAAACAGGAGTAGAATCCTATGCTTTATGCGATGTGCTTTTTACTGTTTATGATCGGGCTGTATTGTGCGGTGGTAAAAAAGAATATGGTCAAGATAGTTCTCGGCATTATGGTCATGGAGTATGCCGTCAATCTTTTCCTGATTATGCTGGGCTATCGTCACGGCGGACAAGCACCCATCATCGGCAAACAAGACATAGCCGGTATCGGCGGGCAGTTAAGCAGTTTGTTCGTAAACAGCAGCGTTGACCCGCTGCCCCAGGCCCTTGTGCTTACCGCTATAGTCATCAGTCTCGGTTCTTTGGCGCTGATGATTTCGATATGCATCAGAACTTACGAAAAATACGGTACCTTTGATATAAGCCGCATAAGGAGGCTGAAAGGATGATAGCGCACCGACTGCCTGCTTTCGTTGTGATACCTCTGGTAACGGCGTTTGTACTGCCGCTTTTCGGCAAAAAAGGTAAATCTATAGCCACTTTTTTGGCCAGCCTGGCAACCATATCCCTGCTGGTGCTGGCAGTCGGCTGTATTGGTCAATCCGGCATTTATGAAGTGGGCAGGTGGTCTATCCCGCTGGGAATTAATCTTGTTCTGGACGGTCTCAGCTGCCTTCTGCTTCTGGCGGTGGGTGTCGTGAGCACCGCTGCAATGCTGTTTAGTGCCAGGTATATGGAACAGTACACGGCCAAGGCCAAATACCTGAGTCTATTTATGCTGATGGTTGCGGGTATGAACGGCGTGGTACTGTCGGGTGATATTTTCAATCTTTTTGTTTTCCTTGAAATTGCGTCTATCGCCTCTTACGCGCTGGTTGGTTTCGGCTGCGAGCATGAGGAACTGGAGGCGTCATTCAAATATATGGTATTAGGCAGCATTGCGTCGATGTTTATTCTTTTCGCCATCGCGTTGGTTTATGGAAACACCGCATCGCTTAATATGGCCTTTATTTCACAGGCAATCTCAAGACCGCTCAATCCCGGCCTTGCCTTTGCGCTGGCCTTGTTTATTGTCGGGTTTGGGTTAAAGGCCGCCCTGATGCCCTTCCACGCATGGCTGCCCGATGCGCATCCTTCGGCGCCGGCTCCGATTTCAGCGATGCTGTCCGGTGTACTAATAAAGACCCTTGGGGTTTATGCTATTTGCCGTATCATTTTCAATGTTTTCGGCATTTCGATTCCTGTCGGCTGGCTTTTAGTTGCGATGGGTATTTTGAGTATGGTTGCCGGCGCATTTCTGGCCTTAGGTCAATGGGACTTCAAGCGACTGCTGGCATATTCGAGCATCAGCCAGGTAGGTTACGTAATTGTTGGTGTTGGTCTGGGCGGATTAATTATCGCCCGCCAGGGCAACAGCCCATGGGCGGCCTTAGCCGTACTGGGTGGGCTTTTCCACTTAGTCAATCACGCGGTTTACAAATCGTTGTTGTTTTTAACAAGCGGCTCGGTCCAGATGTCAACGGGTACACGGCAGATGCGTGAAATGGGCGGCCTGGCAGCTGTAATGCCTGCCACGCGCACGGCCTGTACCGTTGCATCAGCTTCCATTGTAGGTGTTCCGCCGTTCAGCGGTTTCTGGAGCAAGGTGATTTTAGCATGGGCGGCAGTCGGAGCCGGTTTTTACTGGGTGGCAGCAATAATCGTTTTCGTTAGTTTGTGCACTTTGATTATGTACCTGAAGGTTCAAAGGTACGTTTTCCTGGGCGAACTGCCGGAAAACCTCCGGCAGGTAAAAGAAAACAAGGGTCTGATGCGTGCGGCAATGGTGTTTTTAGCCTGTTTGTGTTTTCTTATGGGGCTGCTTGTCTTGGTTCCGTCACTGAAGGCCGCCATACTGGACCCTGCCGTAAAAGTGCTCGTTGACGGACTGGCATATTCGACAAACATTATTGGTATGAAGGTACAGTGATATGAGACGGCTGATATATTTTGTTTTGGCGTTTATTGTCTGGATAATACTGACCTGGCCGTTCAGCGAGGGCTCAATCGATTTACAGATGACCGTGGCTGGATTAATTGCTTCGATAATAGTTGCGGTGCTGTTTCATGAAATATTACCCAAGGAGCACCACATATTCGTTTCGCCGATTCGGGTCTTTTGGTTTTTGGTTTATTTGCCTGTGTTTTTCTTTTACGTGCTGAAAGCAAATCTCGACGTTGTCTATCGCGCGCTGCATCCGAAAATGCCGATAAACCCCGGTATTGTAAAAATAAAAACGAACTTAAAAACCGAATCTGCGATAACAGCCCTGGCAAACTCCATCACCCTGACACCCGGGACTTTGACCGTGGATTTGACGGATGACGGTTTTCTGTATATTCACTGGATAAACGTCAAATCGGTCGACACCGAGGAAGCGACTAAACTCATTGCACAAAAATTCGAGTGGTTTTTGAAGAGGATTTTCGAATAGAAAAGGGTGTCTTATGATAGGACTATTCTACGGCGGACTGCTTGTGTGTTGTTTCCTGTGTCTGTACCGCATAGGTCGCGGCCCCAGCGCCCC
>DATKWV010000090.1:0-2498 GCA_035529405.1 Sedimentisphaerales bacterium | reverse complement strand
CAGCGCGCACAGTTCTATAGCGATTTGCTCGGGTTCGGTTTCCTTGAAATCTATTTCAACGCTTCCAGCCATAACGTATTAACGTCCTCTCGGCGCTTGTTGCGGGTTGACGGGTTTTCTGCACAACGGACAGACCATATTAAGGGACATCTGCACTACGGCAAAGTCCTTCCTGCATGCGCCGTTGGTGCAGTGTACAACCTGTATTTTGCCCTTAAATCTCTCCCGGAGCGTTCGCAGCCGTTTCATCTGGTCAGGGTACGGGTACGGTGCCCCGTTGAGGCAGCCGGTTTCGAGCTGCTCCATTTCGGCAATCTCCGCTTCAGTCAGCGGCGGCGCTGGCTCCTGTGCTGCCGGGGGCGTTGGTCCTGGAACATCGGGGTTTTGCGCTGGACCTGCCGGCGCCTTCTGCGTTTGCGTTTGCTTTGCCATTACTATTCTCCTGTAAAAGTTAAATTCCCATAGGCGACACCGAACCGCAGCGCCGCCTCCTTCGCTTTGACGCTCTTACACGGTCGCGACCCTTGTCTGCTTCCGGATGTACATTCTGCAGACCCCAGATTCCCATCAGGTAACACTTCGCTCTGTCAGGGCTGCATTTAAGCGATTTCTTTACTACGTCCTTGGTGTCAAGCTGTAACTGTCCGCGTCTATTGGCCTGGCACGTTAATGCTACCAGTTGTCTTTTTGTTTCCGGGTCATCCACAGGCTCCACCGAGCCATTTTTCATCTGCTGGGCGGTGTACCACAGTGACTCGGTGTTAAGGTCCGCGAAGCGTTCCGGCTCCGTTGACACGTTATTTCCCTTGAAAACCTGCACGTCGTACATGACTCTGCCATCTTTGTCTTTTTTCAGCAGTAAATCATCCGCCACACCTTTGCCGACACCTATCGAATCGATAATAAAGTTGTCCGTGTGGTACTCGATTCCTATATTCTGCAGTGTGCCCGACAAAATCATCAGGTTGTCGGCAATATCGCTTCGATGAAGGTTGCGCTGGTGAATTACATCGGTGTTTTCAAAGACCTTGACGGCAATTTCATCGTTTCCTTCCGCCGGGTCGCAACTTATTATTTTACGTATTTCAATGGGAATCTTGACAACGTTATGCAGACTGTCAAGCAGGCGTGACGTAATAAGGGCCCTTTCCTCATCGGTAACTCTCGCGCATTGCAGTTCCTGTTCGTATATCGCTGTGGGCATATCCTTTTGTGCCTGTTTAATTTCGTCGGGTGAAAGTATCCCTGACTTATCAGCTATAACACGGATACAATGCCAGTTTTCAATATGTTCAAGGCACGGCCCGTTTACCGGCAGGTCGCTGGCGCTTTTGATGCATCCTCCCTTGTCGAACATATTTGTTGCATGGTTGCTGCCTTTTGGCGTATATAGGAACAAAAGCCACCGTTCCAGGTCGGTCATCATAATAGGCCGCAGAATCTCGGTAAAAATGACTTCCTTCATAAGTGCCCATTCGTCAAGCACCCCGCCTGTTGCGTCGATGCCCCGCAACCTGTCCGGTTTGTCGCCCCCCAGTATGTGCAGCATACTGTTGTTATGAAAGCGGATATACATTTCCGCCTCATTTTTTTCCCACGGGAACTCGTTTTTGTCGGGCAGATATGAAAACAGCATATTAGGGTCAAGCCACACAATGTCTTTGGCCTGCGCAAAAGTAGGACCCATATAAAAATAAGAACAGTTGCTATGTGTACAGCACTCGCGGATTAACAGGTTAACGGCCGCCGTGGTTTTTCGGCTGCGGCGATGGCATTCGCACATAAAAAAGCGGCCCAGACCCTCATCGAATGCGGCGTAGAGGTCATACTGCCAAGCCACCATATTATCGACAAATCTGTTTACGGGCACTTCAACTGCCGTTGCCGTCGTCATTTCGCTTTTTCCTTTGCCCGAACAGCACGGGTCTTATGATGATATCGCCTTTGATATTATGGTCAATCTTGTCACCGTACTTATCGGCCCTATAAGCCCGCAGGATGTTTGCGGCCGCCTGCTGATTAACCGCGTTTTCATCGATGTCCTCGCGGACAACCTTGAGCGCTGCCTTTTTACCCCTGCCCCTGAGTTCTTTGCGTACCCTGCGTTGGTTGTGCGGCAGGGCCTGTTTGAACTGGCTGGCCTCTATTTCGTCCACAATTACTTCCCTGCCTTCTGTGATAGCCTTATTGAGGGCTGTATGCTGTTTTCTCCAGCGCTGCAGGGTCCGCACGGTTATACCGAGGCACTTCGCTATCTGGGTCAAGCTGACCGGTTTCTCCGCCAGCAGCCGCACCTGCTCAACCATAGCCTCGCGGTAAACTTCCGGCCTGCCGGCAACCTTTTTCTTAGGTTTGTGCCTTATCATTGCTTTCTTCTCAGGCTGCCGCGTTGTCTTTGTTTGTTTCTTTTTCATTATCCGAAATATGAATAATACACGGCCACATTCCCAGCCTCTGTGCCGGTAGAGCCGTCTGCGCTGGATATTTCAACGTAGATA
>DATKWV010000089.1:0-15992 GCA_035529405.1 Sedimentisphaerales bacterium | reverse complement strand
TATAATGCCGCTCGACGGCTCCGACCCTGCTGACAATTACCGCACAATCCGTAATGAATTAAAGCAATACAGCAAGGCACTGGCCAAAAAATCGGAAGTTGTTGTCGCTAACAAAATGGACCTTAATCCCCCTGCCGGGGTTATTGATTTGCTCAAACGCAGGCTCAGAAAGCCTGTTTATCCCATCTCAGCCGTCACCGGCGCCGGCATAAAGGACCTTGCCGAATTATTGTGGCAAAACGTCAAAGAAACCAAAAAGTCACAAAAACATTTTTAGCCGCCAAAGCACTTCATAATGTGATTTGTAAAATCAATAAATTCATCCAGATGATTGTTTATCACCTCAACCATCAGTTTAATATCCAGCTCCTGGTATTGATGCACTAAAACATTGCGAAATCCGACCATCCTTTCCAGCCCGTCGCAAAGCCGGCGAGGAATAATTTTATTGTCGGCCAGCAGACGAAAACTTTCCTTGCTTTCTTTGGGAAGTCCCAGTTTCCTGCTCCTTATGGTATAGTTGGCAAGGTCGATAGCCTGTTCGCAGGCCCGTTGCAGGTTGATTGCGATAGCATCCTGTTTCAAATAATCTTCTTCAAAGCCAGTTTCACCGGGCATGGAATAGTACAAACGAATCTGCCTGACACAGCGTTCGATACTTTCTTTTTTATTCAAAACAATATCATTCATACCTTGTAAATCCTTCCGTTGGCCAGAATGTCTTCAAGAATTTCCCGGCGCTCTTCGTTTAGTTTTTGATAATATGAAAACGTCAGCATCTCGAACTCATCGGCCGCATATTCATCGCCGTAATAAATACGGCGGTCCGCCATAACAATTTCCTTTTGGAGGACGGTGCCAACCCGACGTAAATTGATTAAATCCACCCCTTTTCCCAGCAGTCTTTCCAGTTCGAAGCGTAAATCACTCATCAGTAAACAGCCGGCCTTGCAGGATTTCTCGTGCGGCAAAAGCACCGCAATATCTATATCACTGTCTGCCCATGCCTGGTCTGTACCGTAGCTGCCGAACAAATAGACCGCCTGAACATCAGGATAGTATTTTAATACCGTAGTGATTATCTTGTTTGTTTCATCCATATCAGCAGGCCTTAATCATAAAGTAAATTGACCCGACCGTAAAGCAAATTCCCTTTGTCGTAAAATACACCGCCGCCGCCGGCCAGGATTGACATTAGCGGCAAAATAAAGTAAACAAAGACAAATAGCCGGACAAGGTACAAATTATGAACATAATTGCCGTTGATATAGGAAATACGAATATAAGCGTAGGCCTTTTCCTAAAGGGCCAGGAACAGTTTATCAAGTCCGTTCCCGGCCACCCCGCAAAAGACCTTGCCGACCTGCTCGAATCGGCCTGGCAGCAAATCCCCGCAGTTGAAAGCTCGAAGGAAAAAAAACGCGACGGCGTCATCATCGTATCATCGGTCAGGCCCGCCTGGACCGAAATGGTGGAAAAAATCGTAAACGATTCACTCGGTGAAAAGATACTTATCATCGGCAGGGATATTCCTTTGCCGCTCGACCTGTCCGTTGCTGAACCTGAAAAAGTCGGCACAGACAGGGTATTGTCAGCCGCTGCCGCTTATGCCGTAGTGGAAAAAGCCGTCGTCGTCGCCGACTTCGGCACCGCTGTAACAATCGACCTCGTTGACGACAGGGGTGTATTTGTCGGCGGTGTCATCTGCCCCGGTTTTGCAATCAGCGCAAAGGCCCTCAAGGAAAACACCGCACAACTGCCGCACGTTCAGGTCACCAGGCCTGAATTACCTTTTGGCAGAACAACCGCTGAGGCCATAAACTGCGGCCTGTATTATTCAGCCATCGGCACCCTCGAAACGGTTATCGCCCGCTATGCGGACAAAATCGGCACCTGGCCCCAGACCGTCATCACCGGTTCCGGCGCCGAAATAATCAAACACGACTGTCACTTCATCGACAACTACGTGCCGAATCTTGTCGTCAAAGGCATCGCACTTGCGTACAGAAAATACCTCGATAAAAAACTATAAGTTATATACGGAGGTCGCGTGACAGCGCTGGCACTGCCAAAAATCTTTTTCAACGTTTGGTTTTGGTATGCTATTATGGCCGCTGTCTGGGTAATCCACTTCTTTTGGGGTAAAACTCCCCCTCCACCGAAACCAAGCAAGTTTTTCAACAGGCACAAAAAAACCATTAAGAAGGTTATGGATATTTGCATAATCCTATTTGTTCTTGGCCAATGCTTACTCCTTATGTCTTTCCCCGTCGTGCGAATATTCGACGCCCTATTTGAGTCCCAACCCATCAAAGCAATAGAACTTCACTTCGCCTTGGCATCGTTGTTTACAGAGATGATTATCTGCTCCGGTTTCTCTGGGATGTTCATAGGTATGCTGTCAGTATTCCAAACAGACCTTACAAAAGTCAAAAGATTTATCCTGCTCATTATCTGTCTGTTACCAATTGCATTCACAATTATGGCATTACTAATTGAGCCTGCCGAAGAGCCCTGGTCAACCGTCGAGCTCTGCTTGTTTTCGTGTACCTGCTGGATAATTAATGCCCCGGCTGTGTTCTGGGGTAAACATTTCTTCCCGGTTAGCTGGAGTATTATGCGCAAATTACGCTTGGTCTCAGGAGACTACCTCGAATGACTTTGAGGGTCTCGACGACCATGTTCGCTGCTGTAATGACCGCCGCCGGTACTGGCGCCATATCCACCATTCAGCTCTTCGGTGACGGCATCCAAACAGTCCTTGAAAAGATACTCAAAACCACAGGCGGCAAAGCCGCCATTTTCAAACCCGGCAAAATTCTGCTCGGCCATATATACAAAGGCAGCCAAACCATCGACCAGGTCGTAATCGGCTGTGAAGGCCCCAATACCATCGCCATAAACTGTCACGGCAATCCGCTTATTGTCGCCGACATAATGAAGCTGCTTACCGAAAACGGTGTGACCCCCATCACAACCGACCAGATGCTGACCAGGATATTCACCGCCGAAGGCTGCGAAAATACCATCGAACTTGAGGCTAAGCTAGCCCAGCCCCATGCAAAAACAATAGAGGGTACAAAACTGGTACTGAACCAAATCGAAACCGGGTTAGCCAAAACGGCAAAGCAATGGCTGCAAAGCCTCGACAGCAAAACCATTAAGCACATACACGCCAAGGCCGGCCAAATACTCGATAAAAGCAAAATCGCAAAGCTCATTATCTACGGCTGTAAAGTCATTATTGCCGGCCCTGCCAATACCGGCAAAAGCACCCTCTTGAACACCCTCGCAGGCAGGCAAAAAGCCATTGTTACCGACATCAGGGGCACAACAAGGGACTGGATTTCGGCACAATGCAATATCGGCTCACTGGCTATAGAATTGTTTGATACAGCCGGACTGGATGCCGGCCTTGCCGCACCAGCGGAAAACACCATCGACGCAATGGCCCGGCAAACCACCCTTGAGCTTTTGGATGATGCCCACCTGGTGCTGCTTGTTTTAGACAACAGCCAGTCTTGTGCACAGCTTGACAAGGCCGTTGTCAACACCCTTGCAGGCAAAAAGGTTCTCACGGTACTGAACAAGTGTGACCTGCCGGGACAATTTAACACCGCTGAACTGCCCGAAAATCTGAAGACCACGGTCGAAATAAGCGCAAAGTTCGGCACTGACATTGACCGCTTATGTACCGCAATCGGCTCTATTACACGCACTGCTGATTTCGATTTACGTCAGCCCGTTTGTATAACGGCGCGCCAAACCGCGCTTTTGACCCGGCTCAAGACCGCCAAAACAAAAAATCAGATGCTTTCGGTCATAACCGACTTGTTAAACGCCGCACCGCCCCTGTAATCCTTGTTCTATGCCCCCTTTAAGTTTGCTGCAGCGGCAGGCAACGTTCAATAAGAGACAGTTACCTCCAGGTTTTGCCCCTTTGCCGGCAGGAAAACAGCTTCCCTCGTATCATCCCAGTTACTCCAGTCCTTTCCATTTACCTGCACAGCCTTAATCGGCTTTTGAAATGGGCTGCGAACAAACAACACCACCTTCTCCGGGCGATTATATGTCGGCAGCTTTATGGCCGCCTCAATAGTACAGGGTCTGCTGCCGTGACGTAATACATAGGCCACCCCGCCGAAAACGGTTTCGATATTATACACTTCGATTTTTCTGCCCGGCTCCAGCCAGTATCTCGGAGTTCCCGCAGCCAGCCATAGTTCGTCACCCACTTCCAGTACCAGCATATCGCAAACGCGATTCACAAACCGGGATTCATCCGGTATCTTATACATAGGGCCGCTGCCGATGCCCCATCTTCGGTATTCTTCCGTAAAAGCGGTAACATCGCCGTAAAGACACGATGTCATTGCGTTATAAATGCTCCTGACCGCTGCGGGGATTTCGTTGCTCAGCAAATACGCCTGTATGGGATTTTGCAGATTCGGCTGAAAAACCATCCCCCCCCTGCTGAACCAGTACTCATCGTCAACCACGCCGTGAATATGCTGGCCAAGGGAACTGGAAAGCGTGATGTTGTCTTCCCAGTCGTCGAGGATTGCCTCGGCCAGAACCGTATGAGGCTCGATAATGCCCGTTGTTAAAAGAATCATCGGCCCGTAAAGCGCTTCTCTGGTAGCCGATAACCGGAAAGTCAGCAGGGTATTTGTTTTGTAACGTGAATAAAATTCCGACCGCATCGGACCAAAATACCGGAACCGTTGATACACCCGTGAAGGCACAAACGGAACATAAGTGTTGTTTCTCAATCGCACAACGGGGGCCAACTCGCTTGTGCGTCTTACAGCAGTCCGCAAATCATCAAGATACGCCTGCGCCTCTTTTGCCAGTCTGTCGCCGTCCGGCAATCCGGCGTACTGGAAGGCCCTGGCGGTCTGCTCCAATCCCAGCCAGGCATAAGCGTTCACCGCAAACCAGAAACCCCAGTCATCGTTGTCCTCCAGTCTTCCCGCCGGTAAAAGCCCGTAATGAAGGACCGCCTCGCCGTCTTCGCTGGTTAGTTTTGTCTGGTTCCTCTGCTGGATAATCCAGTCGGCAGCTTTAAGCATGCCTGGTTCGGCGTGCCGCAGCCACTCGAAGTCATGCGACATAAGATAGTGCCGGGCAAGCGCCCAAAGCACCGTGCCGTGGTCGAGATTATATGGGCCCGAGGTATAGTTGTACTCATCATCTACTTTTCCTCCGTGGAATACCGCACTTTGGTCACCGGTAAATGTCCCGGGTAAAGGGTCTGTGCCCTGAAGTCTCAGGAAGGTCTCCAGGTAATGGGCCGCCGTTTCATGGTCACCGACCCGGTCGAGAAAAATCGTCTGGAACGCGGATTCGTTCGCATAGACTCCGTAACCGAACGTGGCAGCAGGCACCATAAACAGGCCGCTTTTGGGGTCCTTAGTGGTGCTCATGCGAATATGCGGCAGCACAGATTTGGATATATCGTTAAATTTCATTTCCGGCACGTCAAAGGCCTTATACGCATTGACAATGTTTCTCCAGTATGAAACAACACGTTTCCTTTCGGTATCGTAGTCAAGACCAGCGATTTTTGTCTTATACTGCTCGGTCAAATCGCCCACGAATGGCACATAGATATACATTGACACCGATTCATTAGCCTGGACTTTCAAACCATAGTGCGCAGCTTCCTGTTCGACCTTTGCCGCAGTACATATACCGGCCTGCGGAAGCCTCACGCACGCCCTGATAAACTCGCCTGCACCCATTCGGTCCATAATAAAATTGTCCTGAAGAAACATTTTCTCCAGTGAATCCGGTTTTAACCACAGATGCGCGCTCTTTTCGTCGCCGGCAGGATTCGAAATATCAAGCTTAATCATCAAAATTGCCGGCGTCTGTTCATTCCTTTCAGGGTCGTACGGTGACAGGGGGCCTTCCAGTAAAGTCACAAATGCTTCCTGGTAATAATTCAGCCCCTCATGATTCCAACGGACAACAGCCACCGGCAGGTAGTCACTGAGAACTGACATCTGCGAAGTCTTGTCATCGCGGTCATATACGGGTTTTTCACCGGTACCGATGTACCAATGCAATTCAGTCTTTTTCCAGTTGCAGCGGAGCAGTTCTCTGCCTTTGGCTTTGGTGCTGCGTTTATTCATAAAGAAACCGCCTCCCCACTCCACAGCGAATTTCTGCCAGCTTGCGTCAGCGGCTACAGGAAGATATAGTCTGCCCCCGTCTTCTCTGAGCATTACCTGCAGGGGTGGTATCTCCTTACCGGCCCGGCTGTACGTCTGTTCGCCTTCAAGTTTCAGCTTATCCCGAACGGTTCGCCCCTTTTTAACATTGGAATCTGCGAAAGTGGTCAAATCGCCCGCCTCGGTTATGAAAACCGAATATGCGGGAATATACATCGGGCCTTTTTCCAAATCATCCGCCAGAAACGAAAACGTCCCGTCACTTGAACGAACAGTGACAATCGTAAGGTCATTGGAACCCGGTAATTTCGGCTTTGCTGCTTTAAGCTCGACTATGATGCCCTTGGGTTTGTCCCCGCCCTTTATCGACCAGGACCTGCTCGTATCCATCATGTCCCCGTCATCCCATCCCCAGCCACAGACTTTCTCAATCCATCCATTGTAGATTTCAAGCTTTCCTGTCACGCTTTTACCTGCGGCTTTATCGCACCCGAACTCAATGCGCACGGACACCTTCTTTTCCTCTGTCGGCGAATAGACCTTTAATGACACAATGCGGGCAGCTTTTTTGTGGTAAAGCAATCGTATTTTAAGAGTCCTTCTGTAATTGACCGCGTCGGGCAGATTACCCGCGCGCGGGTTCTCGTCCCTCGACAAGGCCCTGAATGTATAATTCACCGTCCTGCCGTCTATACGCACATCTGTACGTGCGGTCAGCCATTTGCCCTGCCAGGGGTCATCGACAGCATCTTCTATGGTATGTCTTACGGGCGCTTCACCCGGCCATTCTTTAAACCAGTACTGCACCTGCGTTTCCTCGGCAAACTGCCGCGAAACTTTGCCGTCATAGCTAATCTCGATACTATCGATGTCCCGCTCCTGCTGCCACCCAACGCCGATATTCCATTCATCAGCCCCCGACCGGGGTACTTCTATCAAACCCGTGCTGTGTATGGGTTTTCCCAGGGGGCCGGTCTGCTGTGACCAGCAGCATAATTGACCGAACGGTCTTATGTCCCAGGTATAATTAGCATCAGCGTATCCGTTGGACACCGAGCATAACATCGCCAGGTAAAAAACTGCTGAGAAACTGCTGGTTCTCGTCGGTGCAGAATTCATAACGTTCTCCAAAAAATATCCGGCCGGCCTGTTTCTTTCATCTCTGCAGATTCATTATGCCCGCTATTGCAGGTAATTGTGTATTTTATGATAACAGGGTTCGGAACACTGTATCAACATTTTTCCTCTAATAACTTCCAGCGGCCGCAAAACCTGTACGACAAGGGCCGGTACCTGGAAGAAGGATTTAGGATTTCCCCTCAGTGGTCAAACAGCCCTGGGCCGTAGTACTGATTACAGGCTCTGCAATATGCTGGTTGTGTGAATACCAAGCAGCATCAGGTAATCCAGGTCCGTCAGACTGTAGTGCTCATCGCCGATATAATTATCGACATATATCACCCCGTAGCAGCCCTCTTTGCCGACTATCGGCGATATAATCGCCGAACGTATGTCGCCCTTCTGAACCTGGTTCGGTATTCGAGCGAACAGAAACAGCATGAAATGATGTCTTTCCACCGATTGCGTAATGTTTTGGCTCAGTTTTATCTGTTCCAGCTGCACCGGTTCACCGCCGCGCTTCTTTCCTGCGTGCGCGGTCATCGGACCGTTCGGCTCGGTTCGCACCGCGCACCAGACGTTACCGGCCCCAAACTGCGTCAATGTCAAATCCAGTAATGTCAGTAACACCTCATCGGCACTGTCGGCATCGTTCAGCAACGCTACTGCTGTCATAAAATCCTTTGCACGCTGCGCCGGGAACCTGATTGGCGGCGCATCGGGCGTATCGAGTTCTCTGGCGATTATCTGGGGGCCCTTGCTGGTTGTGGCCACGGTATCACCGGCACTGGTGGGCGGCTTCTCGCTCTGGCTCTTTTCTTCAATCGTGACCGCAATTGAAAAATCACCTATGCTCAACACGTCCCCGTTTTTGATGTCCGTCTTGCTAACCGCCTCCCCGTTGAGATATGTCTTGTTTGCAGAGCCCAGGTCTTCAACCACCCACTTGCCGTCCTGTGTGTTGTATAGTGCCGCGTGTTGTCTTGAAATAGTTTTATCCGCCAGTACCACCTGATTGTTTGCCTGCCTGCCCATACGAATCGGACCCTGGGCAAAATCAAGCTCGCTGACTATCCGGTCATCTTGTTTTACGACCAGACGCATTGGTTCTCCTCCCTGCTTTCGGCCTTCGATTTACCAGTAAATTATCTGTAATTTCACATAATTTGTCAAGCAAAGAATTAAAAATTCCCCATTTTGACCCCTTCTCGCCCTTGTATGCACGAAAAGCCTGTATTCGATGACATGCTCAATCTTATGGGCAGCCTCCGTATCAATTCCCGGCTTTTACACCGTGACATCGAAATTCTACACAAATCACTCCATCCGGCCCGACAAAACCGTTTACTTTGTCGGCGGACTCAAATACTGAAAAAACTCCGAATCGCTCGGCAGAACAACTGTTGTATCCTGCCTCAGTGACTTCTCGTAAGCCTCCAATGTCCTCACAAATGTGTAAAACTCGGGGTCCTTCTCAAAGGCTTCGGCATATATCTTGATTGCCGCCGCATCACCTTCACCTTTTAGTTTCTCGGCCTGCCTGTAACTTTCTGCAAGCAGGATCGTCCTTTCCTTATCCGTAATGGCCCTGATTTTTACCGCTTCTTCTTCGCCTTCGGAACGATATTTCTTGGCCTGCCTCTGTCTTTCTGCCCTCATTCGTGCGTAAACAGAATCTCTAACCTCCAACGGCAAATCCGCCCGCTTTATCCGCACGTCAATCACTTCCACACCATATTCTCTTGCCTTTGCATCGCACTTCTTACCCACCTTTTCCATTATCGACGCACGGTTGACCGACACAATTTCCGTAAGTGTATGTCGCGCAAGCTCCTCCCGTATCTCGGAAAACACAATGTCATCAAGACGTGCACTCGCTCCCAATTCATTGCGCACCGTCTGATAAAGCTTAAGAGGCTCTACTATCCTCCAGCGCGCATAGTTGTCAAGGTCAAGATGTTTCTTGTCACTGGTAATAATCTTGGCCGCTGACGCATCGTACTCCAGTATCCTGTCTTCGAATTTATGCACACTTTGAATAAAAGGAACTTTAAGATGCAGGCCCGGCTCGGTAACGGTCCTTACGTACTTACCCAACTGCGTAACAATCCCCTGCTCGGTCTCATCTACCGTAAACAGCGAACCAGCCAATAAAATCGCTGTCACCATTAACAGAACAATCAAAATGATAATTTTCCTGCTCATTTTTCACCTCCTTTTTCGAGGGGCAGAAACTGCAGCAGATTGCCCCCGACTTGCCCGTCAATAACGAATTTGCGAATGCCAGGCAGAATCCGCTCCATTGTTTCCAGGTACAGCCGCTTGCGCGTTACCTCTTTTGCATTTTCGTACTCTTTCAAAACCGCCAAAAATCTGTCCGCGTCACCCTCAGAACGTTTTATCCGCTCGGCCTTATACGCCTCTGCCTCTCTGATTATTTTCTCAGCCTGCCCCCGCGCCTTCGGAAGCACATCCTCACGATAGCCTTCTGCTATCTTGATTAGCCGGTCTTTATCTTCCTTGGCACTAACAACATCATTAAATGCCCCGACCACCTCTTCCGGCGGACGAACCGTTTGCAGCTTCACCTCCACAACCCTTACCCCGCTGTTATAGTTGTCTATTATTTCCTGCAAAAGCTCGCGTATATCAATCTCGATTTGCAGCTTCTCACCTATCAGCACGTCATCAATCGGCCTTTGACCTACCACCTGTCGCAAAGCCACCTCAGCAGCGTCCATAATCGCCCCTTCCGGTGTTTCCAGACCACGCACATTAAATAAAAACTTAACTGCGTCGCTCACCTGGTACTGCACTATTACTTGCGAATCAACTATTTGCTCATCCCCGGTCAGCATCAGCGATTCCGCAGGGTAGAACCGGTACCGCGCCGGAGACGTGTTCGGAACCGTTCTAAATCCAATCTCCATTCGCCTTACCTTATCTACCTTCACCTTGTTCACCGCCTCAATCGGCACCGGCAAATGGTAATGTGGGCCCGGCTCTGTTAGTTTTGTCACTCTGCCGAATCGTCGTACAACCCCCTGCTCGTCAGCGCCGACAATGTATATCCCCGAAAAAAGCCAAAGCACCACCACAGCAGGTATCAGCCACTTCAGCCAAAACAAATCAAACTTCAAGCCGCCGAACGGCCACCCGCCTTCCGTATCCGACCACTGTCTCCTGTAAACCTGTGCCATAATCGTACCTTTCGAGAAAAATATACCGGTTCAAATTCTTGCCCTTACCGTACTGTCAATTATAACCTCACCCGTAACAACGTCAAGCAATACATAGTCCAATTGCCAAAACCACACCTTCTGTCTTGCAATTGCCGATGACTTCGATTAGACTCTTAACCGTTTCAGCGTATTGACAACGCACAGACTGGTTATGACAAGCAGAAAAACGATAAAAGTTGCCATCGCCCTGGTCGTCATCGGCTCAGCAGCCGCTTATCTTCTCTACAAGGCCGTTCAATCCTCATGGGCCTACTATTACCCCGTTGACCAGCTTGTCGAAACAGCGCTTGCACCAGGCGGGGAATCTGCCGACCGGCTGGTCTTTACCAACCGCACCATACGACTTGCAGGACGTGTAAAACCCGGTTCAATAACGCCAAGCGACTCCGCCGCAGGCCTTGACTTCGAATTGGCCGGGCAAAGAAACTCAATTCGCGTTACATATCACGGCCCAATACCGGCAAACTTCGCCGCCGACAAAGAGCTCGTGGTTGAAGGCAAACTCAACTCGCAGGGCCTCTTCGACGCGGGGAAAATTCTCACCAGGTGCGAATCAAAGTATAAAGCCCGAAAAACTGAATAGTAATTTTCGATTATTGAGTATTGATACAAAATTATGAGCCAACAGATGCAACAGTGCACTCAGGCAGCCCCTTCGGTAAATCTTGCAGGCGTTTGCAAGTCCTTCGCAAATACCACCGTACTAAAATCAATCAGCCTCTCGGTTTCCGCAGGCGAAAGCCTGTGTATATGCGGGCCTAACGCGGCAGGCAAAACCACCCTGCTTAGAATCATCGCCGGGCTTCTGAAGCCAACCCACGGACAAGTGACAATCTGCGGCTTTGACCTGCGCCGCCGCAGCGACCGGGCAAAACCGCTCGTCGGGGCCGTACTGCACAAAAGTATGTTATATCCTCAATTGACCGTTTCAGAGAACCTGCGTTTCTTTGCGCAACTTTACGGCCTGCCAGACAGCAAGTCACGCATAGAACAGTTGCTCACTCAGCTGCATCTGGGCGCCCATACGCACGACCGTACGGAGACACTTTCCCGAGGCATTATTCAGCGTCTTGCAATTGCAAGGGCTATGCTGCATAAACCCGCCATCCTGCTGGCCGATGAGCCTTTTACAGGCCTTGATGCCCAGGCAACAGGGGATTTCCTTGCCATCCTCGCGGAATTCGCAAACCACGGCGGTGCGGTACTGATGACAACTCACAACCCCCAGCAGGCCCTCAAGTGCTGCGGCCGAGTGGCCGTCCTCCACGACCACAGGTTTATTTTCACAGCCGATGTTCCCGAGATAAATACCTCCGAATTTGCGGCCGATTACCTTTCTTATACAAGGAATAATTGCTAAGTGACACTTACACGAACCATATCAGCCATATTTGTCAAGGACATCCTCAGCGAATTCAGGACCGGCCGGCTTTTGCCGACCATGATACTTTTCGCCCTGCTTACAGCCTGGGTCTTCCGGGTCGCTGTCGAATCAGCCGGCCTGGATAAATCGCTTATCGCCCCTGCCGTACTGCTTGTGGTGCTGCTGTTTTCAGCCATCCTCTCTGCCGACAAAAGTTTTGCCGTCGAGCACGAAAACGACTGCATCAGTGCCCTGCTGCTGGCAGCCGCTGACCCCGGTGACATCTACATAGCCAAACTCATGGTCAACATAACTGTCTTATCGGTTTTTGAGCTTGTTACCGTACCGGCTGTGCTTGTACTGTTTGATTTAAGCGCCCGTGCAATATCCCTGCATCTGGCCGTAGTACTGCTGCTTGTCAATATCGCCATAGCAGGCGCAGGTACATTTTTAGGCCCCATAGCAGGCCGCGCAACCGCAGCAGGCGGACTTTCGACCATACTTGTTATGGCCGTACTTTCGCCCATCATCGTACCTGCCGTTTTTTCCCTGCTGATTTTGTTTCACACATCAGGCGGTGCGATGTCAATGACCGGAATAATGGCCCTGGTCGGTGATTTTCCCTCGGCCGTGGGCTTTCTGGCGGCTTTTGATGCAATCTTTGTCACCGTCTGCTGGCTTTTGTTCGGATTTGTCATAGCGGAATAGGAATACATAATGCGAAACGTCCTTCTATACATAACCGGCGCCTTAATACTGATTTCAACCTGGCTGTGCACAACCGCCGCAGCCGTTGCCCCCCCCGACCGCAACATCGTTTATGTGCACGTGCCTGCGGCAATCAGTTCGCTGGTATGTTTTGCAGCGGTCTTTGTCTGCTCAATACAGTATTTGAGAACCGAACGACGCTTGTGGGACTTTACCGCTGCGGCCTCAGCCGAGGTCGGCCTTGTCTTTGCGACCGTCTTCAATATCACCGGTATGATTTTTGCGCACGCACAATGGGGCACGTGGTGGACATTCACCCCGAGACTTGTCAGCTCTGCGGCCCTGTGGTTTCTGTACGCAGCCTACTGCCTGCTCAGGACTGCTCTTGCAGAGCGCTATTACATGCGCCGGCTTTCTGCCGTCTTCGGCATCATCGCTTTTACAGATGTGCCGCTTGTGGTCATCAGCGCCCGCTTCATACGCGACATACACCGCCCCGGCGTCACTTTTGAGACCGCCCTGCAGACGTCCGCCTTTATTCTGGCCATAACGGCAGCGTTACTGCTGGCAGCCGTTCTGGTCCTGATGAGGATTGATATACTCCAAGCGAAAGCAAAACTCGAAACCAAAACCGAACCTGACAGTTAATTCAACCGCCGGAGGTATCTGATATGTTCTATTTTGCCCTTGCCTTTACCACCGCCTGGGTGATATATTTTCTATACCTGTTCTACCTGCACAGGCACCTGGCCGAACTGCAGAAGCGCCTGCGGGCCCGCGAAAACGAAAATCGCCCGTAATTTCGTGTTTGATAAAATTCATTTGTCTTTCAGCGTAAAAACGCCTGAATCTTTATTACAATCACGAAATCTACGGGCATTATTATTATCGGCGCTCATAACACACAAACTGCAGCATTTTTCGGACTTTGACCCACAAAATCTGTTTTTCTTCTGAAAATGGGTTATGAAGGGACCAATTGGCAGCCGCTGTCTAAGGGCGCTTCTGGAGTTTAATTCAACCACAGGCCCAGGGCAAGCAGCAATCCAAGCATAACAATAACAACTATGCCTGCTGCGATTTTTTGCAACATCGGGCTTTCCAGCTTACCTATCACCAGCAGCGGAAAAGCAATCACCAGAAATATTGGCGCCGCTACAGTAACCGCAAGCAAATAAAACAATCTGCTTACAAACCGTGTATCTTTACGGTACCAGACTTTCCGCCACATTATAAGCAGGCCCCCGTAGTTGAACCGGATATTTACAAACGGCATGTAGCTGGCTAAAGGATTTATCACCTGGTTTGAACCGCACCAGTGGCAGTAGTTTTGCAGCGGATGGCAGGGCTTCAGACACTTGCCGCAAAGCGGCACAGCGTCATCTGCCAGCCGTTCCTCCCCGCCCGCCCTGAGCTTGTCGAAGGGCCTTCGACCTGACCTGCTGCCTTCCTGCGGGAAATTATTCCCTTCTTCACCCATACGTATGAGTGATTATAACGAAAATATATATGTTTTGCAAAATTACTTATGTAACCTGTTTTTCGTCAGCAAGCCTGGCCTTCCGATGCCCGCCAATTTCGAACCTGTCCTGAGCACCGCCGAAGGATCGAAAACTTGTGCCCGCGCAGGCGGCTATCGAAAGTCCTGCCCCCTGCTCACCCCCCCACCTATTACCCGCTTTCTATTTCCTTTTATCCAATTTCTCCCATACCCCGCGGAATTTATCCGGATTGTATCGCCCATACGCATCTGCTACTTCTATAGCAGCACTCCGAACATCTTCCGGCATATCAACCATTGCCCCCAGGAAGTCCACCAAAGGTTCTTGGATTCTTGCCCACGTCATATGCATATTCTCATCTACCGCCGCTTTCTTCAAACACCGCAGCGCCAACAACTCATTGCCCTCACCTAACCTGCATACCCCCTTAGCAAAATCTCGCGCATCCCCCATCCGTCCGATTTTCCCGCCGCTCAGGTTCAAACTTTCGTCTAATAGCCCCAGTGTCTCTTTCGCCGGCAATACAGAATCTGCCACCCATCCCGTCAGTTCCATTGCCTCTTTTTCGTCTTTTTCCGCATTATCCTTAATGGCCGCCACCCGCTTGTTCCAGTATTCTCTCATTCTCACTGCCACGTTCTCTTTTTCCGTTCCGCCTTGTTCATTCACCGCTTTGAATCCCGTTGTCAGGAACTTTGCTGCCTTTCCTCTCAATTCCGCTGTTGCGTTCTCGAAGAACCGATTCAATACTGCATGTTCAAACTCAATCCACCCGTTAAAGAATCCTATCATCAGATGCTCAACTAATCCCTCATCGGGTTTTTTCCTATATGGGTACCCGTATTCATACCCCCTCCCAAGCAACTCCACCGCTTGGCCATACATCCCCTGCTCAATAAGTATTCTGAAACACCGAGCCGAAGGCCTGCCCCACGATACATACGTTCCCCATGTCTCATCCCAAAGCTCCGGCCTAAAGATATTCGCTGCCCCCGTTTGTACCCATTCTTCATCAAGCCAGCATATCCTCGCAAAATTCAGCCCGAATGCGCAGTTTACTCCCGGCTGTCGAATTGTATCCGCCACAAAATTCCAGCATTCCCGCATCTTGTCTCTCACGAAACTTTCGTAAAATCCCGTTAGTTTCGTCTTGCAGATAATCCCAAATGATACTGTCAACTCCATTGCCTGACCCGTAACAAGAGTCAGCATTGTGTGCGTCGGATCTTCCTTTGCACCTTCCTCCCGCGGCGTGGCCGTGTCACCCCTAGAAGAATGAACCAGCACCTCCAAAATCTCCCAGACTTTCTCCGCCGTGCAGTCGTCAAAATCTATCCTAATTTCGCCCTCACCGAACCCGTCCCGAAGCGCGATTAGGATTGCAGAAAAACAACCCGTGAACTCCTGTTGTGCATAATTTCCCCGAACAAGCTCGTCAGCAAGGTCTATAAAATCGCCCCACCCCTCTTTCGCAAAGCTCTTAGCCCTTACCGATCCCGAAACGCCGTAGAAAAAGTCGGTCAGGAACCCCGCGGGCAGGTTCGCCAGCTTTTCTTTTCCCTCTTTTAGATACTCTATGGCCCGTTTTTTTACATCTTCTTGGAATGTTGCTGCCAGCCCCTCCCTTGGTTCTATCCATTCCCCCGGTTTCTTTTTCACCTCATAATTCTTTGGCTCTAAGATATAATCTAAAACATCTCCCACCTTCATCTTCGCCATTTCCTCACCTTGAAGCAGTGACCCCTCCATTGGACTTACACATCTCGCCTCACTCACCCTCCGCAACGGCATCAGTTGTCCGTCATTTAAGCCTGCCGCTTTCTTGTATTGTTCGTAAAGCTCTTTGAATTTGTCTCGTACTATATAAAGCTCTTCTGCTTTT
>DATKWV010000088.1:0-15321 GCA_035529405.1 Sedimentisphaerales bacterium | reverse complement strand
GAAAATTGTCTTTTTGGTTTTCATGGCTTTATGCCCCCGTTTTATTGTTGCAGCTAAGGTTTTTTACCGGTATCAATCCGCCCGCTTTTATTCGGGAATATACATTTGACGATTGTGCCGCCGTGGTCGGCCTTGCCGACCAGCAGCGATGCCCCAATAATGTCCGCGCGGTGGTTCATAATATGCAGTCCGAGCCCCTTTTCCGGCAATTTATTCGGGAAGTCCAGGCCGTCACTTTCTATGCTCAGGACAGATTCTGCACGCCCGTTCTCCAGCCCGATGCAAATGTTGTTTGCCCTGCCGTGTTTTATGGCATTGGCCACAGCCTCCTGGGCGATACGATACAGTTGCACGGCCATGGTACTGCTGCTGATTTTAAGCTGGTTTTTGGATTCGAACCTGCACTCAACGCCGAAAAGCCTGTGTATGCTTTCCGCCAGTTCCTGTAAGGCTGCTGTTAAGGTGCCGCCGGTCAAATCCACAGGAAAAAGCCCCTTGGCAAGACCGCGTGCCTGCTCTGTGGCCTCGTTGACGAGTTTGACTATCTGTCCGGCCTCGGTTGCCTCTGGTATGGATTTTTTTTCCAGCTTCTGCTGCAGGACCTTTGCCATAAACGCAATACCGGTAAACTGCTGGCCGACACTGTCGTGCAGTTCCTGTCCGATTCGCTTTTGTTCCCGCTCGCTGATGTCGAGGATCTCTCTTTCGAGACGCTTGCGCCGCACGATTTCCCACAGCAGCTGCTTGTTTGTTTTTGTCAGTTTGCTCGTGCGCTCAGCGACCCGCTGTTCGAGTTCCTCGTTAAGCTTGAGGATTTTCTGCTCAGCGTTTCTTTGCTCGGTTACGTCCAGCGCGTACATATTGATGTAACCGGACTCGGTTACGGCAGTGGTGGTAAATGAAAAGACGCGCTGCTGACACTTAAGGTCACAGGTCTGGGTGGTGTTCGAAACCAGCGAGGTGCTAATGCACTTTTCCCAATCTTCGGGCGCCTGTGCTCCGAGACCGCAATTATATTGTTTCAAGAGCTCTTGGCCTGCCTGGTTTGCATATAATACAATTTTATCTTTTGCTATACGAAATACCGGCGAGGGGTTTTCCGCGGGGAACCTTGCGAGGCTTTCGATCTGCTGCTCGGCATCAATCCTCGCCAGAGCCGTACCGATTACCTCGGTGACATTTCCCTTGTCATTAAGGATTGGAAAAGCATGAACTTCTGCGTTTGTCGGATTGTTGTCCCTGCCGGAGCAAATTTGCTCGGCCTTGATTGGTTTTTGGGTTTTTTTTGATTTATTAACGGGACAATCCTTTTCTGCGATACTACCTGAGTCTTTCTGAGTTAATAGATAACAAGGAACTGATTTATGGTTAGCGCTCGGACAGGCAGGTGAATTTACAATTTTGATTTTATAGTCTTCGGTATTTGTGACACGATATGGCGGCGGAATATGTTCGCCAATAACGTCCCCCATCTGGCCAACCGGCGCAATTATGCGTTTGCAAAGGCTGCTGTTCTTGAGAGCGCCACGTAATTTGACATTGTTCGCTTTCACTGCAGCTACTTCCCCCGGGTCAGCTATTTTTATACCTGGCTTTGTCGTATTCTACCAGCAAATATCGGATTTGCAATAATTATATAAAAAATTGATGCACAAAAATATAGACCGAATCTTATTATTCCATTTCTATACGTCGGCTCAGGAAAAACCATAGTGCTATAACTGATATTCTCTACTTATATTAGCGTGGGACTCTGAATCGATGGCGGTTTGGGCAAGCTAGGCCTTGCTGCGCGAATAGCCCGACCAGCTGGATGGCAGGTTAGACTTGGCCGGCAGTATAAAAACGGCAACACCGGGTTTGCCAACGGTACTTTTTGAGGCAATTGATGGTGTCCAAAACCGCCTTACTGTTTTACAAACCGCCGTGAAAGTCCGAACTTTTTTATCTTTCGGTATAAGGTCGCTTCGCTAAGGCCAAGATGCTTGGCCGCTGCCGATACCGAGCCGGATGTCACTTCAAGGGCCTGAACAATCAGTTCACGCTCCATTTGTTCGATTGAGGGCAGGCCCTTAAGGTCGGTGATGATTGCGCGTTTGGCATTGCAGACGCCGCTGGTTGCAGTTGAAGTTATTTCCGCCGGCAGCATATCAACTGTCAGCACAGCGGCGTTATTGGTAATAACCGCCTCGTCGACAACGTGTTCGAGTTGGCGAACATTGCCCGGCCAGTGGTAACTGTTCAGCAGTCTGACGGCTTCAGGGCAGACAGCGGACATATCCTTGCCGTATTTTGCCGCTGCAAGGTCGAGGAAATAGCGCACCAGCAGAGCAATGTCACCGCCCCTTTCTCTCAGCGGTACCATATTGATGCTTACCACGCTAAGCCGGTAGTAGAAATCCTCTCGAAGCCTGTCGTTTTGTATCTGGATACTCGGGTCACGATTCGTAGCTGCTATTACCCGAACATCAACCGCTCCTGCAGATTTTGCGCCGACCCTTTGAACGACATGGTCCTGCAGAAACCGCAGCAGCTTGGCCTGGACGTTGTAATCCATTTCGCAGATTTCATCGAGAAAAAGTGTGCCGCCGTTGGCTTGTTCACAGAATCCGATGTGCTGCTGGTGTGCCCCGGTAAACGCACCTTTTTCATGGCCGAACAGCGCACTTTCAATCAATTCGTGCGGAATGGCCGGTGCGTTGACCGCTACGAAAGGACCATCCCTTCTGTTGCTGCATTCGTGAATTGCTCTTGCGGCAAGTTCTTTGCCCGTGCCCGTCTGGCCCAGAATAAGTACCGCCGCGTCGGTGGGCGCCACTGTCTCGATTAGCCGGTACACTTTCTGCATCGGTTCGCTGCGGCCAATCATACCGTGGAAGTCGGCCTTTCGCCTGGCAGACTCGAAGGCTCTCACCTGCAGGCACAGACGGTTGTGATTGACCGCCTTGTCCAGCTCGATTCGCAGACGCTCAAAGTCCAGCGGTTTGCATATATAATCGTAAGCACCGTTTTTTAAAGTCGTCACAGCTGTTTCTATGGTAGCGTGTCCCGTAATGATAATTATCGGCACAGATGGAAACCGTTTTTTCAGCGGACCAAGAAACGATGTCCCGTCCTCGTCGCCCAGTGACATATCAAGCAGAATCACACTGGGAATTACGCGCTCAAGTTCCTTGTACATTTCCTTTGCGCCGGATACCCCACAGAAACCGTAACCCCACTGTGACATGTAATGTTTGACCAGCCCCAGCAGATGCTGGTCGTCGTCGACCGTAAATATCAGCGGCATTGCATCAGCCATTTTCGTTGCTTTCGGAACCTTTGCCTGAGAAGACCGTCGGCAATCCCCGTTTTTTCGATTCCAGCTCAACCAGTCTGGCAATTTCCTTTACAGCAGACACTACCGCCTGCTTGTTTCGGCTGTCGGCAAAATGCTCCAGCTGCGCAGCGCTTTGGCAGATGGACTGAAGATGAAATGTCCCGGCTGTACCTTTAATACGATGGGCATGTCTGTTGATTCTGACGTAGTCGTTGGATGCCAGCACGGTCCGGATTTGCTCGAGTTGAACGGGCAGGTCACTGAGGTATTCGCATGTAAGCTGCAACCACGCCTGCTGGTATTTGCACTTATGGCGCGGGACTCGATTTGATAACGAACCGGAAGTTTTGTCGTTATTTTCCATTCTCCTTGGCAGTTACTTACTTTATTGAATCGAATCGCATTTGTCAAGTTAATATCCGAAGTAAGACGTTTTTAATCAACCTTTTATGTGTTTGCGTGCTTGCCGACACAAATGAACCGCTGTAACAGCACCATCGCTGCGCATCTGTGCGCAGCTTAAGGCAACGCACTCAAAATGTACGAACTTTCTCAATTTGCCCCTTCAAAATGATTCTACGCAGCTTGTCACCGCTTGTCACAGCGCCTGCAGACCGGTCTGCGGGGTGGCACAGACTTTGCTAAGGGTACTGGTAGCCTGATGCCGGGCATTACACTTGAAACTTTCTCCTTCGCTTTGCTGGGCTTGCAATTTTCCGCAAACTTAATCACAAGCCCAGCACAGACAACAGCACGGCTGGACCGTGATAGCGATAACCATTATCCAACTGCGGTATGCCAGGCAACCAAAGTGAAAAACCGGTAAATCCGGCCACGGAGGTCTTTATGAGCACTGCAAAAGCACAAAAACTAAAAGGCGTATTGACGACAGGACAGGTGTCAAGAATCTGTCACGTTGCCCCAAGGACGGTATGCAAATGGTTTGACAGCGGCCGGCTGAGAGGTTACCGGATCCCGGGCGGCAGGGACAGACGAATACCGCTGACCGAGTTGATGCGGTTTCTGAAAACACACGGTATCCCGACGGAGATACTCGGACCGCGGTAAACCAGTTTCAGCCGTATGGCTTCGGCGGCAAGGGAGATGAAATGTGACAAAACGGCCCGCGGCTCTTTGAGCCGGCTTTTTAAGGAGGGTACCGAGATGACCGGTGACTACAACAGCAGACAAGCGGAAAAACTTGCTCGTCTTTTCAAACGAATCGAACAGGGCCTTGACACCACGGTGCTTCGCAAACAGGCAAACAGACTTTTGACTGCGCTGGGGCCGCGTGATATCGCCGCCGCCGAGCAAAACCTTATTCACGACGGCTACTCGGCGCAGACCGTGCAATCACTTGCCGCCAGATTCATGCTTATGGTAATCCCCCCGCAGCACAGCGGCAGCCTCAGGGCATGGCTGCCGCCCGGCCATCTGCTGTATATGATTATGCTTGAACACGATTTCTTCCGTTATTTCCTGACCGACCTGGACGACGCCGTGCACGCGGTTGGCAGACTGACCTGTCTGAGTGAGCTCAGCAGCGAATTTCGCAGAATCACGCATATTACACAGCACCTCGATGCCTTTAAGGAACACATCGACCGCGAAGACGATGTTATCTTTCCGACCTTAAGAACGTACGGCCGCGTCAGCCTCTGCCAGGCAATTCAAAACGACCATATTAAAATCCGAACCGAAATCGACAAACTCTTTGACCTGGTAACGAGTCTGGAACAGATGGACCTGGCCCGGTTCAAAACCGCCCTGACGGTCATCAGCCAAACGCTCTGTCGAACAGTGTTTGCCCACCTTTTTGAAGAAGACACGGTCCTTTTTACCACGGCGCTTGTGATAATCAACGACAGCGAAGTCTGGGAATATATGAAGGCTGTTTGCGACCACGTGGGTTATTGCGCCGTCCATCTGTGAACGGATACGGGTTTGTGCAGAATGTATTTTGTTAATTAACATTACCGTCTGCGATTTGCGGCAGACATCGGGTGCTGCCATGAAAGCCGCCAAGGCCAAGTTAAATATGGTTGTTGTTGCAAATCCTTACAGACTGGCCGTGCGAACTTTCGAGCTTTTCGTCGGGGACGCAAAAAAAGCAATCAAATCAAGGCAATACTTCTGCGTTGCACTATCAACAGACCTGCCCACGGAGTTTTTCAAACTGCTTGCCTGCCGGTTGAAACCGCATGCCGTATTTTGGGACAGGATACATTTTTTCCTCGTTGACCAGTGTTGCGGCGCCGCGGATTTATCGCAAAACCGCTGCCGTGCCCCGGCTTATATGCCCATACACCAAATCGGTGTCCCTGCGGAAAATGCACATATTATCTGTTCTGTCAACGATAATTGCTCGCGTGCCGCGTGGATATATGAACAGACCATATACGATGTCGTCAAACCCAGGAAAAACGGCATTCCCCGTTTCGATTTGATTGTCCTCAAGATGTACGAAGACGGCCATATAGCTTCGCTGTTTTCCGACACTTACGCTTTTTTTGATACGAAAGACCTTGTGCGGGTCGTTTACTTTATGGATAAAAGGCACACAAGAATCACAATGACTAATCCTGTTTTGCGTGCGGCCTTTCACGTAATTATTACCGTTTGCGGCAAACAAAACAAGGCGGTTCTAAACCACATCCTCGCAGGCAGCCCCGACCGGCTGCGATACGGCATTGACGCCATTGAGCCCATCCGCAGCAGGGTAACGTGGCTGATTGACATAAATGCCGCCGACTTTGCTTTGTCGCCGCAATTGCCCAAAACACAATCAGGTGTTTGACAACTGAAAAGGTGCCTCGACCATGATTCAACCGACACTAAAACAGATTGTTGTTGACGTTGACACGCAAAAACACTTCTTTGACACCAGCGGCATTGCTGTTATTCACAATCGCAGCGGCGTCCTTGCCGGCATACAAAAAGTCGTCGGCTGGGCGCAAACAAAAAGAGTCCGCATTATATCCACCGTCCAGGTTTTCCCGGCACATTACCCCCGTTACGCCGCAACCTGTGAAATCGACGGCCAGACAAAATTAGGCGATACATTGCTTGAAAAACGAACAAGTTTTCCTGCCGATGATTGCACTGATTTAATGCCCCGGATTTTGGACCATTATGACCAGGTCATACTGCGAAAACGGTGTTTCGACCCGTTCCTCGAACCGCGGGCCGACAGGATGCTCAGTGAATTGCAGCCGCATGAGTTCCTTATCATCGGGGCCGTTGCCGAAGGCGCCGTCAAAGCCACTGTGCTGGGGCTTCTGGCAAGACACAAGAACGTAACTATAGTGACCGATGCCGTCGGCTCTTACAATAAAACCAGGGGAAATATCGTCCTGCGCCTGATGGCGGTACGGGGCGCCAAACTTATCAGTACCGATATGCTGCCGGACTTTTACTGGCTATAGCTGGGCTAAAACCTCTATATGAAAACAAACCCCGATCGTCGCCGAATTCTCCTTTAATCCGGGCAATGCTCCGGGATTTCTATTAACTCAAACTCACCGATTTGTGGTTCAAATTTGACGTAAGTGCTTATTAAACAATATGTTCTATAACACAAAAAACCGATAGAATTAGCCATCCGCCGCAGGCGGATTCCACAGTTTTGATTTTTGCATTTTGATTTTTGCATTCTCAAACTGACCATCGGTCAGTTTGAGTATTAAATATCTTTGACTTTCCCGATTAATAGTATATACTTGTTATTCACTCTGGCTGCTCAAATACGGGCATGGTCCGATTTTTATTGATTAAATCGTATGACCGAAACACAGGAGAATCTGAAAAAAACAAAGCCGGATGTCGTTGAGCCTTTAAGGCCGGCCAAAACCGGTTATGCTCAAGCCCCCGGCACCAGGCCGAAAGTTGCCGACCCGCGCCTGAAAACAATCGTTGCTCAGCTGCAGGCTCGCCAGCAGCAGCTCGAAGCCGTAAACAAGCAGTTGCTGGCCCACGAACAGCAGTTACAGGCTGTTAATTTCGAACTGAAAACTGCCAATCAGCAGCTTGATGCTACTATCCGGCAGTTGCAGGCTCGTGACCGGCAGCTGGAAAATGCCAATCTGCAGTTGCGGGCGCACGAACAGCAATTGGAAGCCACCAATCAGCAGCTAAGGGCTGCAAATCAACAGCTTGACTCAGCCAATCAGCAGATGCGGGCGCGCGAGCAGCAGCTTGCCGCCGCCAACCAGCAGCTTCTCGCACACGAACAGCAGCTTAAAGCCAGTAATCAACAGCTTGATGCAACTATCCAGCAGTTGCAGGCTCGTGACCGCCAGCTCGAAAATGCCAATCTGCAGCTGCGGGCGCACGAACAGCAACTGGAGGCCACCAATCAACAGTTAAGAGCTTCAAATCAGCAGCTTGACTCAGCCAATCAACAGCTGCAGGCTCGGGAACAGCAGCTTGCCGCTGCCAATCAGCAACTGCGGGCACACGAACAACAGCTTAAGGCAGCCAATCAACAACTGGCCGCCGCCAACCAGCAGCTTCAGGCAAAACAACAGCAGCTGCACAAATCCAATCATGATTTACAGGAGCGGGTCAAAGACCTTGACTGCCTCTATGCCGTCGCCGAATCCATTCGAAAGCGGGAAAGCCTTGACGAGGTTTTCCGCGATGTCGTATCAGCCATTCCCGCCTGCTGGCATTATCCCGAAATTACCTGTGCCAGAATATGTTTTGATGCCAGGCAGTACCTTTCACAGGCCTTCGAAGAAACTGCATGGAGCCAGACAAGCGACATTATCCTCAACGGCCGTCGGCACGGCTATATCCAGGTCTGCTACCTCCGGCAGCGGTCTTTACTTGACGAAGGCCCATTTCTTAAAGAAGAACGTGACCTCATTGACGGCATCGCTGCGGCACTGAGCGAGGCTGCCCACCGAAAGCTGGCCGAAGAGCATCTCCGACGGGCAAAGGAAGCCGCCGAGTCGGCTAATAAGGCAAAAAGTCAGTTCCTGGCGAACATGAGTCATGAAATAAGAACGCCCATGAATGCAATTATCGGCATATCCAAAATGCTCCGCCAGCATGATACCCAAAACCTCACCCCCAGGCAGATGGACGGACTCGAAATGATACACAGCAGCGGCCGCAGACTGTTGGAATTAATCAACCAGCTGCTGGATTTATCCAAGATCGAATCCGGCAAAATGGAAGTGAAATTTGAGGCTTTCGCGCTGTGTGATGTCATCGAGGCCATCACTAATATCGGGATGACTCTTACGAAGGATAAAGGCATAAAATTTCTTGTGCAAAAAAACTCCTCCGTGCCCGAAACCATAGTATCGGATATGCAGAAACTGCATCAGGTACTGCTTAATATTATCGGTAACGCGGTAAAGTTTACCGACCGCGGCAGGGTTGTTTTGAAAATATATGCCCAACAGCAAAAGTTATATTTTGAGGTCTCGGATACGGGTATCGGCATAAGCGAGCATGATATTAGTCATATCTTTGAAGAGTTTACTCAATTGGACGGCTCAACAACGCGAAAGTACCAGGGTACAGGTCTTGGTTTGGCGATTTGTAAAAAAATGGTTCAGCTTCTGGGCGGGCAAATAAACGCCCAAAGCCGGTCGGGCGAAGGCACAACGGTCACTTTTTACCTGCCCTTGAAGACCACCCCGGCAAGCCGGCCCGACAATATCGACCAAATTGTGCAAAAGCTGCCTGACCGCGCAGATAGTGTCCCTGAGTTCGCACAATCGACCGAAACCGGAACCTGCCGGGATATGCCCAAAATACTCATTGCCGAGGACGATGAATTCAGCAGGGCCGCAATTGCCATGATGCTCGAATCCCGCTACCGCTTAATCTTCGCAAAAGACGGCCGCGATGTCGTTGACAAATACTTTGAAACCTCCCCGGATATTGTTTTGATGGACATTATGATGCCGGTTATGGACGGCTACGAGGCTTTTGACCGGATAGTGAAACAATCTTCAGGCAAGGTCGTTCCCATCATTGCGCTTACTGCCAAGGCCATGATAAGCGACCGTGAGGAATTACTGGCTTACGGTTTTACCGATTATATTTCCAAACCCGTTGATAACCATATTCTCATCAGCAAAATTGAGAAATACCGCCATAGTCGGCAGTTATAAGCCGTCTCCCGGCCAAACCTGGAAAACCGCCGGCGGTTAGCGCCGTTGCCCCGCTTGGTTTAAGGTTCTTCAACAGAAATACCAGCAGCAAAGGCCGCCCCAGGAGGTATAATTACAGATACTTCAGCGCCGGCGTTATGGAAAACAGTTCGGATAAGGTTATAACCAGTATAAAATGGCAACACAAATCAAAATAACCTCAGGCAGCTTCCAAATCGGGGCCGTGCTTAATGACAGTGTTACAGCAAAGGCCGTAATAGGCGCGCTTCCGATACGCGCTGCGGCACAGCGCTGGGGCGGAGAGGTATATTTTACCATTCCTGTAAGTGCCCCGCTTGAACAGGAAAATACCGACATATTGCACGCCGGTCAGTTAGGTTATTGGCCGCCGGGAAAGGCCTTTTGCATATTTTTCGGCAAAACGCCGGCCTCAAACAAAACAGAAATTCGTGCCGCCTCACCGGTCAACGTTGTCGGGCATATAACGGATGATTTCTCTGCCTTATGGAATGTCAACAGCGGTGACTCTGTTTCGATTGAACCGGCATAAAAAAAACCGTTGCACCTAAGGCAATCACTTGCTTGTTTCTTATCAAAGCCGCGCAGCCCTTGGGTAGTCAATTAGTTACCTTTGCAATATCTGTCTTCGATGAACTTTATGATATTGTAAAGCAATGAATTGTACGGTACCTTCACGTTGTGCTTGTCGGCCAGCGCGATTACAGCACCGTTGAGGGCGTCAATTTCGGTTTTCTTTTTTGCCAGAATGCTCTGCAGCGTTGATGATTTGTGCTCGAAGGTATCGGGGATTAGTTTTCCATAAAACTCTTTGAGAAAATCCTCCGCGCTTTCCCGGTGGGTCCCATAGCCTGCTTTTGTCATGACAGCAAATATTTCCTGCACCACCTCGTTCATTATGGTTTTTGTGCTGTCGCATTCGCCCAATACACCGTAAGGCACATCAAGGATGGCCCCTAAAGCATTCAAGGCGCAATTATAAAGCATTTTTGCCCACAGGTCTTTGGCTATATATTTTGTTGTTCGGCAGGGCAGGTCGCCGTTTGTTATAAGTGCACACAGACTTTCCATAGAACCAATGTCTTTGTTGTACATACTGCCTATATGCACCGAGTCAGCGTGCACCGTTATCGTTACCTCATTCGGGGACGACCTTGTGAATCCCGTGATAACACGTGCGTTGTAGATTTGCTCAGCCCTGAAGAAACGCGAAAATATTTCTGCGTTGCCCCAGCCGTTTTGGAACAGCACTATCTTCGCATCTTCGTTCAGCAGCAGGGTATGCCCGGACAGGTCTTTTGCCGCCTGGAAGGAATCGAAAGATTTGGTGCAAACCAGAACATAGTCGTACTTTTTATTTTGAATTTCATCCAGACCGGCGTAACTGCCGAATCCTGTGCTGCGGGCGTAATAATCGCCGAAAATGCCGTTTCTTCGCAAGCCTTTTTCCCGCAGGCACTTAATCGTGTTTTCTCTGGCGATAATATCCACCGCGGCCCCTGATTTCAACAGGCAGCTTGCAATGCCCAATCCTACCGCGCCGCCGCCATATATAAGTACTTTCATCATTGATATTGGCGTCGTATAACCACCAGTTTTTCTGCGGTCACATTTGTTTTAGCATTTTAAGGACCTTCTTCGTTTTTCGAAAAAACACCTTTCATTCTCCTGCCCTGTGGTTTTTTAGCCCTCCTGGCCTGCGGTGTCAACCTTTTTTCACCCTTTGGATTGGTATCAGACGTGCAGCCAATATACCTGTTTTATAATTGCAGCCCGCCGGCCAAAATTCTACGCAGCTTTAGTCTTCAATCCGCTGTTTACGGCTGTTAGTCTATACGCTGGTCTGCGCGAGGCTGATATGGACATTTTTGTAGGAGGTGTAAGCGCTTTGGCTAAGGAAAAAACACGCAATATAACATCTGTTGCATTGCGTGCTCTTTTGGCTGCGACCCTAACATGTCTGCTGACCGCCTGCGTTGCTGGGACCTTTTTCTCCAAAACTTCAATCCTTTGGGGTCTCTAACGCTTCATCCCAGGCTGTCCGGAAAAATCCCGAACAATTTTACAGGCTGACATTAAACCGACCCTGTCACTGCATTGCCAATCCTTTTACCTTGCTTTTTATCGGAAGCAGCCGCGCCGGGGCTTTTCAGTAATTTTGCAGTGCTTTTTCCCGGTTGGTTGCTGCTGCAGTGGTGCCCCCCCGATACTTTCAGGATGTAATTTACTCATAAAGCCCCAGCTCGAAATTGACGACTAAAACGTGGTTATTGTACGGTTAAGAAAAGACTTAAGGCCCTGTCAATTTTCCTGGGGGCTTGGGATATAAAAAGAGACTGCGCATCTGAATGAAGCCGGAAAAGCAATTTAAAAAAGCTTTCAGTATTGCCGCAGCAGCAGCGGTAATGCTGTTTTTATCTTTGCCGCACACTTCACAAGCGGCCGAAAAACATCGCCTGGCAATTACCTATCTAAAACAAATAAAACCCTATGCCGACCTTAATGATGCAATTGTCAGCCGCCTCCAGAATAAACTGCAAGTGAAAAGTTTTGCCCTCGACCTCGAAGCCGATGACAGGCTCGCCGGTGAGCACCTGACTGCTTTCGGCCCCGATATTGTTTGCTCAATAGGACACAGGGCCAGAGAATTCTGCCAGTCGCTCAATGTCGCCAATATTATCGCAGTTTACGATACGGACCTGCTGAACGAAGCAGGTCCTTTTCACGCGTTGTCCTACCTGCAGCCCAATGCCGCAAAAGTAGTCGCCATAGACGACAACTCTGATACCCAAAAGACCGCCCAGGTGCTCAGGCAGGCAAAGGAATTCGGCCTGAAACTTACAACCAAAAGCCGCCAGCGGTTTTCCAAAACAGACCTGCTGGAAAATGATGCTGTTATCCTCAACTGGGAAATACTGCTTGTAAATACCAGCCCAAAGACCTACGCAGGACCGGACAGGCCTGTAGCTGTTGTTGTTGATACCGGCGTTGAGGCCTATGAACTCCTGCAGCGGCAATGCCTTGAAGCATTGCCGCCAATAGACCGGGTCGTTATAGATACGAACCAGTTTACAAAGCCGGATGACTTAACCCAAAAACTGTTGCCCCTGCAATCCGAAATAATTCTTTCTGTCGGTGCGAATTCTTATCGGTATTGCAGGTTACTCGCAGACCGCTGCAGGGTTTTTGTAGTTGTCCGGACACCATTGCCGCCCGGCCGTGCCGTCCTGGAGGGTGTGAATGTCTTTGCCGAACCTTCGGAACAAACAAATGTCTTGAACCTGCTGGTTAGCAAACCGCTGACCCTGGCTGTTCCCTACAATCCCGAAAATACAGAGCTTCTGCTTATTAAAGCTCTTCTGCTGCCGCCAAATAACATCGAGTTTGTCCCCATGCCCGTCTCCGATACCGGCCATGCAAGCAGGGTAATAATCGAGGCATTGAGCCGCTATCGTGGTATATGGGTTGTTCCGGACACGACCCTGTCGGTGGAGCCGATACAAAAGCTTCTTTTGGAAGAATCGCTGCAAACAAAAAAAATGTTGGTGGCAATGATGCACCCTTACACAAAACGCGGTGCAATGATGGCCGTAAGCGGAATAGGCGAAGATAATACTGCCCTGTGCGAAAAAACCGTCGAATTAATAAACAGGCGCCTCGAACACCCGGACTCGGTGCCCCTTATTATATCACCGCTTGTTTCCGTGTCACTGAATTTACGAACCATTAAAAGGTTGAACTGCAAATTGCCAAAATCGCTCTTGCAAAAAGCGGAAAGGGTATTCGGGGAAGATGGAGCTTATAGATAATATCAAAAAGCGTCTGGCAAACATCAGTTTCCGCTGCAGAATCCGTTGCGGAGTTATACTGGTGATATTTGTTGTCAGCGTGCTGGGCGTATCGGTTTCCACATACCAACAGGGCCGGCATCAACTTCAGGCTATAGATGAAATGGGACGATATATGGCCTTAAACCTCAGCAAAAACTGTGTGCTGGGAATTCTGTCTCAGGAGCCGACAAATCTGGACCAGCCCCTGCAGGCCACGCTCAGTGACAAACAGGTCCTCGGCGCCGCCGTTTATCTCGCCGACGGCAAACTTGTCAAATCCATGCAGCAGCAACAGTATTTGTTGCGGGACATGGACCAGCAAAAGCAGCTGCACCTGGTCACTTCGGCCATCGAGGATGTGATTATTCAAAAAACATCCACCTATTCCGACAAGCCAATCAGAAGTTATTTGTCGAAAGTTTTAATTGAAAAGCTTGAGGATATTATTGCCGCCGAGTCGCCGACACATCAATTTTCCGGTTTTGTGCGGGTCGATATATCATTGGACGACTTTTTCGCAAAAAAAGCCGCCGTCTTGTGGCAGAATCTGCTGTTAATGCCTTTATATATCGGCGTGGGTCTGTTGGTTTCATTAAAGGCTGAAAGGCATATTTCCAGACCGCTGCGAGACCTCAAGGCCGCGGCTGTGGCAATGGCCAACGGTGATTTCAGCAGAAAAATACAACTCGGCGCGCAGGATGAAATCGGAGCACTGGCACAAACCTTCAACCAAATGAGTGTGAAATTGTCCCAGACCATAAGAGAGCTTAATTTGAGCAATCGGCAGCTGGAAAAGGCCAACAAGGAACTCGAAGACTTCACTTATGTTGTCTCTCACGACCTGCAGGAGCCTCTCAGAAAGGTCCATTCTTTCGGCGAGTTTTTACTGGAAGACTGCGGCTCACAGATGCCCGGCAACGGAAAGGATTATATTATCCGTATGCAGCGGGCAAGCATCAAAATGAAAAAGCTCATCGAAGACCTGCTGAAACTTTCAAGGGTAGGCACCGTTGAAGCGCTGTTTGGGCGGGTCAACACAAATGAGGTTGTTAACAGCGCGCTCGAAGACTTGTCTGAAACCATAAGAGAAACGAACGCTGAAATCATTGTCGATAAATTGCCCGATGTCCTCGGACAGGACACCCTGCTGGTGCAGCTTTTTGAAAACATCATCGCAAACGCCGTAAAATACCGCAGGGATAACGTAAAACCCAGAATCGAGATTAAAGCCGCCCAAAACAACGACCGTGTTACTTTCTCGATAGAGGACAACGGCATTGGAATCGAACAGCAGTTCCTCGAAAGGATTTTCGGGGTGTTTCAGCGGCTGCACAACGACAAAAAGTACAAGGGTACAGGCATCGGCCTGGCGTTGTGCAAGAAAATCGTTCAGCGCCACCGCGGGGAAATTGGCGTACAATCCACCCCGGGCAAAGGTACGACATTCAGTTTTACGCTTGAAAAGTATAAAGGTTGATACAGGGGGTAAAAAAATGAATGAACAGAGCAAAAAGGAAAGAGAAATCCCGATTCTTCTGGTGGACGACGACGAAGACGACGTAAGCCTGACCCGCAGAGCCTTTGAAAAAGGCAAAATGCTCAACAGGCTCTACGTCGCGCGGGATGGCCAGGAGGCCCTGGATTTTCTTGAGCATCACGGCCGATACGAGGACACACAGGTTGCGCCTCGCCCGGGTATTATCCTGCTGGATTTGAATATGCCCGGCATAAACGGCCGTCAGGTCCTTAAGAAAATCAAAGCCAACGAGGATTTGAGACGCATCCCTGTCATAGTCCTGACCACCTCGGACCGGGATGCCGACGTGCGGGGCTGTTATGCCGAGGGCGCCAACACCTTCATTACAAAGCCCGTTGAGTTCAGCCAGTTTCTTGATGCCGTATGCACCCTCGGAAAATACTGGCTGCGAATTGCTGCATTGCAGTAATTTAAGTAATTCGACCGGTGAAGGTGCCGTTTGCGATGACTGTTTATCGCGAAACTGCATATACTGCTGCCGGCGCAAAA
>DATKWV010000087.1:0-7329 GCA_035529405.1 Sedimentisphaerales bacterium | reverse complement strand
GTTATCAAGCCGCTGGTCGGTGCGGCAAACGACGGCCCCGGCGACGCTGCGGTCATAAGACCCAGGTTCGATTCGGACAAAGGCATTGCAATCAGTTGCGGTATGAACCCATTGTACGGCGACATTGACCCATACTGGATGGCCCTGGCCGGTATCGATGAGGCGATTCGCAATTTAATCTGCGTCGGCGCAAGGGCCGACCGTATCGCCCTGCTGGATAACTTCTGCTGGGGCAACTGCGACAACGCCCGGACATTAGGCCAGTTAGTAAGGGCTGCTATGGCCTGCTACGACGGTGCGATGGCTTTCGGGGCACCTTTTATTTCCGGCAAGGATTCGCTGAACAATGAGTTTCACTGCCAGGACGGCACACAAATAGCGATACCGCCGACTCTCTTGATAAGTGCGATGTCGCTGGTTGACGATGTTAATAAGTGTGTAAGTATGGACGTTAAAAAGGCGGGGAACCTGTTGTTTGTGGCCGGTGAAACCAAAAATGAACTGGGCGGCTCACATTATTACAAAATCCACAATCAACTGGGTGCACACGTGCCGCAGGTGAACCCCAAGACCGCGCCGGAAATTGCCAAAAGAGTTTGCAGGGCCATAGCTGAAGGCCTGGCGGTCAGCTGTCACGACTGCAGCGAAGGCGGCCTGGCTGTTGCACTGGCGGAGATGGCCTTCGCAGGCGGGCTGGGCATAAAAGCCGACCTTAGGGGTCTGCCGGCAAGCCCGGCCTGCACAAGGGCCGACACCAAATTGTTCAGCGAATCAAATTCCCGATACATAGTAGAGGTGGAACCGGAAAACTATCACAGCTTTGCAAAGCTGATGCTCAACGTACCGTTCGGGCACATCGGTACGGTTACCGAAGAAAAGATGCTTGTTATAAAGGCTGCGGACGGCAGGGCTGTGATTGAACAGGACTTGGATTCATTGAAAAAAGCCTGGCAAAAGACTTTTGACTGGTAGTACGGGTTTATTAACAAAATGACAGAGGTAAACGCAATAGTTTTGCGGGCGGCAGGGATAAACTGCGACGCTGAAACCGAATACGCACTCGAGCTTGCAGGCGCACAGGCTCAGCGCGTTCATATAAACAGAATCATCGAAAACAAACAGATGCTCCAGGATTTCCAGATAATTGTTTTTCCCGGCGGGTTCAGCTACGGTGACGACGTGGCCGCCGGTAAAATCCTCGCAAATCAAATTATTCACCATCTTTATGAGGCTTTACAACAGTTTCTCAATGCGGGCAAACTGATACTGGGTATATGCAACGGCTTTCAGGTGCTGGTAAAAACAGGAATCCTGCCTGGTTTTAGCTCAGACACAGGATGGGATAACCGCTGCGTTACCATAACATACAACGACAGCGGAAAATTCGAGGACAGATGGGTATATCTTGCGCCGCAAACCGGCAGATGCGTCTTTATAGAGCCGCACAGACGAATTTATCTTCCTGTCGCTCACGGGGAGGGCAAAGTCTATACGAAAGACACAGGCACTGTTGAAACGTTGAAATCCAACGGGCATATTGCGTTTAAGTACGTGGATGAAAACGGCCAGGAGGGTAACTATCCGGTTAATCCCAACGGCTCGGTGGATTCGATAGCAGGCTTAACGGACAGTACAGGCCGGGTGCTCGGACTTATGCCGCATCCGGAAAGGTTCGTAAGACCAACTCAACACCCACATTGGTGCAGGCTAAGTAACAGACCAGGCGCCGATGGTATGACAATTTTCAACAACGCCGTCAAATATATACGACAAAACCTTTAGCCGATTCATTTCTCAACCTTTTCGAAGATGAACTTGTGCTGGTCGGCATCGATTCTGACCGTATCGCCTTCGGCAAAATTGCCAGCCAAAAGCTGTCCTGCCAGCGGGTTCTCGAGCCTTTGCTGTATGGTGCGTTTTAACGGCCGCGCGCCAAAAACAGGGTCGTAACCTTCACCGGCTACCTGCTGACGTGCATTGTCGGTAAATTCGACCTCAATCTTGCGTTCCCTCAACCGCTGGGCCAGGTAATCCAATTGTATATCGACAATCTTTTTCAAATCTTCCCTGGTGAGCATATGGAAAACAATTATCTCATCGACACGATTGAGAAATTCGGGCTTAAAGTGCTTTTTCAGGGCGTCTTTTACATGTGCTTCGATTTCCCAATCGGCTCCGGATTCTTCGGTCAGCTCCTGAATCTGCTGGCTGGCGATATTGCTGGTCATAATAACCACGGTGTTTTTGAAATCAACGGTTCGGCCCTTGCCGTCAGTCAATCGTCCGTCGTCAAATACCTGCAGCAGTATATTGAAAACGTCCGGATGTGCTTTTTCTATTTCGTCCAGAAGTATCACCGAATAAGGTTTACGACGAATCGCCTCGGTCAGTCTTCCGCCTTCCTCGTAGCCGACATAGCCGGGCGGTGAGCCTATAAGTCTTGCAACCGAATGCTGCTCCATAAACTCGCTCATATCAATGCGGACCATAGCCGCAGGGTTGTTAAAAAGAAAATCCGCAAGGGCTTTGGAAAGCTCGGTCTTGCCGACGCCGGTGGGCCCCAGAAACAGAAACGAGCCGATTGGCCGATTCGGGTCACCCAGCCCTGCCCTGCTTCTGCGGATGGCATTGCAAATCGCAGTAACCGCTTCTTCCTGGCCGACTATACGTTTTTTAATCTCGGACTCCATAGTCATAAGTCTCTGTCGCTGGCCGCCAAGCAGCCTGGCCACAGGTATCCCCGTCCACTTGGATACAACCTCAGCTATATGCTCTTCAGTAACCTCATTGCGGATTATCTTGGCCTTGTCGGTTTTGGCCAGCTCGGCTTCCCTTTCCTGGAGCTGCTTTTTCAAATCCGCTATCGTGCCGTATTTCAACCTCGCGGCAGTCTCGAGGTCGCCTTTCCGCTGGGCGTTTTCAAACTGATTCTGAGTATCTTCAATCTTTTGCTTGAGCTGTTTTATCCGGTCAATGTCACCTTTTTCGCTTTCCCACTGCCCGGTAAGCTGTTCGTTCTGTTTTTGCAACCCGGCCAATTGCTTTTCGGCATTTTTCAATCTCTCTTTGCTTGCATCGTCACTTTCTTCCTTCAATGCCTCGCGCTCAATCTGCAGTTGGACAATCTTTCTGCGAATGGTATCGAGTTCCGCCGGCAGCGAGTCATTTTCAATTCGCAGTTTGGAGCCAGCTTCGTCAACCAAATCGATGGCTTTGTCCGGCAGCCAGCGGTCGGTTATGTAACGATTAGACAAGGTCGCAGCGGCAACAAGGGCTGAATCGGTGATGCGAACACCGTGATGCGTATCATAGCGGTCCTTCAGGCCCCGCAGAATGGCGATGGTCTCCTCGACAGTCGGGGGGTCGATGAGAATAGGTTGAAACCGTCTCTCAAGGGCGGCATCCTTCTCAACATACCTGCGATACTCGTCAATCGTAGTGGCCCCTATGCAGCGCAGCTCACCCCTCGCCAGAGAAGGTTTGAGCAAATTGCCCGCATCGACCGAGCCCTCAGCTCTGCCTGCACCGACAACGGTATGCAGCTCGTCGATGAAAAGTATTATCTGTCCCTGCGCGTTTACAACCTCCTTCAGCACAGCCTTGAAACGGTCTTCGAATTCGCCCCTGAACTTGGTTCCGGCTATAATCGCCCCCATATCCAGAGCAATGATTCTTTTATTCTTCAGGCCGGCTGGGACGTCACCTGCTACGATGCGCTGCGCAAGGCCCTCGGCAATTGCGGTTTTGCCCACACCCGGTTCGCCTATCAATACCGGATTATTCTTGGTACGGCGATTAAGCACCTGCATACAACGCCTGATTTCCTCGTCTCTGCCTATAACGGGGTCAAGCTTTCCTTTGCGCGCCATTTCCAGAAGGTCAATGCCGTAGCGCTGAAGCGCCTGATATTTGGCTTCGGGAGTCTGGTCGGTTATCTTTTCACCGCCGCGAATATCCTTTAACGAATCCTTGATTTGCGCCGGTGTTACCGAGTTGACGCTTAAAATCTCCCTGGCGTCGCTGGGCACCGTCGCAAGAGATATGAACAAGTGCTCTGTGCTGAGATACTCATCACCCATCGAGTCAGCCTGATTCTGTGCATCCAGTACAACCTGATTAAAGGCCGCCTCCGGCATAATCTGCGACTGACCTTTACCCTGCGGCAGCCGGGAAAGCTCGTTGTCGGCCATGTCGCTAATCTGTGAAACACTGGCGCCTATTTTCTTAAGTATCATAACCACCACACCATCTTCATCACCACAAGCAGCGCTTAGCAAGTGCAAAGGCGACAAGACCATATGCGATTTGGCCATCGCAATCTGCTGGGCCGTGGCTAATGCCTCCTGAGCCTTTAACGTAAATTTGTCGAATTTCATGAACAGACCCTTTCAAACGGCAATTACGATATAGTTAAAGAGCAAACGGCGTGCCTGAACCGCTGCAGATGCTAACCGGCGTCTTTACATAGTGTTATAGCTTTACAGCATCCTTAATTATATGCCAATTTGGCAGATAAACCGCTGGTGTTTATAGCAGGGTGCATTGGGCATGGCTGATTGGCCGAATGTGAATCACAGCAGTAGGGGCCAGAGAGGAGAAACGCGAAAGGACACAGCAGAGCAAATTGGCTGCTGCCCAGACGCTATATGGTCGTTTGGCAGCGCAAGACCGGTCTAAACAACCTCTTACAGTCTCGCCGGATTACTCCTGATGACTATTGCCTGTGAAATTTGCCTTGCGTTGCCATAAACCGATATGTAAGATATAGTTGTGTTTTATTGGAAGCAAGGCCGATGCGAACGCTCGAAAATACGAAATTAACGCAAAAAGAACATGAGTCTGTCCTTCAGGTAGCAAGAGTTCTCAAGTCAGACCTGCCTATATCGCGTGTTGTCTTATTCGGTTCAAAAGCCCGCGGTGCCGGTGATATGTATTCCGATATTGACCTGCTTGTACTTACATCGTGTCCGGTTACCGCAAGTCTGCGAGAAAGCATCTCGGAACGACTGGCTCAAATAAACCTTGAAAATGACGTGATGCTGTCTTCGGTAGCTGTATCCGAACAGGATTGGTCGGAAGGTTTGGTCCATCATATGCTGATTCACAGGGAGGTAGAAAGAGATGGATGTGAAATATGAATGAACACGATGCCCGCCGCACACTTATCAGGTTATGGTTGGAGAAAGCTGATGATGCACTGGCTTCTGCCGAACTTGAATTAAAGCAAGCCCATACAAGCTTTGCGCTGAATCGCTTATATTACGCCTGTTTCTATGCCGTAACGGCGCTTTTATTACAGGATGAAAAACAATTTGCCCGGCACTCAGCGGTCAAATCTGAATTCGTGAAAACCTACATCAAATCCGGCAGAATTGACGTAAAGTGGAACGTCTTTTATCAAAAATTGTTTGATGACAGGCAAGAGGGTGATTATATCCCGACAGTTGTTTTTGAGGCACCGGAAATTTCGATAAGACTTCAGCAAACTCACGAATTTGTGAAAATAATCCGCGGCCTTATTGAGACTGCCTGATTTCTGCCAAAGGCAAAAATCAGAGCAGGTGAGCATTGGAACAGGTGATTATTTCGCTTACTTGCGGCCTAATGCTGAGTTCACGCCCCACCTTTCTAAAGATGAAGAAGGATCTCTTTTGGAGAAATCTGTCTAAACAGAGTTTGTTCGGACTATTCATATTGGTAGGTTTAGGTGGAGCCATGATTGGTTTTTTAAGTACTTGGCTTTTGTTTTGGTTTTGCGTATTAGCTCTATGTACTTTGATTAAGTGGATTGCTATTGGTTTTACTGATGATAATACGGGGGCAGCCAATAATCGTAAAAAATAAAGCACTATTAAGGATTTTGGGCGAGTTTCTCGGTCAAAATCGGCCTGTATAAAATGGACGGCAGGCATCCATCCACCCGACTCGCACCAATACTCTTGCATACCGAAACGTGGGCCTGTAAAATTACGTAAAATATTCAGGTTGAACCCGCACTCCCGGCTGGAAACCATAGAAGCGGCGGCAGTAGCAGCGTTGCAGTTAATTTGCTTGCAATATTTGCATTTGCAATGTAACATAAAAGCCAAACAATTTATTGTCTCTGTCGGGCCCGTAGCTCAGCGGTAGAGCAGTGGACTCATAATCCATTGGTCGTAGGTTCGAATCCTACCGGGCCCATTATTAGTTTTAAGTTTTGAGTTTTGAGTTGTTTTTTCAAACTAAAAACTAAAAACTAAAAACTAATTTGGGTTCGGGCGATTAGCTCAGTCGGCAGAGCAGCTGACTCTTAATCAGCGGGTCACAGGTTCGAGTCCTGTATCGCCCAGTAGGTTTTTGGCCGGTGTCAGATGTTGACAGCCGGTCTTTTTTTGTTTGTAAGTCTGCCGTTTGAAAAGTGTTATCAAAATCGTCAATGTCCCCTGTCTTACTGTTTTGATTGCCTTCAGCGGAGCCAATTGCGGACAACCGCTGTCCATCAAAGTAAGCTTTTTTTGTAAGTTTTTTGTAAGCTGGTTTGTAATCGCTATCGACCATCGAGTCGTCCGTCCCCGTTGCTTTTCGAGTTTCTCGGTCGGACAATGACAAATCAGGTAGGCTTTCTATTGCTTTAGCTTCCTGCCCTCTGAGGGTATGTGTGTAAGCATTCATTGTCAAGTTTATATCACTATGGCGCATAATAGATTGAGCCGTTTTTGGATGTACTCCACTTGCAGCCAAGAGACTTGCACATTCTCCACGTAGCGAATGAAAATCAAAATAACGCTTGCTGTCGTCAACATAATCAATTTTTGCCTCTACTAAATCATGCTGAAGCATTTCAGCGGTTTTATCAGTCAACCTTTTATATGTTCCACCAAAGGCTTTTACATTCGGCATTTTCCCTGCAAAAAAGGTTTTTAGCTCCATTGCCGTATTAGCACGCAAAGGGATAACTGCTTTTTTCTTGTTTTTAGTCTCCGTAGCGGTTACTATCAGATTTTTGAAATCAAAGGACGATATTCCTGACTTGCAGTAGCAAGCATAATTGTAATGATTTTATCAATACCCTCAAATTTAGCAGAGCTCGCAGGGGGACATTTTTGAAAATATAGCTGTTTTTTTTGGCTATTTAATCAATAAGGGCCGGTCTTCTGTCGCTGTCGTATATGAATGCTTTCTATCACCCACCGCTTCCTCCGTATTGTCGGGGTACAAACGTGGGGGGGCAGGCATGCAATATTTGCCGTGCCTGACCCTTGTTTGTACCCCCGCTTGCCATAGTTGCGGGCCGGTTTTTGGGGTCATTAGAGGCCATAGACAGGAAAATTGAGAAAAGGATTTTTTTAG
>DATKWV010000086.1:0-4519 GCA_035529405.1 Sedimentisphaerales bacterium | reverse complement strand
TGGCATTGTCTAAAACCTTTCGTTTATCGTGTCTGCTTTCAATTCTTTTACGGCTGTTTGAGAATCTCAGTTGCTTTGCAGAATATTTATTCCTGTGGCCATTTTCAGGACCTTGCCGAGCGCTTCTGTGGCAAAGCCCTTCGATTCGGTCGTAAAGGGGACCACCACAATACAGGGCGTGGCTTTCTTATGCTGCGAGGAAAAGACCTCTTCTGCAGCCTGGGCGACGTTCTCGGCAACGACTATGAGGGCATAGTGGCCGTCGAGAATCTTGGCGGCATTTTCGCGAACCTGCGTATCTTCGGCCACCGGGTAGGTATCCAGCCCGAGTGCCGAGAACGGCATCACAAAATCCGCATCACCTAATACAGCAACTTTGTTTTCCATAATTTCGTCGCTCGTCGCTCGTGTACTACGTTTGTCATTCCCGCGAAGGCGGGAATCCATTTAGCCAATTAAGTGATCGTACAAATCTTTCCACCTTGGATTAAACTTTTCAATCAAGTCTATCTTCCACTTTCTTTTCCACCTTTTAACTCGCTTTTCTCTTGCTATGGCGCTATATATATCATCGTCCCGTTCATAATAGACAAGATTATGGACATTATACTTTTGAGTAAAGCCTTGAATCAGATTGTTCTTGTGTTCATAAACTCTTTTAAGCAAATTGTTCGTTACACCAGTATAAAGCGTGCCATTTTTCCTACTTGCCAATATATAAACATGATATTGTCTCACAGTTGCTTTTTGGATTCCTGCTTTCGCAGGAATGACAAATTGCACACACTATTTTTATTCACGAGAGACGATCCAGAATAAGTTTTGTGTCGAGCGAATTTTTTTTGGCTGTCATTATCAGCCGTATAGTACGAATTTCCTGTTCCTTGTTGAGTAAATAGGCGACCACGGGTGCAGGCCCTGCAGTAATGCCGGCAGTTGCCGCAAGAAACCCGTACAGATGCTGCTGGCAGTGGTGCTCGAGGCCGATGAACGATTTATTTGCAACAAGATAACCGACACCGGCATCGACGATTTGGTAGTATGGTGTTGCATAAAAAACAGAAGCGACCGCCTCGTAGCCGGCCTCGAGGCCCTGGGTGAAACGTTCGGTGTGTACGAACCCGCCGTCAAGAAAGACATTTCGCTGCTGCGAGTCGGTAAATTTCAGCCGGGCCATTGTCCGGATGTTGGTCAAATCAACTTGTATTTTGAACAGGCCCAGCAGAAAAACGTTCTTTAACCGGCGGGCCCTGCGGAGATTGTATTGCGCCTGTACGGCATCTATTGCGTAATCGATTTGCCTTATGTCTTTGGTCTGGTAGTATCCCAGCGTCGCCTGTTCGGCTGCCTGCTGCATATAATCGGGCAAAAGGCTGTAATTGTCCTGCTCGAAGACTTCTTCGAAACGCTGCGGCGAAAAATTACCTTCATCGCTGTAGCCGGAGGCAAGCGGTTTTTGAGTTAAGTTCCTTCTCATAGCCAGGCGCAGGTTGGAAAAATCGTCACGTGTCCTGAAAAGTGCTGCAATTTCCCTGTCGATGCACAAGCGGGCAAAGAGGTGCCGAACCTGCGAGCGTCTTTGCTTTAGCACCTCCTCCATCGCGGAGATGCTGTTTGTACCGGGCGGCAGGGCATAGGCGGTTGAGGTCAATTGCTCGACGGCCGATTCGAAGTCGGGTGCGTTGGCGAGGTTTGCCAGTTCGGCTTTTTCGAGAAGGTGTGTCTCCAGCGCGCGAACAACCGCTGTTTCGTATGTATAGCGCCAGTTGTCGCCGCCGATGGGTGGATAACCGTAATAATCAAGTACAGGCTGTTGTTTTATTTCAGCCATTTATGCCCATTACTATTGTTCTTTGAAAAATAGAAGAAACATCAATTAAAGTCCAAAGTACTAAATCCGAAATCCGAAATCCGAAACAATATCAAATGTTCAAAATACAAATTTTCAAAACATAAACAACTGCCTGGCTTCAACAAGAAATTATTGTTTTTCTTTATTACTAAGCGGCGTTGTTGTAATAAATTTCAGCGCTAGTTACCCTTTTGCACGGTACATCACGAGAACAAATCCTTTGCCAGGTCTATCTCAAGTTTGCTGCGGGCCTGTTCCAGGAGAACCTTCAAAGAAAGGTTATTCTTTATCTTATCGTTCCTGAGAACAAAACCGCCGCCGATATCTTCCTTTTTGTCTGCAAGTCTGAGGTTGCCCTGATAGCCGGGACCTAACTGGCGGTTAACCTGCTTTATGAATTCCTGGTCAAGGCGTGTCTCATTTTTATCCACTATGACTTCTTCTTTGCCGGTTTGAACGGCCTTCAATATCAGGGCGGTCCAGAAATGAACGTATTCGCTGTCGGCAAGGCCTTCGACGCTTCTGCGGGCCTGTTCGAAGACCTCATGCAGCAGGCGGCGTTTTTCCGCCAGGAACTGCTTGCTTATTTCCATTCTCGCAGCGGCCAGCAGATGTGCCTTTTTATCCGCGGCTGCCTTTTGCGCAAGGGCGTCGGTTTCCTTTTTATATGAATCCAGTTCCTGGTCAAGTTCAGCGTGCTGAGCGCTGCGTTTTTTTTGGCCTTCGGCGTTTACCTGCTGGGCCTGGTCTTTTGCCTCTGAGAGTATCTTTTCTATTACCTGTTGAGCTTCCATAATTCGTATCTCGTATTTGGTATCTCGTATTTCGTATTTCGTGTCACGGGGCCGGCGGGCCGGGAGTTTTAAGCCGCAGCAGGCCAGCTTATACCGTACTGAAGCACCAGTATGGTTACCAGAAGGCCCAAAACTGCGTAGATTTCGACCATCACCGCGTACACGACGCCCGCCTTGAACGCCATTTCCGGTTTTTTGGCTGCCATGAGGATACCGCCTGAGCAGACCCTGCCCTGGAATATAGCGCTGACTAACCCGGCAAATGCTATGGGCAGGCATGCAATTAGGACCTGAAGGCCCAGTGCATTGCTCAGTTCCGGCACACCGGTGCCGACGAAGAAGTTCAGCTTGAGCATTACTATGAACGCCGCGAGAAACCCGTAAAAGCCCTGCGTACCCGGCAGTACGACCAAGATGAACATCTGCCCGTATCTTTCCGGCTTTTCACTGAGCACCCCGGTTGCGCTTCTTCCGGCTGTGCCGATACCGATTGCCGAGCCGATGCCGGCGAACAAGGCAGCCATGCCCGCTCCAATCAAAGCCAACGTCAATCCGTACTCCATTGGAAAATCTCCTTTCCTGTTCTGCTGTTGTTTATTGTTTTATGTAAATATGTTTGTACTTTTTGCAAAGCGGTTCGAAGGCAGTGCCGCCGCCGGCAAAAAACTTCGGGAAAAACTCCACGTACTGCAGCCGGAGTGTATGCACGAAGGCACTGAGTCCCGATATGGCCAGGTTAAACCCGTGGCCGCAGACAAGCACTATAACCATTGCAATAACGCCGATGCCGTAAGGTATATCCAGTGCAATGCCTGCAATAACGTTTATGGCCATAGCCAGGCCTGCTGTAACCATTCCAAGTGCCATAAGTCTGAGGTAGCTCAGGACGTCCCCGACGTAGAATATGGTGCTGAAAAGGTTGTAAACCCCCATTCCCAGCCTGCCGACAACCGGGCCTTCCCGCTGGCTGAACAGCAGAATCATTGCCGCCGGGACCAGTGCGGTGATGCCGAATGCGCTTCCGATATGCGGCGGGACCCTGCCGGCCTTGCCCATGGCGAATATCACTATACTGTTGAGCATTAGCAGCCACGTAAGCTGGTCGCAAAGAGCGGCTGTGTACTGCCTGCGTTTGAGATTGTGCACAAAAGCGATTAAAAGCCCCGTTTGAAGCTGCAGGTATCCGACCCCCAGTGCCAGGCCGAAAAACATCATTGGCTTCTCGAAGGGGTCGAACCACATCATTTTTTCGCGCAGCGGCGCCAGCGCAGGTATAAACTGCTGGACGGCGTCACCGAACCATCCGCCCGTCAAGGCGCCGGCAACTATGGTAACAACCGAGCACAACCCCAGCATCCATACAAGTTTTTTATCGCCCTGAAGTTTTCTTATCAGAAAGACCATCAACGCCAGGATTACAAGGGCGTAACCGGCGTCTGTCAGACATAAGGCGAAAAACAGCGCAAAGAAGGGCGCCAGAAAAGCTGTCGGGTCCACCTCGAAATGCCGGGGCATTCCATAGAGGCGAGTTATTACCTCAAAAGGCCGAACAAGATTTTTATTTTCGATTTCGACCGGCACGTCTTCTTCCTGGGCCGGCTGGATAACCTGCAGGCTTGATGCGCCAAAACCTGATACTATCTGCTGCAGGCGCGACAAATCATTTTTCCTTACCCAGCCCTCCAGAATAACCGTTTGCTCGGTCGCGGGGGCCGTTTCCCTTGTTTGTTCCCTGTTGAGGAGGTTGTTGTAATGGTCCTGAAGGATTTCAAGGCTGAACACTTTGCCGGCGAGCAGGGTGACTTTGTCAATCTGTTCGGCCAGGTCTTTGGTCGTGCGGTCCAGTTGTTCACTGTGGAGGTTAATTAGCTGC
>DATKWV010000085.1:0-17533 GCA_035529405.1 Sedimentisphaerales bacterium | reverse complement strand
TGACTACCGGCTGTGGCAGGAGGCGTTTGCGAAGTTTGCGATATCAATTGAAGACTGTGCGCAAAAGCAGTTCGGGCCTGACGAGGTCCTGCCCTGGGAACATCTGGGAGGACCGGATAAAAAATACCTGCTCGAACACCTTCAAGAGGCAACAGGCAAAATTGAAAACTAAAAGCCGCCGCTGTCCCGGCCGTTTGGCCGGTCAGGAACCGTCGGTTCCAACCTTGTTTTTTTTCATTCCGCTGAGCAAATCCAGACCGCTGCGGCCCTTTGACTGGCGGAAATCCACGATAATCTTCGTTGCAGCCTCCGGCTGGTCAACTACACTGAATAAATTCATATCCTCCTGGTCGATATAACCCTGCTTTTTCAGCATCATTTGCTTCATCCATTCGACCAGCCCTGCCCAGTAGTCACTGCCCATAAGAATCACAGGGAAAAATACCTGCTTCAATGTCTGAATCAATACCATGGATTCAAAAAACTCATCCATAGTCCCATAACCGCCCGGGAAAACGACAAAGCCGTGGGCGTACTTTAAGAACATAACCTTGCGGCAAAAGAAATACCTGAAGTGCAGCGAAAGATTCTGATACTTGTTCGGGATCTGCTCGACCGGAAGCTCGATATTCAGGCCGATGCTTCGCCCGCCAGCCTCTTTAGCCCCCCTGTTGGCGGCTTCCATAATACCGCTGCCGCCGCCGGTGATTATCGCAAATCCCGCCTTGGATAATTCGCAGGCCGTCTTTTGCGCAAGTTTGTAATAATGGTTGTTCTCATCGACCCTGGCTGAGCCAAAAAACGAAACCGCCGGGCCTATCGAGCCAAGCTCCTCGAATCCCTCCGTGAACTCGGCCATCACCCTAAAAATACGCCACAGGTCCTTAACAGGTCTATCGGTACTGTCAATCATAAAAACCTTTCTTTCCAATCCCCCGGTAATATTACTTTTACCACAAATCCGGATTGTTTGCCGAAGGACAATGCCGCGAAATCAGGCAATTTTTACAGTCGGGCTTACGGGCCTTACAAATGCTTCTGCCGTGCAAGATTAATAAATGACTGAACAGCGTCCAGTTGGACCTGGGCACTAATTCGGCCAAATCAAATTCCAACTTTACCGCGTCAGAATTCTCTGAAAGCCTTAAGCGCCTCGACAGGCGAATAACATGCGTATCGCAGGCAATCGCGGGCTCACCGAACGCATTGCCCAACACCACATTAGCGGTTTTTCTGCCCACACCCGGCAATTTAACAAGCCCTTCAAGAGTGTCCGGCACCGCGTTATTGGGTTGCCGGGCTATGTCGGCGCAGGCGGCCTTTATGCTGCGGGCCTTGTTGTGATAAAAACCCGTAGTCTTTATGTCCGATTCAATCTGCTTAATATCCGCTGCCGCCCAGTCAGATGCAGACCTGTATTTTTTGAACAAATCCCTTGTGACCATGTTTACCCGCGTGTCAGTGCACTGGGCCGAAAGAATAGTGGCAATCAAAAGCTCAAGCGGATTCGAAAAGTTAAGCGCTGTTTTGGCATTCGGATAGGCTTTCTTTAATATGCGCAGAATCTTTTTAATCCTCTCAGCAGCCTGCTTTTTATCGACTTTTAATTTTATTTTCTTCGGCATCTGTGCGTACCGATTACCGTTAAGGGATTTTCTCCAGAGACTCTTTCAGCTCGCCGCCAAAAAATATATTGCGGTATCGAAGCGGCTCTTTCGTACCCGGCAGGAACAGTATTGTAACAGGCACACCCGGCTCATTATACACATTTTTCAAAGCCAAAGTTGCAGGATAATCCTTCACTGTTGTGTCGGCTTTAACAGCCAGTACAGACTTTTGCTTTATAAGCTCGGCAATATCATCCCTGCCATACACGTTCTTTTCCACCACCTGACAGCTCAGGCACCAGTCAGCGGTGAACTTTATCAAGACCGGCTTATTGTCATCCATGGCCTTTGCGATTACATCGGCATCGTACGGCTGCCAATCGATAGCCTCGTCAGCCGGCGCAGGCAGCAAAGCCCACCCTGCTGTAACAACCAGCACAACAGCACCAACACGAACAAGCCATCTACGCAAAAACCTCGTATTGTAATCAACCCAGGTGCCCCACATCCAGACGCCAAACCCAAGGGCCACTGCAAAATACAGAACAGACATTCTCCTTTCCGCCGGCAGCGCCGAAATAAGCTTTATGGCGATAACTAAAAGAATAAATCCCACAGCCTGCTTGAACAGTTCCATCCATCGGCCGGCCCTTGGCAGGCGATTCAACAGTTGCGGCATGGAAGTCAATATCCCATAGGGCAAAGCCATACCAACGCCTATGAACATTATGGCTAATGTCCCCAGGTACAAGGTCTGGGCCTGTGCCCAGGCAAAGGCGGCAGCCAGTATCGCAAAGCTGCACGGAGTACTCAGTATTGCCGCCAGAAAACCCATACCAACCGCTGCTGCATAGCCTTTGCCTGAAGCCGATTTGGCAGCTATCGAAGAAGGTACCGTAAAGGTGAACAGCCCAAAGCAGAACACAGCCAAAACCACCAGCAAAAGGGCCATTACAGCCACAAAGGCCGGGTTGCGGAACTGGTCGCCCCACTGCAGTACAGTTCCGTAAAACACCTGCAGGACAATATTGGCAAATGCAAGACAGGCAAAAAACAACAATATACCCAAGCAAAAGGTCAGGCCCATCATCACAGACCGGCTTTTGCGACGTTCAGCCTGCTGAACAATACGCATGATAATAATTGGCAGTATCGGCCAGACACACGGCATAATGTTCAGCGACAGACCCGCCAGTACCGCCAGAACCAGAGCAAACCAAACCGAATAATCCATCCACTGACCGCCCAGCGACGGCCTGGCCGGTAACTGTGATTGTGTTTGGTCGCCCAGCTGAAATTCCGGCTGGGTCATTGGTGCCTGCGGTGTAATCCGCACGTCCGTAGTCAATCGGCCAAAATCAGGCATACGACACTGCACATCGGAACACACCGCACCTTCTATACCAACCCGAACATCAACAGTCGTTTCCGCAACACCTTCAGGCACAGAGGCGGCAACGCTGAACGGCAAAAAAACAGTGAATTTATTACTGAATACTTCCAGCGTTTTACCGGAGGATTTGTCAAAATAACGGTGCGACCGCGGAAACAGCGGTTCAGCAAAACTTATATAGCCCTCAGCAACGGGTTTGATTTTAAGGTTCATGCCGCCCGGCGCGGTATCGGCAGAGGCGTAAAAATGCCATCCCTGTGTCAACTCGAAATTCAGCGCCAAAGCCGATACGGTACCGGGCCGAACTGCTTGATATTGCTGCTTGACTGTAACAGTAGCGATATCGGTTTTAACTACATCTGCGGCCCCGGCCAAACTGTCAGCGGCACAGACTAAAAGCAGACAAACTGTGATAATTCTTCGGTACATAACAATTTCGGAAGGCAAATTAAAAGTGTCGGCATTTTTTGGTTTTCGTTACCGCCTCGGGAACCTGAGATTAGTGCTTGTCTTTGCTGTCGTTTTCTTTAGCCTGCTCGGCTGCTAATAAATCAGTGACTGTAGGCTTGTTGAGCTGCCCACCCTTAAGAATCAGTTCCACATCATCGGCGTCCAGAGTTTCGTACTTAAACAGTGCATCGGCTATGCGCTCAAGCTTCTCCTTGTTTGCTCTTATTAATTCCCGGGCCTTCTCGCAGGCCTGGTCCGTAAGTTTCTTGATCTCGCCGTCGATTACTTCGGCTGTTCTTTCGCTGTATTCCTTCTCGCCGATTATTCCGTACATGCGGTCCTTATACCCGGTTTCGGTTTCGTAACTGACTAGCCCAAGCTGTTCACTCATACCCCACGTCAGAACCATCTGTTTTGCGATACGAGTTGCCTGCTGGATGTCAGCCTGGGCGCCGCTTGATATATCATCACAAAACATCTCTTCGGCTATTCGCCCGCCGAAACAGACCTCCATAAGCGCCATACAGTATTTCTTGGTAAAAATGGTCCTGTCTTTTTCCGGCAGCGCGAAAGTGGCTCCGCCCATAGGTCCTCTGGGGATAATACTGACCTTATGCAGCGGGTCTGCGTCTTTGAGCAAAGACTGTACGAGCGTATGCCCGGCCTCGTGATAAGCGGTAATCTTTTTTTCCGCCAGGTCGATAACCCGGCTTTTTTTAGCTCTTCCCCATCTTACCTTGTCCCTTGCCTCCTCCAGGTCAGCCATCTCGATATGTTCCTTGTCGGCCATGGTGGCCGCCAGGGCAGCTTCGTTAATGATGGCAGCCAGTTCTGCTCCGCTGAACATAGGTGTGCCGCGCGCCAGTCTTTCAAGGTTCGTGTCGGGCCCTAATTTGACCTTTCTTGCATGGACATTCAGAATATCGGCCCGGCCCTTTAAGTCCGGCAGCCCCACAAAAATCTGCCTGTCAAACCTTCCGGGACGTGTAAGTGCATCATCGAGTATATCGCCCCTGTTGGTGGCGGCGATGACTATGACCTGGTCGTTGGTGTCAAAACCGTCCATCTCGACCAGGATTGCATTCAGGGTCTGCTCTCTTTCATCATGTCCGCCGCCGGCAAAACTGGCACTGCGCCTGCGCCCGATTGCATCAACCTCATCGAGGAAAATAATACACGGGGAATTCTCTTTTGCCTGTCTGAAGAGGTCCCGGACCCTCGATGCCCCGACACCAACAAACATTTCGACAAAATCGCTGCCGGATATACTGAAGAAAGGCACCTCAGCCTGGCCGGCTATAGCCTTGGCAAGTAAAGTTTTGCCGCAACCTGAGGGACCAACAAGCAAAACGCCCCGCGGGATTCGCCCGCCCAGCCGCTGAAACTTTTTCGGGTTCTTGAGAAACTCTATTATCTCAGCGACCTCGTCTTTGGCCTCTTCGATACCGGCTACGTCCTTAAACGTAACCTGAACCCGGTCCTTGCCGTGCAGCCGATGCCTGCTGCGGCCAAACGACGTCAACATGCCGCCGGCACCGTGACGAAGATTTCTGGCAAATACGAAATACAGAAAACCCACCAGCAACAGCAGCGGAAAAACCCACTGCATCAGCATAATAAGCCAGACATGCTGCTTGGCAAACTTGACATTTATGCCGCTTTCCTGCAGCATCTCGAGAAGTTTTTCGCCGACTAAGTCCGGTTTGTAGTCCACCGTGAATGTATGAGGTTGCTTTGGCTGGCGCTGGTCGATGGCTTTTTGATTGAACTTCCCTGTTATTTGTGTCTCGTCAACCTCGACACTCTGTACCTGGTCGTTCTGCAGATATTTTACAAATTCGTCCCAGTCTATGTTGTCTTTAGTCTGCCATTGCTGCATCATCATCATAGCAGTGAATATAACAATGGCAATTATCAGCCAGCCAAAGGGCCTGTGCTTATAGCCCCCAAGCGACGGTTTCCCTGCATTTTTGCCCTTTTGACGCAGATGTTGTTTGGATGATTTCCTGTTTCGGTTACTACTCATATTCTTAATTCGGCGATTTTGACCTCACATCCGGCAATTTTCAGTTTCAACCTCATCAGCAGCTACCACTGCTTTTCCATCGATTCTACGATTTTTTCCGCCAGGTTGTTTGCCGCAATGGCTGAGGCATAACCAAAGCCCTGATTCTGCCACTGTGAAAAACTTGCTGACGCTGTCACTGTTCGATTATCAATAAATAACTGGCCTGTTTTGAGATTCTTCCAGTTGACCACGGCCCGCACCTGCAACTGGTTCTCCAGCGAGCGGCCGGTTTCTCTCTCGGCGCTTAATGCCGAGAAACCGACCGAGACGATTTTGCCGCTTATTATCGTATCGGCACGGTCCCTGCTGGAAATAATTTTGTACGGAGTATGCGCCTCAATACGCTTTGCCAGGGCATCGGTCACCTCGTACTCAACGCCTCTGTGGAAACTGGCATTGTCAAACATCTCCACATAAACAGTACTGACATCTTCCGGAAACAATGTTCGACTGCAGTAGCCGTTGCCCTCTGCGCCCGGATTAGCACATCCGCAAAAAGCAATGCACACAGCAATGCTTACAAAAGCAACTATAAAAGCAGGTCCACAAGTTTTTCTACCGGTGTTTGTTTCCACGGTTTTTCCTTTTCACGGGGCATGTTTTCAGTCTCAATGGCGGTTTTGGCCATTTCCGCAGCTTCAGTTTGCGGCCAATTATCCATGACCATCTGATAATAGAGATTGGCCGACAGCCTACTGCCGGTTTCCTGGTAATACCGGCCGATACTGAACTGCTTATAGCTAAGCTGGTTGTTTATTTGTCGAATTATCGACTCTACATCAATCGCTTCGGCATCTTTTGGATAGCGAAGTTGAAAACTCTGGTAATAGCTTTTTGCGCTAATAAGGTCCGAGGCATCGTAGCTATGGCCCCTGTATGCGGCATGCTTGCATCTCGCCATTGATAATAACGCCTGCTTACCCGCTTCGGAGCTGCTGCCGTATTGAGATGATATCTGAGACCACTTGTCGTATGCGTGATTAAACTTTTTTCTTTTCTCATAATTTTCGGCCACGGCAACAGCGGCTTTCAGGCCTATCGGGGCCTGGCCGGCACGGTCGGTGATTTTTTCCATGATGTGAACACCCGCGGCATAGCCTCTAATCTTAAATACTCTTAAAACCGTTTTCTTCTGCCCTGCTAAAAATGCAGTAGCTATCGCGAACTGCCTGTCCAACGCAGCCTGATAAAATGTGCTTTCCGGAAACTCGCCGAGAAACTTGTCATAAGCCACAACAGCTTTGGAAAACCTTCCCTGGCAGTAAAGCATTTCCGCTTTTATGAAGGCATCAAGGTCAGGACCGGCGATTTCGGGGAAGTCGTTCTTAAGTTTGTCAAAAGCCCGTCCGGCGGCATCGGTCTGGCCGCTGCTGACCAACTGTTTAATTTCCGCCACCGCGCTGATGTATCTGTGGCCTTGCTGGTCGGACAGGTCTTGCCACTGCTGGTCTTTATCCAGGTGCCACGTCTTGCCGCAGACCGTTGAAAAACCGCAAAACACAACACCTGCTGCCAATACCACCGTAAATGTCATTCTGTGCAAAACCATAGCCGGACCCGCTCAACAATTTCGGAATTTGTGTGCCCTTAACCAAAGCGTTATTATAGTTATTAGTCCGTCTATTGCAAACCCACAATCGAAAAGTAAAAATTTGGCAGTTGAGGTCGATTTTATGCCGCAGACACGCAACTAAACTCATTATCGGCACCCGGGCAGCTACCCTTCAGAAAGTCTCCACGTGCCCTTTGACACAACACCTCCGGACATGCTATCATCTTACCGAGGCTGCCCAGAAGTGTTTCAGGAGCAGATAACAAACCGAAAAGACCGATAAAAAGCCTGTTACCAGCTTTGACAACGACAACAGCATAGCTGTCTTGCAGGCACGATTTAATTAAATACCCCCTTTTTAAGAAAAAAGCCGTATTTTCGATATGAACCGTATTTTCGTTGCCAGCCACCGCATACGACCCGTTCAAGCATTTTCTTTAACTAACATTAGGTTCTTCATTTGACGATACGTTAATATAGATGCCAGCAGCTGCAGCAGGCTGCGGGGTTCCGGCAACGCCTTGGGCTGGAACCTTTGCCGGAAAATTATATTAAACAGCGGTTTTTTTCACCGCAAACAGCAGGGACCGGATTTTATGAGGGTATTGGTAACAGGCGGCGCCGGATTTATCGGCTCACATCTTGCCGAGACACTGCTGCAGAATGGCCACCAGGTCAGGGTGGTGGATAATCTCAGCACCGGCAGCCTGGAAAACATCCGCAGTTTTAAGGACCATCCCGCATTTACCTTCACAGAAGGTGATATCTGCAATGCCGAGCTGATGAGTAAAATGACCGAGCAAAGCGATGCTGTTTATCATCTTGCCGCAGCAGTCGGTGTCAAGCTCATAGCCGACACCCCCGTACGAACCATAGAAACCAACATCACAGGCACAACGGTGGTGCTGGAAGCGGCAAACAAACTGGGTAAAAAGGTTTTTATTGCCTCAAGCAGCGAGGTTTACGGCAAAAACGAGGCCGTTCCCTTCGCCGAAGAAGATGATATTGTTCTCGGAAGTACGACGCTTTCACGCTGGTCTTATGCATGCAGCAAGGCAATAGACGAATTCCTCGGTCTGGCTTTCCATCAACAATATAATCTGGAGGTTATTATTGGCAGATTTTTTAATACGGTCGGACCCCGACAAACAGGAAGATACGGTATGGTTGTACCGCGTTTTGTTCAAAGCGCATTAAAAAATGAACCTATTGACATATACGGTACGGGGCGCCAGAAAAGATGCTTCTGCTACGTAGGCGATGTTGTGGATGCGATTATAAGCCTGGTCAATTGCAGGCAAGCCGTCGGAAAGGTGTATAACATCGGTTCCACAGAGGAAATCAGTATTAATGGTCTTGCCGACAAAATTATTAAAATGACCGGCAGCAAAAGCAAAAAGCAGTATGTTCCCTACGAAACTGCTTACGGCAGACCCATCGAGGATATGATGCGGCGTGTGCCGAACATCGAGCGGATAAAAAACATGGTCGGCTGGCAGCCGCGAACCAGCCTTGCTGAAATGCTCGGCATTGTCATCGATGCGTTCAGAAGCGATCAGCTTTAAGGTTTTACCTGCTTTGCCGTAAAAAAACAAACAGCCGGAACAAGCTCAGGGACTAAAATAAAAAATGAATTCGACCAGGTGCCGACATATTACAAAGATAGAACAGGTAAAACAGTTGAGCCGGCAGGAACGCCAACAGCTGAAAGAGGTTACCGAGCAGTTTAGTTTCCGATGCAACGATTACTACCTGTCACTTATTGACTGGAACGACCCCAACGACCCGATACGCAAAGTGATAATCCCCCAGGTACAGGAACTTCAGCAGTGGGGCCGGCTCGATGCCTCTAATGAAAAAAAACATACCATTCTGCCCGGCCTGGAACATAAGTATAATTCCACGGTGCTTCTTTTGATAAGTAATGTTTGTGAATGCACCTGTCGGTATTGTTTTCGTAAGCGCATTTTTCAAAAAAACCGTCAAGAATATCTTCGGGACATCCCAGCGGCCCTTGAATACATAAAAATGCGACCCGGCATAACCAACGTACTGCTCAGCGGCGGCGACCCGTTGGCGCTGAAAACTTCAAAACTTGCAAACATTGTACGGCAATTGAGGGAAATTGACCATATAAGAGTAATTCGTATCGGAACAAAAACACCCGCATTTTACCCGTTCAGAATCATAAACGACCCGGCTCTTTTGAAAATGGTCGAGACCTACAGCAAGCCGCGCAGAAAAATATACTTTATAACCCACTTTGTGCATCCGCGCGAATTGACCGACCCTGCGGTTCAGGCCGTCAGCCTGCTGCAAAAAGCAGGCGCTGTCATCGCGAATCAGACACCCGTTATTAAAGCAGTCAACGATAATGCCCAGACTATGGCGCAGCTTTTCAGCAAATTGTCTTTTGTTGGTGCGCCGGTGTACTATGTTTTCCAGTGCCGGCCAACCGCAGGAAATAAATGCTTTATGGTGCCGCTTGAGAAGGCATACGAGATTATCGAGCAGGCGAAATCACAGGTCAGCGGTCTTGCAAAGCGAGTGCGGTTTGTGATGTCGCATTCGAGCGGAAAAATAGAAGTCGTGGCCGTCACGCAGGAACTGATTCATTTCAAATACCACCGAGCCGCCGCCCGGCGGGACAGCAACCGCTTTATGACCTTCGAACGCAACGGCACTGCCTACTGGTTTGACGATTACGACAAGGTCGTTTCCGATTGCCCGGACAAATTACAGCTTAGCACCTGGCCAGCAAAATAAAACGCAGGGCCGGATATATCTGTTCGTCGTTGCAGGAACATACGGGGCAATCGTCCGCTGCTCGTTCAAGCATATTCAAACTTGCCTTGAAGTTTCCCTCAAAACGCCTGTAAATTTGCCGTTGCTGATACAGGTGATTTTTTAGGCTTGTTTTAGCCAGCGGAAAACCTCCGTCAGTGCGGGGCGTTTTCCGTACATTAGAATGCCGGTTCTGAATATCCTGGCCCCCAGCCACAGGGCTGCAAACACGGCCCCAGCCAATAAAAGTATTGAAGCGACAATCTCAATAGCGCCAACATTCGAGCTGGCAGAAAGGCGCAAAATCATCACCAACGGTGTTACAGGTGGTATGAATGACAGTGTTCTGGCAAGAGTTCCGTCCGGACTTTGCACAAGGTTGTACCACGATATCAGCGGAACTATGAAAACCAACACCACGGGCATCATCAGGGCTTGTGTTTCCTTAAGCGTGTTGCAGATAGAGCCTATTCCGGCCAGTATCGAACTGAACAGAAGGAAACCAAGCACATAATAGAGAACAAAATAAAACAGCATCCCGGTGGTGATGTCCACATCCAAGCCCTGCCAACGGGCAGTACCATAGGCAGCAGCGGCCCAGAGGCTTATAACTGTTAATCCTATTCCGGCCAGGCCGAGGATTTTACCGGTCATAAGCTCAAATGGGCTGACCGCTGACAGCAATACCTCAATAATGCGTGAACTTTTTTCCTCTATTACACTGCTGAGCATTTGCTGGCCTATACCAACGATTCCCATATATATCAAGAGCATAAAGAAGAATGGAACCATCATTTTCGTCATACTCTCAGCCGTTTTTTGCACACGCTGCCCGGTTTCACCCGAGCCGATTTCGAGACGTTCGAGCGGGACATTGCGCAGTTCCGCCAGCAGTTCCGGGGAGAGATTTCGCAGCTTGCATCGCTGCTCGACAACGGCTGTATTGATAATTCTTTCCACGGTCCAAAAGGCATCAAGATTCATCGGTTTCGGCTTGTGTGTATAGAAATATACTTTACCGGAACCTTCGAGAATATCTTTATCAAGGACAACGTATGCATCTGTCCGGCCCGAGCGCAGCCGGGCTTTGCCTTGTTTTTCAGCACCGGTGTGCATGTTTTCCGCTTCCAACGATTCGAACAGGATTTGTCTTTGCGGGTTTGAGTCGTTATGTTTATTAAAACGGCTTTTTATTTCATCTGACAGTTGCGCAGACAGGTCGGTTACAGCTATCCTGACAGCAGGACGCGGACCGCCTTTGCTGCGGGAGATTTTGCCGGTAAAAAAAATGATACCGACGGTAACAGCTGGCGCAAAAAGCAGGCTTATGAGAAACGTCTTGGTCTTTATTGTCTCGACATACTCGCGCTGGGCAATTTTAAGAATCTTGTACATTGTCGGCTCCGACTGAGTTGACGAAGATTTCATGCAGCGATGGCACTTTAACTTCGAATTTTTGCACTCGCACTTTCTGCACGAGGGCCTCGAGCAAATCCTGGGGGTCGGCATCCTCTGTCAGAGTTATTTCCAGCTGATTCTGCTGTGTTTGTACTTTGGTTACAATGGGCAGTCTTTCGATAAAATCTGTAGAACCCTGGGCTTCTACGCAAACAGCTCGTGACCTGTACCTGGAACGAATCCGGGCTAAATTGCCGTCTAAAATGGTTTTGCCTTTATTTATTAGAAGGATACAGTCGCAGAGTTTTTCGGCCTCATGCATAACGTGTGTGGAAAAAATAATAGTTCTGCCTTCGCTGCGCATTTCGAGAATGATGTTTTTCAGCAGTTCCTGATTCAAGGGGTCCAGCCCTGAAAATGGTTCATCGAAGATTAACAGTTCAGGCTCGTTGATTACCGCAACGGCGAATTGCAGCTTTTGATGCATACCTCTGGACAGGTCTTCCACTTTCTTATCGGCCCAGCTGCTTAACTGAATCTGCTGCAAACACCGCGACACGCTGGCGGAAACTTTCTCCGAAGGCACACCTTTAAGTACCGCCAAGTAAGCGAGTATCTTGCTGACCGTCATTTTGCGATAAAGGCCGCGTTCTTCGGGCATGTAGCCGATGCGCGTTTTGACCTTTTCAATTAAGCCGTCTTTAAATATTTCGATGCGGCCGCTGTCCGGCCGAATGATATTCATAATCATCCGCAACGTGGTGGTTTTTCCGGCACCATTAGGGCCAAGAAAGCCATAGATGCTTCCCGTCGGAACCTGTACGCTCAGGTTGTCAACGGCATGCACTCGGCCAAAGGATTTGCAGACCTGCTCCAGTAATACGGCATTCATTTTCAGCGCTATCGAAAATTAAGGGTATTCGATAACATTATATAAAGTTGTGCTGCTGCGTCAATAACGTCTCATCAGGGCGGCATTGGCCCGACAGGTTTGTAATGGCAGCCGGTTCATTGAGGAAAAAAGGCTTGTATTCTAAACCTTTGTTTTCTAAAATTTAGCCGAAAAACCGCCGCCTGGTCATTAGATGGTTATTATTCGGCAACAAGGACATTGATTTGGAGTAAGCGTGGTGCGAGTAGCTTTGGGACAGTTTGACGCGGTTGTAGGTGATTTGAGTTTTAACGGCCTCAAAATGCGAGAAATCTACCATCAGGCCCTTGCGCGACAAGTGGACTTGCTGGTCTTTCCTGAGTTGGCTGTCTGCGGCTATACGCCGGAAGACCTGCTGTTGAGCAAACATTTCCTGCAGGATGTTTCAGCCGCCCTGGAAAAACTTGCAAGCGATTGTCCCGAAATCACAATGGTCGTGGGTTTTGCAGAAGATTACGAAGATACCTGTTACAATTCCGCCGCGATATTGCAGCAGGGGCGCATAAGAAAGATTTATCGAAAATCCCGTCTGGTCAACGCCGGTGTTTTCGACGAGTTAAGATACTTCAGGCCGGGTACGGAGCCGCTGATTATGAATATGGCCGGCCTGAATGTTGCCTTTACTGTCTGCGCTGATATCTGGGATACGCAATGGCTCGGCAGTTTTCTATGCTCGAGCTTATATAGGCCACCGCGTTCATCAAAACCGGCGCGGGCGAAAAGCGGTTCCAGCCGCCAGGACCGAATTCAACTGATTGTCAATATCTCAGCGTCGCCGTTTCATATCGGCAAACACCAGCAAAGACAGGCCATGCTAAGCGCCTGTGCAAAGCAGTTTGACTGTGTTGTTTGTTACTGCAATCTCGTCGGCGGTCAGGACGAGTTGGTTTTCGACGGCCGAAGTATGTTTATGGATACGAACGGTAATGTTGTAAGCCAGGCAAAAGCTTTTGAAGAGGACCTGGTGATTGCTGAAATTACCGCTAGCGCCGATGGTATGGCTGATGTCCGGTCCGGTGAGCCTGCAGAACCGCAGCCGCTGGAGGAAATTGATGAGCTTTACCGGGCGCTTGTTCTCGGCACAAGGGATTATACGCGAAAGAACGGCTTCGAAAAGGTCCTGCTGGGTCTTAGCGGCGGGATAGATTCCTCTGTAACAGCAGCAATTGCCGTGGCTGCTTTAGGCGCCGAAAATGTGCTGGCTGTCACTATGCCTTCGCAATTTACAAGTGCCGATACAATAGCTGATGCGCAAAAAGTCGCCGACAATCTGGGCATAAAGCTTTTAACAGTGCCGATTGAATCCATACTTGCCAACTTTGACAGCGCACTGAAGAAAATTGCGGGTTGGCAGGACAAGGGCATCGCATATGAGAACCTGCAGGCCAGAATTCGCGGCTGTCTGTTGATGACACTCAGTAACCTGTTCGGCTTTCTCGTACTCACGTGCGGAAACAAAAGTGAAACTGCGGTTGGATATGTTACTGTTTTCGGGGATACAGCCGGCGGTTTCGCTGTGATGAAAGATGTTCCCAAGACCCTTGTTTACAAGGTGGCAAAATACGTAAATCAGATATTTGGCCGGGTGATTATACCTGAGGCGGTGATAAAAAGAGCCCCGAGTGCCGAGCTGAGGGCGGGTCAGAAAGACAGCGATGACCTGCCCGAGTATGATGTGCTTGATATGATTCTGGCGGATTACCTTCTGGAGGAAAAATCCGCCAAACAGATTGTTGCAGAAGGCTTTGATGAGGAACTGGTTCGTTCTGTTATGCGGATGGTCAACCGCAGCGAATACAAGAGAAGATTATCGCCTTTGGGAATAAAAGTTACCCCCAACGCGTTTGGCAGGGACAGAAGATTGCCTGTAACAAATCGTTATCGCCCTTATGACAGCGGGCCTTAAACGATTCGAGGCGGCTGAAAATCAAGATGTTATAAGGTCATATGGTCATGCCGCGGTGGTTTTTCATCACATTTAGCTGAGGGTTTCTCAAATGTCGTTGCCATATAGACAAAAGCTAAGCATTGTTGCGCTGGCGGTATATTGGTCGACAATCTTCATCGTTACCCACGTACCAATTCCCTCATTGGTTTACAAGGCGGGCGTATCGGACAAATGGCTGCATGGGGTTGTTTATATGGTTTTGGTTGTGCTTATCTGGCTTGCCGTCAGTCCGTACCGAAAAGTAAACTGGCGCAAAACTGCGGTTTGGGGGGTACTTTTTGCGGGACTGTGTTACAGCGTGCTTGACGAGGTTTTGCAGGGCTATGTGGGCCGCAACGCGGATATTGAGGACTTTTGGGCCAATTTTGGTGGTGTGGTGGCTGGGGTGATGATTGTCTGGTTTTTTGGATTTCATTCGGCAGTGCTTGTTGTAACCGGTGTTTGTATCTTCTCTTTGGCGAATCTGACGAAAGTTAACCCAGCTGATTTAGTGCCGACGGCGAATGCGGTGTTTAATTTGTTTGCTTACGGACTTTTTACCATACTCTGGGTGCAGGTTATTAAGCCTTCGGAACGAATCAAAGGATTTAGTTTGCGATACCTGATAATATCGTTGGCTCTTCCAGCCGGCTTTCTGTGTGCTGTTGAGCTGTTTTCGGCAATTGCGGGAAATGGTTTCAGAATCGAGAATGTAATTTATTCGGGAATAGGGATTGCGGGTGCGGTTGTATTTGTTTTCTTCAAAGCTCTGGCGGCAAAATCTTAAAAGGTTATGGAACCGCTTTCATCAATATCCCGAGGCGTAGAAACGGCTGGGGTGGCTACAGCCCGCATAGATAGTCGGGATGGCGGTTGCAGTTGAGCCAGTTGGAAGCCATAGCAGCAAAGTCTGTAAAGTCAACCTTGCAATCATTATTGACGTCACCTGGTATGGCCTCGCTGCACGACCAGTCGACGTATATCCACAGTTCAGTTCCGTACGTTCCGTCGGTGGCAGAGAATAACAGCGCGCCGTTTAGATTGGTCAGATAGCCGGGATTCGAGTCGGCTGAGCCGGGGTTGAGGTCCTTTACCATAACGGTTCCTTCGGGGGTCCCGTCAGTTTGCCATAACTCGTATCCGGTGTCAACCGTATTGTCTTCAAAGAACAGCGTGCCGTTTACATCAGTGACGGGGCCGGGGTTCGTTCCGATTGAGGTTACCATTACTGTTCCTTCCTCGGTTCCGTCACTTTTCCACAACCTGTTGGCCGGCTCACAAGGGTCGCTGGCTGTAAAGAACAGCGTGCCGCTTGCGTTCGAAAGATATCTTGGCATCGAGCAATCCTTTACCATCACGGTACCGACTTCGGTCCCGTCACTCTTCCACAGCGTCCGTGTGTATCCCTCATCTCTAAAAAACAGCGTACCGCCTACGGCTGTGATGGTGTGGGGGTCCTGACCTGTTTCGAACGCGCCGGCTCCGCTTCCGCCTGGGTTGATGTCCTTGACCATGGCGGTGCCGACGTCGGTGCCGTCACTTTTCCATAACTCGCGCGCGTGGGCTGAATCTTCTGCTACAAAGAACAGGGTCCCCATTGCATTCCTAAGGTTCTCATGCCCCCAAACGTCTGGGTTCTGGCTGACAATCACCGTTGTTTCCTCGGTCCCGGAGCTTTTCCATAAGCCCTGACCGTTGGAGTCGTCGGCTACAAAGAACAGCGTGCCGTTTACATCCGTCAGATACGTAGGATACACGAATGTTTCAGAGCCCGGCCAGATATCCTTAACCATCACGGTGCCTGTTTCGCTGCCGTCGCTTTTCCACAACTCGGGTCCGTGGGTTCCGTGGTCGGCTACAAAGAACAGCGTAGCGTTTGAATCCGTCAGGTCATACGGCTGCGAGTCGCCCGGACCGGCGTTGATATCCTTTATCATGACGGTGCCGATTTCGGTCCCGTCACTTTTCCATAATTCAGGTCCGTGGGTTCCGTCGTCGGCTGTAAAGAACAGTGTACCGTTTACATCTGTAAGCTCGGCAGGCGACGAGCCGGTTGAGCCCGGCCAGATATCCTTTACCATAACGGTGCCGGCCCTGGTCCCGTCGCTTGCCCACAACTCGCTTCCGTGGGTTCCGTCGTTGGCTGTAAAGAACAGCGCACCGTTTACATTAATAAGGTCTGAAGGAAATGAGTTGGCGTCTCCCGGATTTATGTCCTTTACCACGAACGGGTCAGCTGCATGTGTAAACCCGGCAAGTGCCTGAACCAAGAAAAGGACGCTCGTAAACGCAAGAACTCTTGAAGTTTTCATCTTTACTCCTCCTTAGAAAGCCAATTATTCGGCAATTTGTACATTTCAGGACACGTTAAGTGTCAGGCATTCATTATCATTGTAACAAGTAATATCGGTCTGATTAAAGTAATAAATCAAGCTCGTAGATTTTTAGTTTTAGAAAGCGGAGGTGGCTTCTGTAACTAATTATTAAAACAGAGATTATAGCTATCGCTCGAATTCGGATTTTAATTATAGGACGATATACACCGTTTGTTAGTGTAACATTGTTTCTGTAAATTCGGTATGCGACAGGCGTGTGGGCACGCACGTTTTTCAACAGGCCGTAGTGACTATTACAACCAGACAAAACTGATAATTTTACTGACAACCTTTACTAATTTTGCTGCTTTGGGGTCTGAACCATTGACAGGACAAGCTAAAAGTCGTTATATTACAAGAAGTTAGAAATTTTTGCGCTCGTAGCTCAGCTGGATAGAGCAACGGATTTCTAATCCGTAGGTCGCAGGTTCGAGTCCTGCCGGGCGTGGTTGTTTTTGAGCCGGTGTCAGTTGATGACATTGGCTCTTTTTTTGTTCCTAACTCTGCCGATTGCATAGGGTTAGCTTCACCCCTGTTTTGTGATATGTTGCATTGTTCCTGCACTGCATCAGAGCCAATTGCGGACAACCGCTGTCCATCAAAGTCAGGATTTTTTGCAAGTTTTTTGTAAGCTGGTTTGTAAGCGCTTTTGGAAAGTTCAGCAGGTTTACTATAAGTTCCGGTCGCAACTTGTCGCTGTCTGCCCTGAGAAGAAAAATCTGGCATTGATTCTACCGCTTCAGATTCTGCACCACGGAAAATATGGGTATATCTGCTCATCGTAAGGTTTATGTCAGAATGTCTCATTATTGCCTGTGCCGTTTTCGGATTCACCCCTGAAGCTGCCAGCAGACTTGCAGTGCTGTGTCTTAACGAATGAAAATCAATAACTCCGTCCCCATTATCCTGCAAGTCTATCCCTGCATCCTCAAGGTCTGCCCTGACCATATCTGCCATACGGTATTTATTCGGCAGGTCAAAAGCCTTCGCATTCGGTATTTTGCTCCTAAGAAGGTCTCTTATACCTTCTGCTGTATCTTTTCGTAGG